>DATKCZ010000035.1:0-63067 GCA_035512955.1 Acidimicrobiia bacterium
GAGCCGGCGCAGTGTCCCGTCGGCGTGCTGGAGGTGCAGGACAGGTCCGTCGTCGTCGGCGCCGACCAGCAGCAGGCGGTTCCTCCAGGAGGCGACCTGGTCGACCGGCGAGGTCACGGCGGTACCGGCGACGAGTCCTGCAGGGGAGACGAAGCCGATGCGGGACGTGCCGTCGAGGTCCTCGAGCGCCAGCACCAGCCTGCCGGCCACCTCACCGGCAGCCTGCAGGCGGTGGTCGGTGAGCGGCACGCGCTGCCAGGAGAGGTGCCCGTCGTCAACCTCGGCAGGAATCGGAGACCGGATTCGCGCGGGCCCGGAGGCCACCAGCGGGGGGATGAGGAGAGCGTCGTCCTGCGACGGCGCCGGCCGCCCGCCCAGGAGCCCCGTCCACACCACCACCGCGACCAGGACCACCCCGACGACGAATGGGAGCCTCGCTCTGGCACCGGTAGGTGGTACCGGCCCCGTCTGCTGCTCCTCGTCCCCGATGATCGGTTCGGTGACCATCACATCCCGCTTCGGGGTCGGTTGTCGCCAACCCTGGGTTCAGGGCGGGCCCAGAGCCCGTCCCGAACCCAGGGTAGAGAATCTCAGCGCTGGTCGATGGGCTGGAAGTCCCGGGGGGCGGCGCCCGTGTAGACCTGGCGAGGCCGGAAGATCCGTGCCTTGGGGTCGAGGGTCATCTCTTTGAACTGGGCGAGCCAGCCGGGCAGGCGGCCGAGGGCGAACAGCACCGTGAAGGTGTCGGTGGGGAAGCCCATCGCCCGGTAGATGATGCCGGAGTAGAAGTCGACGTTGGGGTAGAGCTTGCGCTCGACGAAGTAGTCGTCGGAGAGGGCTACCTCCTCGAGCTGTTGGGCGAGGTCGAGAATCGGGTCGTCGATGCCCATCGATTCGAGCACCTCTTCTGCCGAGGACTTGATGATCGTGGCCCTGGGGTCGAAGTTCTTGTAGACCCGGTGACCGAAACCCATGAGACGGAAGGGGTCGTCTTTGTCCTTGGCGCGCCTGATGACGGTGTCGAGGTCGTCCCCCGAGGCCACGATCTGGTCGAGCATCTCCAGCACCACCTCGTTGGCCCCGCCATGGAGGGGCCCTGACAGCGCGCCGATGCCTGCAGCGATGGAGCTGAAGATGTTGGCGTGGCCCGAGCCCACCAGACGTACCGCCGATGACGAGCAGTTCTGCCCGTGGTCGGCGTGGAGGACCAGCAGGAGGTTCAGTGCCTTGGCCACCACAGGATCGGGCTCGTAGTCCTCTGCCGGGACCGAGAACATCATCTTGAGGAAATTCGACGAGTAGTCCAGGGTGTTGTCCGGGAAGACGTAGGGCTGGTGGACCGAGTATTTGTAGGACCAGGCGATCATGGTCGGCGTCTTGGCGATGAGACGCCGCGAGCTGACGTCGACGGCTTCGGCGTCCAATGGGTCGAGGGCGTCGGGGTAGTAGGTGGCAAGGGCCGAGGTGGCCGATGCCAGGATCTGCATGGGGTGAGCATTGTGGGGGAACGCCTCGAAGAGGTGTTTCATGTCCTCGCGCAGCATGGTGTGATAGGTGATCGACTCCTCGTAGGCCTCCAGCTCATTCTTGGTGGGCAGCTCCCCGTATTGGAGGAGGTAGGCGACCTCGAGGAACGAGGCTTTCTCGGCGAGCTGCTCGATGGGATATCCCCGATAGCGGAGAATCCCCTCCTCACCGTCTATGTGGGTGATCTTGGAAGTGCCCTCGGCGGTGTTGGCGAAACCACGGTCGAGGGTGACCACCCCCAGCGATGAGCGCAGATTGGAGATGTCCACCCCGATGTCGCCCTCCGTGCCGTCGCTGACCGGGAGTGTCAGCTCATCGTCCCCATATCGAAAGACTGCGTCGGGCATTCCAATCCTTTCCCTGGCGGCTATTCGTCGTTGGTGCGGGCGGCGATCACGGCTTGAGCCTCATTGTGCGGGACCTCTTCGTAGTGGTCGAACTGCATCTCGAACGTGCCGCGACCGGAGGTCAACGATCGCAGTTCGGCTGCATACTGCTGCATCTCGGCCATGGGCACCTCGGCGTTGACGGTCCGGAGGTTTCCCTCGCCTTCCAGGCCGAGCACCTTCCCCCGCTTCGAGTTGAGATCGCCCATGACGTCTCCGAGGTGGTCTTCGGGAACCGTGACAGCAATCCTCATGATCGGCTCCAAGAGCACCGGACGCAGCTTGTCACCGGCGGAACGGACCGCTTGTATCCCCGCCATCCGAAACGACATCTCGTCGGAGTCCACCGCGTGGTACTTGCCGTCGTACACCTCGGCGGCGACGTCTACCACCGGGAATCCGGCCAGGATTCCCCGGTCCAAAGCCTCCCGGATCCCCTTGTCGACCGCGGGGATCAGCCCTCTCGGGATGGAACCCCCCTTGATCGAGTCGATGAACTCGTAGCCGCTTCCCCTCGGTCGCGGAGAGAATCGGACCAGTGCCACCCCGAATTGCCCCCGGCCGCCTGACTGTTTCTTGTGCTTCCCCTCGGCCTCGGCAGTGGCCATGATCGACTCTCGATAGGGAACCTTGGGGGTGGTGGCGTCGATCTGGACACCGAACATCCGCTTGATCCTCGCCAGGGTGACCTCTAGGTGGGTGTCGCCGAGCCCCGAGAGGATGGTCTCGCCGGTCTCGGCACGGCGCTCCACCCTGATGGTCGGGTCGCTCTCCTCGATCCGGTGCAACGCCGTCGACATCTTCTCGTCGTCGTGATGGGAGTGGGGGCTGATCGCCAATTCTGCGACGGGTTGTGGGTAGGTCACCGGTTGGATCACCGCGGCTAGCCCAGGTGTGCGCAGCGTGTCACCCGGGTGCAGGTCTTCGACCTTGGCCACCGCTCCGATTCCGCCGACCGGAAGGTCGGCGACATCGTGGTGCTCCTTGCCCTGGAGTTTGAAGAGATTGTGCAGCCGGACCTTCCCACCGCGGGCCAGTTCGAGCTCCTGGTCCGCCTTGGCGGTGCCCGAGTAGATGCGGAACAGCGAGATCCTGCCCACAAACGGGTCGGAGAACGTCTTGAAAACATATGCCAGGACGGGACCGTCAGCGGAGGGCTGAAGCGGCTCGCCTTGGCTGAGTGGCGGGATGGCGCGCTCCAGGGGGTTGGGCCCGTAGTCGGCGATGAACTCGAAAAGGAGGTCGATGCCGATGAGTCTTTCCGCGGAGGTCACCAACACAGGGTGGATTGCACCGTTGACTATCCCGTGATGGATCGTCTCGACGAACTGTTCGCGGCTGGGCTCTTTGCCCTCGAAGTAGGCCTCCATCATCTCGTCGTCGGTCTCGACGACCGTCTCGATGAGCCCGGTGTGGGCCGAATGCACCAGATTGGCCACCTCGTCTGGCAGGTCGATCTGCTTGCCTGTGGACGAGCCCTGTTCGTACTCGTAGGCGCGCTCGGTGGCCACCCTCACCACTCCACGCAGGTCGTCTTCGGCACCGATAGGGACCTGGATCGGGGCCACCGAGTTGCCGAAACTCTCTCTGAGCTCGGCCAGGACACGCTCATACGAGGCCCTTTCCCGGTCGAGCTTGGTTATGACGATGGCCCTGGGAATTCCCTCTTCCTCAGCTGCCCGCCACATCGCCTCGGTCTGCACCTCGACCCCGTCAACCGCAGAGACGAGGAACAGGGCCAGGTCGGCGGCGCGGAGTGCGGTGCGGGCATCTCCACTGAACTCGCTCGCACCCGGGGAGTCGATGATGTTGACCCGGGTGCCCTTCCAATCGACGGTGGCCACCGCCAGGCCGAGCGAGATGCCGCGGTCGATCTCTTCCGGCTCGTAGTCGAAGGTCGTGGTCCCCTGTCCCACCGAGCCCATGCGCTTGGTCGCCTCTCCCACGAAGAGCATGGCCTCGGCCAGTGTGGTTTTCCCGCAGCCCCCGTGACCGACCAGGGCGATGTTTCGGACCTTCTCGGGAACCACGGGACCTCCTCGGGTAAAAATCCGATCCTAACGCTGGTTGTATACGACGTTTCCAGAGGGGTGCTACTTTCTCCGCCGTGATCGACTCCCGGGTCCGTCCCCATGTGACCCGCTACCTGGATTCCGTGGGTAGGGCGCTGGCCGCCATAGGGATGACCCCGGCGGCGATGACAACCCTTGGCCTGGCCATGGTGGTGGCCGGCTCGGTCATGGTGGCCACCGACCGGCTGGTCTCGGGCGCATGGGTGATTGCGGTGGGATCTGCGCTCGACGGCCTCGATGGCGCCGTCGCCCGGGCCTCGGACATGGTCTCGGCGCGAGGTGCGTTTCTCGATTCGGCATTCGACCGGGTGGGGGAGATCGCGGCGTTTGCCGGTCTGGCGTTCGCCATGGAAGGTCGAGCCAGACTTCTCTTGCTCATCGTGCTCGCCGTGGGTGGGGCGATGTTGGTCCCTTACATGCGAGCCCGCGCCGAAGCCGAGGGTTTGGAGGGCCAGGGTGGTCTCATGGGGAGGACCGAGCGTCTCATACTCTTCTGCGCCGGTCTCGTCTTTGGATTCGTCGAGCCGATGCTCTGGATCTTCGTGGTGCTCGTCTGGCTGACGGCTCTCATACGGTTCATACGGTCTTATCGCTCCATCTCATGAAGGAGCTTCTGGCATATCTCGGTCTCCGAGCCGGGGTGGGTGTGATCGGTGCCCTGCCCGGTCCCGTGATCCGCAGTCTCGGTCGAGGGTTCGGCACCGTCTGGGGAGCGGTCGACCGCACCCGAAGGTCGATGGCGAGGCGACACATGAGCCGGGTGCTTGGTGACGGCGCAGACGTCGAGGCGGCCTCGGCCGAGATGATGCGGGCCTACGGTCGTTACTACGCCGAGGCTATCTGGGCCCGTGCGAAACGAGTCGAGGGCATGTTGGCCGAGACCGAGGTCGTAGGGCTGCAGCGTCTCCTCGACGCCCGCGACGCCGGGACCGGGATGATCGTCGCCCTGCCCCACATGGGCAATTGGGAAGCGGCGGCGCCGGTCGCGGTCAGTGAGGGAGTGCCGATCGTGGCCGTGGCCGAGGTGCTCCCCAATCGTCGGATCACGGATTGGTTCACCGAGATGCGGGCTGAGTTCGGCATCGAGATCGTCCTCGCCACCGGGAGGGTCGAGGTGATGAGGCAGCTGGAGCAGGCGATCGCCGACAACAAGGCGGTGGCGCTGCTCTCGGATCGCGATCTGAAGGGCAACGGTGTTGCCGTGGAGTTCTTCGGGGAGACGACGACTCTCCCGCCTGGTCCGGCCACCCTCGCGGTGAGGACGGGCGCACCGCTCTTCCCGGTGGGTTGCTACTTCAGGGACGGCGGTTACCGGGTGGTGGTCCACGAAGCCCTGCCCGTCCCCGAAGAGGGGAACAGGACGGAGAAGGTGGCGGCGATGACCCAGACCCTCGCCAAGGAGCTCGAGGAGATCATCAGCGAGGCTCCCCAGCAATGGCATCTGGTCGTCCCCAACTGGCCCTCCGACACCGGGTCGGGCTGAGATGCGCGTCGGGGTCGTCTGCCCATACGACCTGTCCAGGCCTGGCGGGGTGCAGGCACAGGTCATGGGTCTGTCCCGGGCTCTCCGTGAGTTGGGTGAGGAGACGAGCGTCATCGGGCCCGGTCTTCCCGATGGCGTCGCCGGGGTGAACCTGGGCTCCACTGTTTCACTGCGAGGAAACCGCTCGGTCGTTCCGCTGTCGGCCGATCCCCGGGTGGCCGGGCTGATCGAGGAGGCGGCGCACGGCCTCGACCTGCTCCACGTGCACGAGCCGCTCATGCCGTTCGTCTCGCTGAGAGCGCTGCGCGCGGGCCCACCGGTCGTGGCGACGTTCCACGCCGCACCCGGTCTGTTCGGTCTCGGCCTCTACGGCCTCATCGGGTCATGGCTGGGGAAGGTCCTCGGCCCCAATGTGAAGAAGTTGACTGCGGTGTCATCCTCGGCCCGCGACCCTCTGCCCGATGACGTGGAGGTGTCCATCATCCCCAACGGCGTGGACGTCGGTGCCTTCAGGGTCGGGGCCGAGCGCCGGCCGCGACGTGTGATCTTTCTTGGCCGCGACGAGTCGCGCAAGGGCCTCGACCTGCTCCTGGAGGCCTGGGAAGACGTGGTGAGATCTGTCCCGGATGCCGAGCTGGTTGTCATGGGCGCCCACCGGGAGACGGAGGGCGTGACCTGGCTGGGCAGGGTCGACGACGCCACCAAGACATCGATGCTCGGCTCGGCGGCGATCTACGTGGCCCCCAACACCGGCAGAGAGTCGTTTGGCATCGTCCTCGTCGAGGCGATGGCCGCTGGTGCGGCGGTGGTCGCCTCGGATCTGGCATCGTTCAAGGAGGTCGCCGGAGAATCGGCGGTGTTTTTCGAGAGAGGCAACGCAGACGACCTCTCCTGGAAGCTGATCGAGCTTCTCCGCGACGAGGAGCGGCGTCGAGCCCTGTCCGAGGCCGGACCGGCTCGGGCGGCCCGATATGACTGGTCGACCGTGGCCGAGAACTATCGAGACGTCTTCCTGGCGGCGCTCGCCTAGGAGAGAGTCTCCCGGGGCAGTACAATTCGAGTCTTCCCAAAGGAGCAGCAGTTCGTGGAGACAGGTACTGACCGGGTCAAACGTGGTCTGGCCGAGATGTTGAAGGGCGGCGTCATCATGGACGTCGTCGACGCCGAGCAGGCCAAGATCGCCGAGGAGGCGGGCGCGGTCTCGGTGATGGCGCTGGAGCGCGTCCCCGCCGACATTCGCAAGGACGGCGGAGTCGCCCGGATGTCCGACCCCGCCATGATCACCGAGATCCAGAACGCAGTGAGCATCCCGGTCATGGCCAAATGCCGCATCGGCCACTTCGCCGAGGCCGCCGTGCTCCAGTCCCTCGGCATCGACTACATCGACGAGTCCGAGGTCCTGACCCCGGCTGACGAAGAGCACCACGTCGACAAATGGGCTTTCACCACCCCGTTCGTCTGCGGGGCGCGCAACCTCGGTGAAGCGCTCCGCCGGATCGGCGAGGGGGCTGCGATGATCCGCACCAAGGGTGAAGCCGGGACCGGCAACGTCGTCGAGGCAGTCCGTCACATGAGGACGCTCACCAACGAGATTCATGCCGTCGTCGCCATGGGTCCAGAGCAGCTGATGTCAGCCGCACGTGACATGGGGGCGCCCTACGAACTGGTGCGGGAGGTCTCCGAGACCGGCAAGGTGCCGGTGGTCAACTTCGCCGCCGGTGGGATCGCCACCCCTGCCGATGCGGCTCTGATGATGGGGCTCGGCGTCGACGGCGTGTTCGTCGGCTCCGGGATCTTCAAGAGCTCGGACCCGGAGGGTTATGCCCGGGCCATCGTCGAGGCCACCACCTTCTGGAATGAGCCAGACGTGGTCGCCAAGGTCTCCCGTGGGCTCGGCGCCGCCATGCCCGGGTTGGAGATGGAAACCCTCCCGGAGGCCGAGCAACTCGCCCGAAGAGGTTGGTGAGATGAGCCCGGTCGGGGTCCTCGCCCTGCAGGGCGATGTGCGAGAGCACATGAGGATCCTCGAGTCGCTCGGTGTCGAGACACTTGCGGTCAACAAGCCCGAGCACCTGGAGTCGGTCGACGCCCTCGTCCTGCCTGGCGGTGAATCGACGACCATCGGGAAGATGGCCGCCAGATTCGGACTCCTCGAGCCCCTGCGTGAGACCGTCGACTCCGGTTTGCCGGTCTACGGGACTTGTGCCGGGATGATCCTCCTCGCCGGTGCGGTGACCGAAGGCGATCAACCTCTGATCGGAGCCCTCGACGTGGTGGTCAAGCGCAACGCGTTCGGACGCCAGAACGAGTCGTTCGAGGCCGACCTCGACATCGAAGGTCTGGAATCCCCTTTCCACGCCGTGTTCATCCGGGCGCCGTGGATCGAGAAGGTCGGCTCCGAGGTGGAGGTACTGTCAACGATCCAGGCGCATCCGGTCATGGTCCGTCAGGACCGGATACTGGCTACATCGTTTCATCCCGAGCTCACCGGCGATGACCGACTTCACCGGATGCTGCTCGATCTGATCTGAGGTTTGTGATGTCCGGACACTCCAAATGGGCCAACATCAAGCACCGCAAGGGCCGTCAGGACGCGGCCCGGGGCAAGCTGTTCGGCAAGCTGGCCAAGGCCATCGAGGTGGCGGCGCGTGAAGGGGGAGGGAGCGTCGAGTTCAACCCGACTCTTGTCACCGCCGTCGAAAAGGCGAAAACGGCGTCGATGCCCAACGACAACATCGAGCGAGCGATCAAGCGGGGCACTGGTGAGGTCGAGGGGGCCACCTATGAGGAGTACTACTACGAGGGGTACGGCCCTGGAGGGGTCGCCCTCTATGTGCAGGTGCTCACCGACAACCGCAACCGTGCCGCCTCCGATGTCCGATCGACCTTCACCCGTCACAACGGCAATCTGGGGGAGCCGGGCTCGGTCGGCTACCTGTTCGAGCAGAAGGGCGTGATCCTCGCTACCGGCGACGAGGACGAGGTTCTGCTGGCTGCCCTCGAGGCCGGCGCCGAGGATGTCAGGGAGGCCGGTGAGGGGATGTTCGAGGTGGTTACCGAGGCAGGGGGTATGCGGGCGGTCAAGGATGCGCTGGTCGGTGGGGGAATCGAGGTGGAGTCCGCCGACGTCACCCAGTTGCCCTCCAACCTGGTGCCCGTGGAGGAGGCTGCAGCCAAGCAGGTGCTGCGTTTGATCGATGCCCTCGACGATCTCGACGACGTGCAGGCTGTCTTCTCCAACTACGACATCGACGACTCGGTGATGGAGAAAGTCTTGGCCGAGGCGTGAGCGCCAGTCTTGGAGAAGATCGCGACTTCTTCGACGAGCATCTTGACGGGACTCCCCAGCGTCTGGGGGCGAACGCTATGTCGAGCTACGTGATGCCGGAGGAGTTGCCATGAGCTATCAGGTGCGACCGGTCACCGTCTCCGTGTTCGTCCCGGCTCAACCTGATGAGGTGTTCGCCTACGTCTCCGACACCAGAAACGATCCCGAGTGGTGCCCGAATGTCACCGATGTCGAGCAGGTCGCCGGTAACGGGGTGAGTGTCGGGTCCCGATTCCGCTTTCGCCAGTCGGTGGAGATGCGGGGTCGCCGCCTCGACTCGGACGTCGAGGTCGGGGTGTTATCGGTGGGGGAGAACAGCATCGCGTGGGAGGTCGAGGATCGCTTCCAGGTGCGGCATGTGGTGCTGCGGGTGGAGCCCGCCGATGGGGGATCGACGGTGACCCAAGAGACCACTGCCACCTTCAAACGCAAGCCAGGCTTGGCGAAATGGCTCTACCCAATGCTGGCGCGGCGGACGTTTCGGGATCAGTTCGCGAGTCTGGCGGAGCGGTTCTCGTTGGGCGCTTGATGAGTTCCGGTCTGTCGTGGATGAGTTGAGCTAGCGAGCTTCGCACAAGATTCAGTGATCTGGGCGACTGATCTCGATCGAGTCGTAGCGGCCGGGACGCGAATGCCACATCGTCAAACGGTTGCGACGATGACCAGTCTCGGTCGTGATGTCCAGCCGACAGAGCGGAGCCAAATATCGAGCGCCGACATTTTTTCAGGAATCGCCAACGACCCTCTTGAATTTGTCGTGGCTCGAACGTATGTTCGAGATATGGAATGGGAAGAGGCATCCAACGACCAGATCGATGAGGGGTTGGACCATTTCGCCGGTCTGGCATCGGCGGGTCTGGCCAGAGTGTGTGAGCTGATTAGGGTGGTGGACCAGCGTCAGTCGTGGATGGGCGATGGGGCTCGGAGTCTGGTCGACTGGGTGGCGGCCCGGCTGCGGGTCCGTCATGACACCGCGGTGCAGCTGGTGGGGGTTGCCCGCCGGCTGGCTGGTCTTCCGGTGCTCTCGGAGAGGTTTGGGTCTGGTGGGTTGTCTTTGGATCAGGTGGATGCGGTCTCCCGGATGGCCACCCCCGAGAATGAAGCCGAGCTGATCGATGAGACACTGGGTTGGTCTAATGCTGCCCTGGATCGGGCTGCCCGCCGACATAGGGGCATCACCGAATCCGAGGCCAGGTTGGTGTGGGAGCGACGCAGACTGGTTCGGCAATGGAATCTCGACGCATCAGAGCTCCGGTTCCGAGGCAATCTCCCCGCCGAAGCCGGGAAGCTGTTCGACGAGGCCATCGACACCCGCCTCGACGGGATACCTCCCAACCCGGAGACCGGAATGTTCGACGCCTATGAGACCCGGGCCGCCGACGCCCTCACCGAACTCGCCGCCACCAGCGGAGACCACAACGGCGGGCCCAATCAGGTCAACCTGTTCGCCGACCTCGAATCCCTCACCACAGAGGGCGACGGGACCGCCGAATTGGACAATGGGGTCATGATCCCCAACACCACCGCGCAACGGCTCTGCTGTGATCCGGTGATCCGCACCATCATCCGAGACGGCCAACAAGTCATCGGCATCGGCCGGGCCAGCCGACAGATCCCCAAGTGGTTGAGAGACCTGGTCTACCAGCGGGACGGCCACCGGTGTCAACATCCCGGATGCAGACACACCCGCTGGCTGCAAATCCACCACATCATCTCCTGGGCCCAAGGCGGGCCCACCGACCTAGACAACCTCATCCTCTTATGCGGATTCCATCACCGGTTCCTCCACGAACACAGCTGGCACATCACCGGACCACCCCACAACCGGGTGTTCCGCCGACCCGACTCGACCCCACACCCCCATCCCTATTCACCGTTGGGAGTAGCTAGGGGCACACCGCCCCCGCCCTCGCAAATTCCCCACAGAAACCCGTCAACCATCTCCAAGCCCATTACCGTCTAGAACATATGTTCGTCCTGGGCATCGATCCTGGCCTCTCGACCACCGGCTACGGCCTGGTCGAGGGCTCTTACCCGCCCACGGCCCATCGAGCCGGGGTAATCCGCACCGACAAGGACATCCCCACCCCGAAGCGACTCGCCGAGCTCCATCGCGGGTTGACCCAGGTCATCGCCGACACCGAACCGGACGCCATCGCCATCGAGACCGTGTTCACCAATCGCAATCTGCAGACGGCGATGTCGGTGGGGCGGGCCTCGGGGGTCGTCCTCCTCGCCGCAGCCGATGCCGGTGTGGCGGTGTACGAATATGTGCCGACGGTGGTGAAAGCAGCCGTCACCGGTGACGGATCGGCTAACAAGGACCAGGTGCAGAGAATGGTGGCCCGACTGCTTCGGCTCAAAGACGCTCCCCGGCCGGCCGACGCCGCTGATGCCCTCGCCCTCGCCCTCTGCCATTTGCGAGCGGCCCCGCTGGAGGCGAGCCGATGATCGGCCGACTGCGTGGTGTCCTCGTCGCCACCCGGGAGTCAGGCATCGTCATCGACGTCGGGGGAGTGGGCTATGAGGTGGCGATGACCACCAGAGACCTGGCCGCGCTGCCCGGAATCTCAGAGGAGATCGTGGTCCACACCCACACCCACGTGCGCGAAGACGAGATCACCCTCTACGGATTCGCCTCCGAATCCGATCGAGAGCTCTTCCGTGTCCTGCTCACCGCGAGTGGAGTGGGTCCCAAGGTGGCCATGGCGATGTTGGCCTCGATGAGGGCGGAGGAGATCGTCAGGGCGATCACCAGCGAGGACCCCGACGCATTGACCATCGCCCCGGGTGTGGGGAAGCGGGGAGCACAGAAGATCGTCCTCGAGCTAGGGCCCAAGCTGGCCGGCAGGGAGACCGACGTGGTGGGAAGCGCCTCCATGGGCGGGGTGAGACAGGCACTCGAAAGTCTCGGGTACACCACGGCTGAGATCAACGCAGTAATCGGGGACCTCGACCCCGGCGAGCCGATCGAGGCTCAAGTGAAGGCTGCCCTGCAAAGGCTGGGCAGGTAGATGAGCCGCGAAGAGAGCCTGCTCAGACCCACTGTCGCTGACGAAGAGGAGATCTCGCTACGTCCGAGAAAGCTCGTGGACTTCGTCGGTCAGGAGCAGGTGAAGGAGCGTCTTCAGATCTCACTCGACGCCTCCATCACCGAGGACCGCGCCCTCGACCACGTTCTGTTCTCCGGCCCGCCCGGTCTCGGTAAGACCACCCTCGCCGGGATCATCGCCGCCGAGAAGGGCGTCAGCTTTCGGGTGACATCGGGCCCGGCGTTGGAGCGACCGGGGGATCTCGCCGCCATCCTCTCCAATCTCCAGCCTCACGACGTGTTCTTCATCGACGAGATCCATCGTCTTCCCCGGGCCGTGGAGGAGGTGCTCTATCCGGCTTTGGAGGACTTTCAGCTCGATGTGGTCCTCGGCAAAGGCCCGACCGCGCAGTCGATTCGCATCGACTTGCCCAAGTTCACCTTGGTCGGAGCCACCACCCGCAAGGGAAAGGTGACTGCGCCGCTGCGAGACCGGTTCGGCATCGAGGAGCGCCTCGACTTCTACGCCCCCGACGAACTGACCAAGATCATCAAACGGTCCGCAACCATCATCGATGTCGAGATCGAGGTGGAGGCGGCAGCCGCCATCGCCAAACGGAGCAGACAGACCCCTCGCATCGCCAACCGTCTCCTGGCCAGGATTCGTGACTACGCCGTGGCCCGGGCGTCGGGCAGGATCACAGCCGAGGTGGCGGCGGAGGCGCTCGAGGTCTACGAGGTCGACAGTCTGGGGCTGGACAAGGTCGACCGATCGATTCTCGACTCGATCGTCCACAAGTTCGCCGGTGGCCCGGTCGGGCTGTCGACGCTTGCCATCGCCGTCGGCGAGGAGCCGGAGACCGTCGAAGACGCCTACGAGCCGTTTCTCCTCCAATCAGGGCTGATCAAGCGGACACCTCGTGGCCGGGTGGCCACGGCCAACGCCTACGCCCATCTCGGCATCGGACGACCACCCGACCCCCAGGGAACCCTCCTCTGAAGGTCTCGGAGTTCGAGTACCACTTGCCGGTCGAGTCGATCGCCCAAGGCGCCATCGAGCCGAGACACGACTCACGTCTCCTCGACATGCGAGATATGACCGACCACCGGTTCCTCGACATGGCCGATCTCCTCGATCCCGACGACTTGATCGTCGTCAACGAGACCAGGGTGCGTGCGGCGAGGCTCACCGGCACCAGGAGAGCCACCGGTGGCGAGGTCGAGTTACTGATGCTCGACCGGAGAGACGACGGGTCGTGGGAGGCGCTGGCCCGACCTGCACGAAGGCTCCGTCCCGGGGTGGTTATCGACTTCAAAGGGTTTTCGGCCACCATCGTCGAGGGTCCTGACCAAGGCCGTGTCGGGGTCACCCTCGACGTCGAAGACCCCGAGACCGCGATCCAGGCCGAGGGGACGATGCCGCTCCCTCCCTATTTCACCGGTCAACTCGACGACCCCAACCGGTATCAGACGATCTTCGCCGCCAAACCGGGATCGGCGGCCGCGCCCACCGCCGGTCTCCATTTCACCGAAGAGGTGAAGAAGAGGCTCGTCGGGCGGGGTGTCAGGATCGCCACCGTCGACTTGCACGTGTCGATGGACACCTTTCGCCCGATGACGGTGGACGACATCGACGACCACCGGATTCACTCGGAATGGTGCTCGGTTCCGGAGGCGACCGCCAGGGCGGTCAACGAAACCCGTGATCGGGGTGGCCGGGTGGTGGCGATAGGGACGACGGTGGTGAGGACACTGGAGGCGATGGCCGACGGCAAGGGCGGGGTCAGCGCCGCAGAACGACGAACCGATCTCTTCCTCAAGCCGGGGAGTGTGTTCTCGGTGGTCGACGTCCTCGTCACCAACTTCCATCTTCCCGGTTCGACCCTGCTCGTGCTGTTGGCGGGCTTCATGGGTAATGCCTGGCGGGGAGCCTATGAGACTGCGCTGGAGAGGGGTTACCGGTTTCTCTCGTTTGGCGACGCAATGCTGGTCGAGCGCACCGACACCTAGCCTGACCCGATGCCCGCCGTCACCTGGACCGCCGAGGCCGCCGACGGTGCCGCCCGATCCGGGATCATGCACACCCCACACGGCGCGGTGCGCACCCCTGCCTTCATGCCAGTGGGTACCAGGGCCGCGGTGAAAGCAGTCGACAACGACGACCTGCTCGCGGTGGGGGCGGAGATCATCCTCTCCAACACATATCACCTCATGCTTCGGCCAGGCGCCGAGCTGATCGCGGACATGGGCGGCTTGCATGGGTTCATGAACTGGCACGGCCCGATCCTCACCGACTCGGGGGGTTTCCAGATCTACTCACTGGAGCCCGAGATCACCGAACAGGGGGCGACTTTCGCCTCGATCTACGACGGTGCCACCGTGCAGCTGACCCCCGAGGGGGCGGTATCGATTCAGGAGCGTCTCGGCCCCGACATCGCCATGGCGCTCGATGTGTGCGTCGGCTTGCCGGCGTCACGAGAGCTGGTGGAGACCGAGATGCGCCGCACTCTGCGGTGGGCAGAGCGGTGCCTGGGGGCGCACACCCGTGATGACCAGTCCCTGTTCGGGATCGTGCAGGGTGGGGTCGACCTCGATCTACGGGCGGAGAGCGCCCGGCAGACCGCGGCCCTCGGATTCGACGGGTTGGCTATCGGGGGGCTCTCGGTCGGTGAGCCCGCCGAGCAACGCAATGCCGCCCTCGAGGCGGCGGTGGCCGAGCTGCCCGACGACAAACCTCGCTATCTGATGGGGCTCGGGGACACCGAGGGCCTGCTCGACGCCATCGGAAGAGGAGCCGACCTCTTCGACTGTGTGATCCCAACCCGTCTTGCTCGACATGGGCGCGCCCTGAGCCGGACCGGAGACTTCAACGTCAATCGGGTCGACTTCACCGACGACGCCGGGCCCCTCGATGACGAATGCGGTTGTCTCACCTGTCGTCGTTACAGCAGGGCATATCTACGTCACCTCGTCCGGATGAACGAGTTGAGCGCCCATCGGTTGCTCACTATTCACAACCTGGCCTACGTGCTCGACCTGGTCGCCGATAGCCGAGAGACGATCGAAGCGGGTCGCTTCGCAGAATACGTGACCGCGGTCCGGGCCACACGCCCGAGCGGTTCGACCTAGGTTCCCCACGCGGCCTAACCTCGCGCCAAACACCCACTCCCGGAGGAACCGTGACTTCAGTCCTGTTCGCCCAGGAGGCGTCGGGAAGCGCATTGCCCTCCCTTCTCTTCCTGGCCCTGATGGTCGTCGTCTTCTATTTCCTGATCATCCGCCCCCAGCGCAAACGCAGCCAGGCTCAGAAGGAGATGGCTGAGAGCCTGGCCGTAGGTGACGAGGTGCGCACCATTGGAGGCATTCATGGCACCGTGCTCTCCATGAATGAGGACAGCGTCGTGCTCAGAGTAGAAGACGGCCAAATTCGACTGTCCAAGCGTGCCATCGGAACACGCGTCGGAGACGGCGTCTAAACCGTTTCAGCTCGGGAAGACGCCGCGCTGGTCGTAGACTTTGGGGGTGAGCCAACTCGAAGACCTCATCCGAGACATCCCCGACTTTCCCGAAAAGGGTGTGGTCTTCAAGGACATCACCCCGGTGTTGGGCGATGCCGCTGCATTCCGCGATCTGATCGATGCCATGTCCGGGCCATTTCTGGGCCAGGGCATAACCAAGGTGGCAGGGATCGAGGCCAGAGGGTTCACCCTCGCCACCCCGGTCGCCGACCGGATCGGCGCCGGGTTCATACCACTGCGCAAGCCCGGAAAGCTCCCTTATGAGACGGTCAGGGAGGAATACGAGCTCGAGTACGGGATCGACGCCCTCGAAGTCCACACCGACGCGGTGCTCGATGGCGAGAAGGTCCTCCTCGTCGACGACGTGATCGCCACCGGGGGCACCGCCGCCGCCGCCGTCCAGCTTCTCAGAAACGTGGGCGCCGATGTGATCGCCCTGTCGGTGTTCATAGAGCTCGTCTTCTTGGGGGGTGCAGACAAGATCGACCATGTCCCCATCCATGCCCTTCTCCGGTACGACTGAACAGGTGACGTCGGCCGCGCTGGCCGATGTCCTCCGCGCGTTCGAGGCCCACTACCCCGACGGAGACGTCGACCTGCTCCGACGCGCCCACGAGACGGCGGCCAACGCCCATGAGGGCCAAGTGAGAAAGACCGGCGATCCCTACATCACCCATCCCACGACCGTGGCATACATGCTGGCCCAGTACGGCCTGGACTCCGACACCCTTGCCGCCGCCCTGCTCCACGACACCGTCGAGGACACCCCTCTGACCTTGATGGAGGTAGAGCAGACATTTGGCCAGGACATAGCTCAGCTCATCGATGGGGTGACCAAGCTCGACCGGGTCCGTTACTCCAACCGCGAACAAGCACAGGCGGCGAGCATCCGGAAGATGGTCGTCGCCATGGCACGCGACGTGCGGGTGCTGATCATCAAGCTGTTCGATCGTCTCCACAACCTGCGCACGGTGCACGCCCTGCGAGAGGCCAAACAGGTGAGGGTGGCCCGGGAGACCCTTGATATCTATGCGCCCCTGGCGCACCGGCTCGGCGTCCAGGAGATAAAACACGAGTTCGAGGACCGCTGCTTTGCGATCCTCTTCCCGGGGCCCAACGCTGAAATACAGGCGAAGCTCACCGAGGCCGCCCCCGAGCGCGAGGCGTTCATCGAGAAGATGACCGCCGAGATCGGTGGGATGCTCGCGGACTCCGGCATCGAGGCCGAGGTCACCGGTCGACCCAAGCACCAGTTCTCCATCTATCGCAAGATGATGGAGCAGAATCGGCCGTTCGAGGACATCCACGACCTGATCGGTATCCGCATCATCACCCAGAACACCCGGGACTGTTATGGAGCCCTCGGTCTGGTCCACAGTCACTGGGTCCCGGTGACGGGGCGGTTCAAGGACTACGTGGCCATGCCCAAGATCAACCTGTACCAGTCGCTCCACACCACCGTCATCGGTCCCGACGGCAAGCCGCTCGAGATCCAGATCCGCACCGAGGAGATGCACCGCCGCGCCGAGTCCGGGATCGCCGCCCACTGGCGTTACAAGGAAGGCGACCTCTCCGCATCGTCGTTGATGGAGTTCGACTCCTTCGACGAGGACCCCGAGGAGTTCCTCGCCAACCTGAAGATGGACCTGTACCTCGACGAGGTGTTCGTCCTCACCCCGGGCGGCGACGTCAAGGAGCTTCCCAAGAGCGCCACCCCGGTCGACTTCGCCTATGCGGTGCACACCGAGGTGGGGCATCGTTGTGTGGGGGCCAAGGTCAACGGGAGACTGGTCCCCCTCTCCACCCGTCTCGACTCTGGTGACATCGTCGAGATCCTCACCTCGAACTCACCAGATGCCGGACCGTCACGGGACTGGCTGAAGTTCGTGAGAACGGGCAAGGCCAAGACCAAGATCAAGAGTTGGTTCCAGAGGGAGAGAAGGGGCCACGCCCTCACCGAAGGCAAGGATCAGATTCAGAGCCTGTTCAAGAAGGAGGCGGCCGAGTTGTCGGCCTCCGAGCAGGCCAAGCATCTCGATGCCATCGCCGAGGAGCTCGGGCAGCGAGATGGACAGGCCCTGCAGGTGGCGGTGGGCGAAGGCAACGTGTCCATCGACTCGGTGGCGGTGCGTCTGCACCGGCGTCTGGTACCCGAGTCCGATGACGACCTGTTCCGTCCCCCGAAACGACGTCGCCCCTCGGAGTCGGCGCATGTCGTGGTCGAAGGTCAGGACGACATGCTCGTCCAGTTGGCACAGTGCTGCTCCCCGGTGCCGGGCGACCCGATAGTGGGATACGTGACTGTGGGACGGGGGGTCTCGGTTCACCGCTCGGACTGCACCAACGTGGCCTCCTTGACCGAGCGTCGGGAGCGGACGGTGGAGGTGAGCTGGCCCACCGACATCTCGGGGGCGTTCGTCGTCTGGATCCAGGTCGAGGCTCTCGACAGAGCGCGATTGCTGAGAGACGTCACCTCGGTGGTCTCCGACACCGGGGGCAATATCACTGCCTCGTCGACCAACACCAACGAGGACCGGGTGGCCGTCCTCAAGTACGAGGTCGAGCTGTCCGACCCCAGCCAGCTGCCACGGTTGCTCACCGACATTCGTGGGGTCGATGGGGTCTACACCGCATTCCGGCTCGCCAACGACCCGGCAGCCTCATAGTGAGGATCGAGCGGATACCGGCCTGGATGGCCGACACCAATGCCTATCTGGCGTCGGTGGGCACCGGTGAGGCGATCCTGGTCGATGCGCCCCCCGACCCCGACGAGATCGGGCGGCACATCGCGCGGCTCGACTTGACCGTCGTCGCCATCCTGCTCACCCACGGCCACGTCGACCACACCGGGGGAGCGGGCAAGCTGGCGGCCCAGTCGGGTGCAGTCACCTACGTTCACCCTGATGACGACTTCCTCACCCTCCATCCCACCGAGCAGCTGAGGGCGCTCTTCGGCATGAGCCCACCCGGTTCCTATGAGACGCCCGATCGCCTCGAGCGGCTGGAGCATGGGCAACTGCTCGAACTGGCCGGGATCCCGCTCCAGGTGAGACACACCCCAGGGCACACCCCGGGCCATTGCTGCTTCTACCACGAGACCGAGGGAGTGCTTTTCAGCGGTGACCAGCTCTTCGCAGGGAGCATCGGGCGCAGCGATCTGCCGGGTGGCTCTTTCGAGCAGTTGATGACATCGATGCGTGAGCAGGTGATGACGCTCGGTGACGGCGTGACGGTTCTACCTGGGCACGGCCCGGAAACCACCATTGGACGAGAGCGGAGGACAAATCCGTTCCGCGGCGAGTGGGCCTAGGACGTCTCTGAGGGTTGGAGACGGCATCGACACCTGCTCTGATGGGACCACCGGTAACGTGACCGCCCAATCCATGAGCTTCCAGCCCCCGAAAGGCACCGACGACATCATCGCGCCCCGGTCCCAGGCGTGGCGTGATGCCCTGCGCTCATGGGAGACCTGGTCGGAGCGCTACGGATACCCGCTGGTCAGCCTGCCGATCTTCGAGTCGACCGAGCTGTTCGAGCGGGGAGTTGGCGACACCAGCGAGATGGTCACCAAGCAGATGTACACCTTCACCGACCAGGGGGGCCGTTCGGTGACGCTCCGCCCGGAGGGGACCGCCGGAGTGGTGCGCGCCTACCTCGACTCGGGCCATCAGGGCGTGTGGAAAGGCGCCTACTCGGGTCCCTTCTTCAGATACGAGCGGCCCCAGGCGGGGAGACGACGTCAGTTCTGGCAGGTGGGCGTGGAGCACCTCGACACGGCGAGCCCGATCGCCGATG
The DNA here is from genome assembly GCA_035512955.1 of Acidimicrobiia bacterium. Classification (GTDB taxonomy): domain Bacteria; phylum Actinomycetota; class Acidimicrobiia; order Spongiisociales; family ZC4RG35; genus JANQRA01. Next base: position 19,141 of record DATKCZ010000035.1, read on the forward strand.
TCGAGGTCATCGAACTCGGTTTCCGCTACATCACCGACACCGGGCTCTCCGAGGTGGCCTTGCTGCTCAACTCGATAGGGGATGCCGTCTGCCGCCCAGGGTACGTCGCCGCTCTGCGTGAGTATCTGCGTGGTCGGGAGTCAGAGCTGAGCCCCGACGGCGTGGGTCTCATCGACCGCAACCCCTTGCGGGTGCTCGACTCGAGAGTCGACCGGGAGACGGTGGCCGATGCGCCACGGAGCATCGATCATCTCTGTGCAGCCTGCTCCGATCACTATGCCGCGGTGAAAGACGGTCTCCAGTCGCTGGGAATCCCCTATGAGGAGGACTCCAAACTGGTGCGCGGGCTCGACTACTACACCAGGACCGCCTTCGAGTACCTGGCCACGGGTCTCGACGCCGCCCAGAACGCGGTGGGGGGAGGAGGTCGTTACGACGGTCTAGCCGGCGCCATCGGAGGACGCCCCACCCCTGGGGTCGGGTTTGCATTGGGGATCGATCGCATCATGCTGGCCCTGGGTGATCCGACCAGGCCCCACCTCGACGCCTACCTGGTGTCGGAGACCGGCCCCGAGGACGGGCTCGAGGTCGCCTCCAGACTGCGGGCAGCAGGGGTGCGTGTCGACTTCGACACCGAGGGGCGCTCGGTGAGGGCACAGTTCCGCAGCGCCAAACGACTCGAGGCGCCGGTGATCGTGGTGTGGAGGGGCGATGGTCACCTGGTCGACATCCAGGGAAAGGACGAGCGGGCCGAGCTCTCGCTCGAGGAGGTCCCAAGTTGGTTCAACCGATGAGGTCCCACGGTGCGGGGACGGTGGCAACGTCGGACATCGACGCCGAGGTCACCATCGCCGGGTGGGTGCAGCGACGCCGCGATCATGGCGGCATCGCCTTTTTCGACGTGCGTGACGCCACCGGCATCGTCCAGGTGGTGGCCGATCCCGCCGAGCACCCCACGATCGAAGAGCTCAAGATGGAGTACTGCGTCCAGGTGACCGGGACGGTGCGTAAACGCCCTGAGGGGACCGAGAACCCGGACCTGGCAACCGGTCTCGTCGAGATCGGTGCCGAGGCGGTCACGGTCCTCGCCCCTGCCAAGACCCTTCCCTTCATGATCGACGACCGCACCGAGGTCGACGAGAGAGTCCGGCTCGAACACCGCTATCTGGACCTGCGCCGCCCCCGGATGGCGGCCAACCTGCGGGCCCGTTCCCGGGCCACGGCTGCCATACGCCGTACCCTCGATGACTTGGGCTTTCTCGAGGTGGAGACACCGACCCTCATCAACTCGACCCCCGAGGGCGCCCGCGACATGTTGGTCCCCTCTCGTCTCCGGCAGGGCGAGTTCTACGCATTGCCCCAGTCCCCCCAACTGTTCAAACAGCTCCTGATGATCTCCGGGGTGGAGCGCTACTTCCAGATCGCCCGCTGCTACCGCGACGAGGACTTCCGCGCCGACCGCCAGCTGGAATTCACCCAGCTCGACATGGAAGGCTCTTTCTGGGGGCGGGAGGAGGTCCTCGAGGTGATCGAGGAGGTGCTGGCGGCAGTGGTCAGCGAGCTGCGCGGCGAAGAGCTCGAGCTCCCACTTCCCCGATTGAGCTGGCACGAGGTCATGAACCGATTCGGAGTGGACAAACCCGACCTTCGCTTCGGGATGGAGATCGTCGACCTGACCGACCACCTCCAGGACACGACATTCGGGGTCTTCAAGGGCGCCCTCGAAGCCGCGGGAACGGTTCGTGGCATCAACACAGGCAGCAGGGAGTGGTCCCGCGCCCGGGCCGATGCGTTTGTCGATCGGGCCAAGGAGCTGGGCGCCGAGGGGCTGTTGTGGATGATCGTGGAGGACGACGGCTCGCTGCGCTCCCCGATGGCCAAGTTCCTCAGCGAAACCGAACAAGATGCGATCAAGAAGACGATGAGCGCAGCGCCCGGGGATGTCATCCTCATCGTCGCGGGGCGGTGGAAGACGACCGTCGAGGTCCTCGGCTCGCTGCGCAACGATTTGGGGCGACCCGAGGGTCATGACGAGCTCTCCCTTCTCTGGGTAGTCGACTTTCCCCTATTCGAGGAGGACGACGACGGCTCGATCACCTTCTCGCATCACCCGTTCACCTCGCCGGTGTCCATCGACGAGATGCGGGAGCATCCGGAGAGTGCGATATCGAACGCCTACGACGTCGTGCTCAATGGGGTAGAGCTCGGGTCCGGCTCGATCAGGATCCACGACCCGACGGTGCAACGACAGGTATTCGAGATACTCGGCATCGATGCCGAGACCGCAGAGCGACGCTTCGGCTGGTTCCTCGAGGCCCTCGAGTACGGGACCCCGCCCCATGGGGGGTTCGCCTTCGGGATCGACCGTCTGGTCATGGTGCTGCAGGGTGAGACGTCGATCCGAGAGGTCATACCCTTTCCCAAGACCCAGACGGGCGCCGACCCGATGAGCGGGGCGCCGACATCGGTGGAGGAAGATCAACTCTCCGAGTTGGGAATCGGTTTGACCGCGGCGGCCGAGGCCCGTCGTGACGAAGAGGGAGCGGATCCGACGTGAAGAGTCAGGAGATCCGCCAGGCGTTCATCGACTTCTTCGAGGCCAGGGATCACATCTACCGGCCCTCGGCGTCGTTGATCCCGGTCGACCCAACCCTCTTGGTGACCAATGCGGGAATGGTCCCGTTCAAACCTTACTTCCTCGGTGAGGAGGAGCCGCCGTGGCCGCGGGCCGTCTCGGTCCAGAAATGTGTCCGGACGGTCGACATCGACATCATCGGGACCACGCAGCGTCATTTGTCGTTCTTCGAGATGCTGGGGAACTTCAGCTTTGGTGACTACTTCAAGGAGAAGGCGATTCCTTGGGGGTTCGAGTTCGTCACCGAGGCGCTTGGTCTCGACGCCGACCGACTCTGGTTCACCGTCCACGAGAGTGACGACGAGGCGGCGGACATCTGGATCGATGGTGTCGGTGTTGCGGCCGAGCGGGTGCAGCGCGGCGGCAAGGATAACTTCTGGCAGATGGGAGTCCCCGGCCCATGCGGCCCCAGCTCGGAGATCTTCTACGACAAGGGCCCCGAGTTTGGCGAGCATGGGGGGCCGATCGGCGGCGACGAGGACCGCTACGTCGAGATCTGGAACCTGGTCTTCATGCAGAACATCCAGGACGAGCCCTATCACGTGGTAGGGGACCTCCCGGCCAAGAACATCGACACGGGGATGGGTCTCGACCGGATCGCCGCAGTCATGCAGGAGGTCGCTTCGGTCTTCGACATCGACACCACCCGCGAGGTCCTCCGCACTGCGGAGAGGTACACGAGGCTCGAGTACGGGGCATCCGAGCGGGCCGACGTGTCACTGCGGATTCTGGCGGACCACGGCCGTACCGTCACCTTCCTGATCGGCGACGGTGTGGTCCCCTCCAACGATGGCCGGGGATACGTGCTGAGACGCGTTCTCCGCAGAGCGGTGCGGCACGGGTGGCAGTACGGAGGCGAAGGCCTGCTCGTCCCCAAACTCGCCGAGACGACAATCGATTTGATGGGAGAGGCGTATCCCGACCTCGTCAACAAAAGGGACTTCATCCTCGAGGTCGTCACCCGAGAGGAGGAGAAGTTCCGCAAGACCCTCGAGTCGGGTCACCAGCTCCTCGACACCGAGTTGTCCGAGCGCCAGGGGCTGAGCGGGAGCGCCGCCTTCAAGCTCCACGACACCTTCGGGTTCCCCATCGACCTCACCAGGGAGATAGCCGCCGAGCGTGGGGTCGACATCGATCTCGAGGGCTTCGACACCGAGATGGAGGCCCAGCGACGCCGGGCCCGAGCCGCATGGAAGGGAGCAGAGGCGGTGGAGGCTGCAGAGGTGTATCGCTCCGTCCTCGAGGAGGGCGGGCTGACCGACTTCGTCGGCTACGACTTCGAGATATCCGACGGCGTCGTCCTCTCCATGGTGCGCGAGGGGGAGACGATTGCCCATGCCGAGGAGGGCCAGGACATCGAGATCTTTCTCGACAAGACGCCGTTCTACGCCGAATCGGGCGGCCAGGTCGGAGACTCCGGGGTGATCGAGACCGTCACCGGAGTGGCCAGGGTCAACGACACCCAGCATGTGATTCAAGGTCTCCACGGGCACCGGGCCACGGTCACCAAAGGGCATCTGGAGACCGGACAGCCGGTCATCTCCTCGATCGACAGCCCCCGCCGGGAAGGCATCCGGAGGAGCCACACCGGGACTCACGTGCTCCATTGGGCGATCCGCGATGTTCTCGGTGACCACGCAAGCCAGGCCGGGTCATTGGTCGACGACGGGCGGCTGCGATTCGACTTCTCGCACTTCTCCCAGGTGCCGAGGGAGGAACTGGGGGAGATCGAAGCCGAGATCAACAGCCGCCTCGTGGCCAACAGCCGGGTCAGGACCACGGTGACCAGCAAGGAAGAGGCCGAAGAGATGGGGGCCATTGCCTTCTTCGGCGACAAGTACGGTGAGATCGTGAGGGTGGTCGAGGTGGGTGACTTCTCCACGGAGCTCTGCGGCGGCACCCACACTTCGACCTCAGGCCAGGTGGGGCCGCTCATGATCGTCTCCGAATCGTCCGTCGGCTCCAACCTGAGACGTGTAGAGGCACTGACGGGGATGGCGGCATACGACTATCTGGTATCGGTGCGAGGCGCCCTGGGAAGGACGGGCGAGCTCCTCAGGGCCCACCCCGATCAGGTTCCCCAGAAGGTGGAGGCTCTGCTGGAGAAGGTGAGCGGGCTAGAAGAACAGCTCGAGGCCATTGCCTCGCAGCGAAGGGGCTCGCTTGCCGAGGAGTTGGCGGAGAATCCCGAGATGGTCGGCGAAACCGCGCTGGTAGTGGGCGATGTCGGCGACCTCGGGGCCAACGAGTTGCGGGCGGTCGCTCTCGGTGTGCGCGATCGCATCGGCGGTCCGTGCCTGGTGGTCCTGGGCGCCTCCGACGGGGGTAGAGGAGCGCTGGTCGGGGTGGTGTCCAACGAGCTCGTGGAACGAGGGATCTCCGTCGGCGAGCTTCTCTCCGGTGGGGCGCGGATACTCGGCGGAGGGGGATCACTCGACCCCGAGCTCGCCCAGGCGGGCGGCCCGAGAGGTGACCAGTTGCAGACTGCTCTCGACACGGTGCGAGACGAGTCGGGACGCGCCTTGGCCGAGCTGTGAACCGTTACCTGGGCGTCGACTACGGGACCCGGCGCATCGGTCTTGCCATTTCCGATCGTCTTGGCCTCACCGCCCGGCCACTGGAGGTGGTGGCCCGCAATGCGTTACCCGGAGCGTTGCGCCGTATCGCCGATGAGTACGCCATCGCCGGGGTCGTGGTTGGCTTACCCACCGGCCTCAGCGGGGAAGAGGGGTCATCGGCCAGCGCCGCGCGCACACTCGGCGAGGAGATCGAAGAGGTGCTCGGTGTGACCGTGACCTATGTGGACGAGCGATTCACGTCGCGAATCGCCGAAGGTGCGTTGCTGGAGTCGGGCATGGGACGACGCGACCGGAAAGAAACGGTCGACAAGGTCGCAGCCGCCATCATCCTCCAGTCGTACCTCGACGCCCACCGCCGCGACCGGAACTCCACCGAATCGACCGACGTCCAACGACCTGACACCCAATGACATTCGAACCAATACCAGAAGAGCCAGGTTGGACCCGGATTCTCAAGGTGATCGGCGTCGGGGCCGCGATAGTCCTCGCCGGAGTCGTCGTGGTGGCCGGCGCCTCCTATCTGGGGCGCACGGTTGGCGATGCGCTGGGAGCGCGGGAGGCTGGTGACGGGCCGATCGACGTCGAACCGGGCCTCCCAGTCGAGATCGAGATCCCGCCCGGGTCCACCGGTCAGGACATCGGCGCCATCCTGGCCGCACGAGGTGTCGTCCGCTCCGCCCTGGAGTTCGAGGTCGCGGTGAGGAATGTCGACGCGGCGCAACGGTTGCAGGCGGGGACCTACGACATGACGACTCTGATGGACCCCGCAGACGTGGTCGCCCAACTCGTCTCAGGACCGGGGGCTGCGGCTTACCGGGTGACGGTCATCGAAGGCCTCCGCATCAACGAGATCCTCGTCTCGCTGGCCGAGAGCACCCCTCACACTTACGCCGAGTATGAGACCGCCCTCCTCGACGGAAGCGTCACCACGTCTCTGGTCGACATGTCGGACAGCCCTGAGTTGACCGACTGGGAGGGCCTCGTGTTCCCCGACACCTACGAGTTCTCCGAGACCGCCGAACCGGAGGCGATCCTGCAGAGGATGGCATCGACCATGGAGCAGAGGGTTGACTCAATCGACTGGACGGCATGGGAGGCATTGGGCTACACCGTCTACCAGGGTGTGGTCTTGGCGTCTCTCATCGAGACGGAGGTCCTCCTCGACGAGGAGCGCCCGATCGTGTCGAGCGTGATACACAACCGGCTCGCGGAGGGGATGAGCCTCGAAATCGACGCCACCGTTCTCTATGCGCTGGGCACCCGTGACGTGGCCGACTTCGACCGCGAGGTCGACTCCCCTTACAACACCTACCGTGTCGCCGCCTTGCCGCCGACCCCGATCGCCGCTCCGGGTAGGGCATCTCTCGAAGCCGCCGCGGCCCCCGACGAGACTCCCTACTTCTTCTACGTGCTCTCCGACCTCGATGGTCACCATGCGTTCGCGGAGACTCTCGAAGAGCACAACGACAACGTGGCCCAGGCGCGTGAGGACGGGGTCTTGCCATAGGGGACTGGCAGACTTGGCCTATGGCTGGCTACCAGTTCGCCCTGCTCGGTGATCCTGTCGAGCACTCGCGCTCTCCTGAGATCCATCGTGTGCTGTTCGAACTGAGTGGGCTGGAGGGTGACTATCAGACAGTCAGGGCCGATCGAGCGGCTCTCAGGGCGGCTGTGTCCGATCTGCGTTCCGGTGTCTGGGACGGGCTGAACGTCACCATGCCCTTGAAGAGAGAGGCCGCCGGGATCGCCGACATCCTGTCACCCCAGGCGGAGAGGTCGGGCTCGGTGAACACCCTGGTCCGAGCTCTGCTTGGCGTCGAGGGTCACTCCACGGACAGCACGACGTTTCTCGAGCTCGTCGCCGATGAGCGATTCGGTGGCATCGACGGCCCCGTCTTCGTTCTGGGCGCCGGAGGGAGTTGTGCTGCCGTCTTGGCGGCGCTTGCCCAGGGCCGTCGCGTTTACCTGGCGGCTCGCAAGCGGGCCCAAGCCGAGGAGATGGCGCGCCGTTTCGGAGCCGAGGTCGTCTCCTGGGGCGCCGCCGTGGCCGACAGCCTGGTGATCAACACCACCCCGATCGGCATGAGGGGCGAGATGCTCCCCGACGGCGTCATCGAGGTGGCAGCCGGCCTGATCGACCTGCCATATGGGACAGAGACCACGCCGGCCATCGAGACGGCCCGACGTCTCGCGCGGCCGGCGGCAGATGGCCACGAGTTCCTCACCCGCCAGGCCATGGCGTCATTCGCTCTCTGGACGGGCACAGAGGTGGCTTTCGACCGGCTCTGGGCGACGTTGAGAAAGGTCTAAAGCCAAACTCACTCAGGGCCGATTCCCAATACAGCTTTGAAAAGGAGCTGAGTGTCTCTTTCTGGGAATTTGGGCTTTGTGCCGATCGACGAGGTCTTGAGACTGCTGGCCAGGTCGAATCAGCAGGGCTCTGTGCTTGTGACGGGCAATGGGGTCCGTGGGCGGGTGTTCGTGGGCAGGGGTGGCGTCGACCTGGCCACCACTTCAGACGACGACGACCTGCAGCGGCATCTGATCAACTCCGGCTACTGCGAGGAGAACGCGCTTCGGCGGGTCAAGTCAGGGGAGACCACTCTCGCCGCGTTGGCGGAGAGCAACCAGGCGATAGTCGAACTGCTCCGCGAGATGACCGTCGAGAGCCTCTACCAGATCGCCCACAAGGGTGACGAGTTCGAGGTCGAGGAGGGCGCCACCACCCCGTACGCCTCACCGAAGACATTCGATCTCGAGGCACTCATCGAAGATGCCGACAAGCGGAAGAGGGACTGGGAGAAGGTCTCGGAGGTCATCCCCGATCTCACCGGTGCCATCAGCTTCCGTCGTGATCTCGGTGAGCGCGAGGAAGTCACCGTCAGGTTCGACGACTGGAAGGTGTTGAGCGAGATCGGAACCGGATCACCGGTGATCGAGATCGCAGACAAGTTGGGGACCACCGAGTTCTGGACTGCGAGCGTGGCCGCCAGGTTGGTCAACAACGACCTGGTCGTCCTCAGTGGATCAGCTACCGCACCGACTGCAGAACAGCACGGGGTTGATGAGATCGGCTGGGCGCCCGTGGGCTCACAGGACGATGAAGAGGAGGCCCCCTTCGACGATTACCCCCGGTACGTCGATGAGCCCGTGGAGGAGATCACGCCACTGGGCGCCACGGACGTGGCGGCCGACGAGGTGCTCACCGGCGACGACGCGGTGGCCGACCCGGGGAGCTCCTGGTGGGAGGAGCCGAGTGACGACGAGGAGCCAACCGTCGACGACAGTCACGAGAAGACCCCCGAAGTAGTGATGGAAGGTCTTTCGGAGATTCCCTCGGTGAGAGACGACGAGACCTCCGACGTGGAAGGGGACACCGAGGCCTTCCTGGAGAAGGTGTTCTCCGAGCTCGAGTCCACAGATGAATCCGAAACCGAAGAGGGTCACGGTCTGCTCCGGCGCCGCCGGATGGGCACCTTGCGAGACTTTTCCTCCGACTCGTAAGCCCAGACCAGAGACTCCCTCTGGCTAACTTTCTCCGGCGGTGACATATGTCTTTGTCGGAGCAGTTGGCTTTCTCATGGGTCTTGGCGCCCACGACGTAGCCGTGCAGGCTCTCTCCGACGATGTCGCTCTGCGGCCTTTCGTCGGCGTCTGTCCGCACTGTGGGCACCACCGGGGTTGGCTCAACATGAGCTGCCAGGTCTGTGGTCGCAGCGTGGCCCGGGAGCCGTTCGTCGCCATGGTCGGGGCGGCCGTCTCCGTCGGGTTCTTGCACACCGTGGGCTTCGGGTGGCTGCTGGCCCCATACCTGGCATTCGGGTTGATGTCGATCGCCCTGGTGGTCACCGATCTCGAGGCCTTTCGCATCGTCGATCGTCTCAACATCCGGGGAACCATCGCCGTTGGTCTCCTCTTGCTGGTCGCATCCGCTCTCTCCGGCGAGCTCGACTCCTATCCCCGCGCCTTGGGAGGCGCCGCCGCCTATTTCGCCGGGTCGTCGCTGCTTTTCATCGCGGTGAGGGGGAGGGGCTTTGGAGCAGGCGACGTCAAGCTGTCGGCCCAGCTCGGGTTGGTGACCGCCTATCTCGGGTGGGGCGTGCTGGGGTGGGCGGTGTTCGCCACTGCGGTCATCGGCGGGGTGATCGCCTTGTTGCTGATCCTGGCTGCGGGAGCCACCAGGAAGACCGAGCTCCCTTACGGGCCACCGATGATCCTGGGCGCCTGGGTATCCATATTGATGGTCGGGCTGGGAGCCATTCCGATTCCCCCGTAACCTGTCGTCATGCTTCGCTTCCTGACGGCTGGAGAGTCTCACGGCCCCGGTCTGGTCACCATCGTGGAAGGTCTCCCCAAGGGCCTCGAGGTCGATGCCGGAGAACTGTCCGCCTCCCTGGCCCGTCGGCGTCATGGATACGGTCGAGGCCAGCGGATGTCGATCGAACGGGACGAGATCGAGATCCTCGGCGGTGTTCGCCACGGCCGTACCCTGGGATCGCCCGTGGCGGTGGTCATCCGCAACACCGAATGGCCCCGATGGGAGAAGGTGATGAGCCCGGCACCGGGCGACGCTGGTAGAGAGGTGACCCGCCCCCGCCCCGGTCACGCCGACCTCGCCGGGATGCTCAAGTACGAGACGGACGACGCTCGCGACATCCTGGAGAGGGCCTCGGCGCGGGAGACCGCGGCCCGGACCGTGGCCGGCCATCTCGCCAAGACCCTACTCGCCGTCTGTGACGTTCAGGTCGTCAGCCACGTGGTGTCCATAGGCCCGGTGGTCGCCAAGTCATCCACTCCGGGCCCCGATGACGAAGCCCGGATCGACCGCGACCCGGTTCGCTGTCTCGATCCCCAGGCGTCCAAGGCGATGGTCGAGGCCATCGACCAAGCCAAAGATTCGAAAGACACTCTCGGTGGGATCTTCGAGGTGGTGGCCCATTCGGTGCCCGTCGGAATCGGCTCGCATGTGCAATACGACCGTCGTCTCGACTATCAGCTGGCCGGGGCGGTGATGTCGATCCCGGCGATCAAGGGGGTGGAGATCGGGGACGGTTTCGAATTGGCCGCCGCACCGGGGTCGCAGGCCCACGATGAGATAGTCCGGATCGACGGGCAGGTCTCACGGGAGACGAACCGGGCGGGAGGCGTCGAGGGGGGCATGAGCAATGGCCAGCCGATCCGGGTGCGGGCCGCCATGAAGCCGATCTCGACACTGATGCAGCCGTTGCGCACCGTGGACATGGACTCCGGGGAGCCCGATCTAGCGGTTCGGGAGCGTTCCGACGTTTGCGCGGTGCCCGCCGCTTCGGTGGTCGGTGAGCAGATGGTGGCTTTCGTGCTTGCGAATGAGTTCACCAGGAAGTTCGGCGGTGACTCCGTCGGTGATTTCGCTGCGGCGGTCGGTCACTACCGGGGCAGGGTCGCCGACCGCATCGGTCGGTGAGAATGTGGCTGATCGGGATGATGGGGTCGGGTAAGACCACCGTCGGGGAGGAGGTGGCGGCCCGGGTCGGCTGGCCCTTCTACGACACCGACCGGATGATCACCGAGATGACCGGCAAGTCGATCTCCAGCATCTGGGCCGATGTGGGCGAGGCCGGTTTCCGCGTGCTGGAGAGACAGGCCGTGGCCGCCGTCCCCGCCTCCGAGTGCGTCGCCGCTGCAGGTGGAGGGTCGGTTTTGGATCCCGAGAACAGAGAGAAGATGGCCGACGGAGGGCCTGTGGTGTGGCTGCGGTGCGGCCCTCGCCAGCTGGCCTTCCGTGTCCAGCCAGGCCACGGGCGCCCCCTCCTGGAGGGGGACAGTCCCACCGAAGAAGCGCTCGCCGAGATACTGGAACAGAGAACCGGGGTATACCTCGCAGCGGCCACCCATATCGTCGACACTGACGATCGCCGACTCTCGGATGTGGTCGAAGAGGTGATGGAGATACTGAACACATGAAGATCGCCGGTCAGACCGAGGTGATCATCGGAGAGGGGCTCCCCGAGGAGCTGCTCCCCAGCCGGGAGGGCCGGGAGCGGGTCGCCATCCTCACCCAGGCCGCACCCACCGATGTGGCACTCGTTGTGGCGGCGGCATTGCGGGACGACGGGTTGGCCTGTGAGGTGATCGGTCTGCCCGATCGCGAGGAGGCGAAGTCTCTCGCAGTGGCCGCTTCGGTGTACGACGCTCTCGCCAGGTTTGGCCTGTCCCGTCATGACACCGTGGTCGGGGTGGGTGGAGGCTCGGTCACCGACCTGGCCGGTTTCGTGGCAGGGACGTGGCTCAGAGGTATCGAAGTGGTCCACGTACCCACCACCCTGCTCGGCGCGGTCGACGCCTCGATCGGTGGCAAGACCGGGGTGAATGTTGGGGGCAAGAACCTGGTAGGGGTGATCTGGCACCCAACCCGGGTCCTGATCGACGTGACCCGATTGTCACGGCTCCCCAGCTATCTGATACGTGAGGGCATGGCGGAGGCGTACAAGGCGGGCCTCATCGGGGATGCGAGGCTCGCCGAGCTCATCTCAAGCCGGGTCATCGAGGCCCCCCTCGACCGGGTCGTCGAGATGGCCATCCGGGTGAAAGCCACCATCGTCGGCGAGGACGTCACCGAGCAGGGAGTGAGAGCACACCTCAACTTTGGGCACACGATCGGGCACGCCATCGAGTTCGCCTCCTCCCTCTCTCATGGTGAGAGCGTCGGACTGGGGATGGTGGTCGCCTCCCGAATATCGGAGAAGCTGGTCGGTTTCCCCCTGGCTGATGAGGTGATGGCCACGGTGAGGCGACTCGGTTTGCCCACCGAGGTGAAAGGGCTGGAGCTCACCCGTGTGCTCGATCTGATGTCCCGGGATAAAAAGCGCGACTCCGGGGGCATGCGCATGGTCCTCCTCCGCGACGTCGAGGAGCCCGTCGTGATGCACGTGGACCGGTCGGACATCGAGCTCGGGCTGACAGCCATAGGTTTCTGAGATTGGTTACCGTGCCGACCGCCCGCCACCTCTCGACCACATGATCAGCACCAACGACGTACGCCCCGGCATGGCCCTCCAGTTGGACGACGGCCTGTTCTCCATCGTCGAGTACCAACACGTCAAGCCGGGCAAGGGCAAGGCATTCGTGCGGATGCGGCTGAAGAAGCTGGACACCGGTCAAGTCCTCGATCGAACCTTCCGCGCCGACGAGGACGTCCGGCAGGCGATCATCGACCGCAGCGATCACCAATACCTGTATTCGGACGACCTCGGCTTCCACTTCATGAACCTCCTCGACTACGGCCAGATAGTGCTGAGCCCTGAACATGTCGGAGCGGCGTCCGGGTTCCTCGTCGATGGGATGACCGTCACTCTCCCCATGTACCGGGGTACCGCTATCGGAGTCGAGCTCCCCGCAGCCGTGGCGCTCGAGGTGACCTACGCCGAGCCCGGTGTGAAAGGGGACACCAGGACCGGGGCGACCAAGGGCGTCACGGTGGAGACTGGCATCGAGATCCAGGTTCCCCTCTTCGTCGAGATGGGCGACCGGATCAGAGTCGACACGCGAACCGGTGACTACTTGACCAGGGTATGAGCCGGCCGGGTGAGATCCCGATCATTCCGGCAAGGATCACGGCCAAAGAGCTCGCCTCATGCATCGAGCTTGATCTCGTGGAGATCCAGGCCGTGCTCGAGGTGCGCGAGGAGCCGGCGGCACCTGATGACATCCTTGGTGCCGACCTGGCCATCGCGGTCGCCCGGGCGCTCGGGGTGGAGATAACCGTCGAATCGCGGGATCTGGCCCTGGAGCGGCTCTACGAGTACGAGACACGGGGTGAGATGGGCTCCGATGTCGGAGGGCGGGCGGGCGCCATCGTCGACGGAGTCGTCACCAGCCTCGACGAGCTCGACCAGATGATCGAGTCGGTCTCGGAGCATTGGAGTGTCGCCCGGATGCCGGTCATCGACCGGAACATCATCCGCATCGGCCTCTTCGAGCTGCGCAGCGACCCGATGACTCCGACCGCGGTGGTCGTGTCGGAGGCGGTCCGCCTGGCCCAGACGTATTCGACTGAGAAGTCGGCGGCGTTCGTCAACGGCGTGTTGGCGACTCTGGCCAAATCCATCCGGGAGAGTTAGGCGATCTTCGGTGCCGCGGTTAAGGTCGGCTTCGCACCTTTAAGGACGGTCCTGTGAGGCCGGGAAGGACGAGACTTGCCGCAGGTGATGACGGGCGACGACATCGGCCGGGTGATCCGTCGCATCTCCCATGAGATCCTCGAGACCCATCGCGGCGCACAGGACGTGGTCCTCGTCGGCATACACACCAGAGGGGTGGTCCTCGCCCGGATGCTCGGCGAGACGATTGCCGGCTTCGAGGGCTGTGAGGTCCCGGTCGGTCAGCTCGACATCGGGCTCTACCGCGACGACCGCGACTCGAGACCCGACATCCCCACCCGGCGAACCGAGATCCCGGTCGACATCGGAGGCCGTCATGTCATCATCGTCGACGACGTCCTCTACACGGGGAGAACCGTCAGAGCCGGGCTGGACGCGCTGTCCGACATCGGTCGGGCCGATACCACCGAGCTCGCGGTGCTGGTCGATCGAGGCCACCGCGAGCTCCCCATCCGGGCCGACTACATCGGCAAGAACCTGCCCACCTCCCGCGATGAGATGGTGAGGGTCCGACTCACCGACATCGACGGCGTCCAAGGTGTCTTCATCGAGCGGAGAGAGGTCGCATGAAGAGCCTGATCACCATTCGGGCCCTCGGAGAGGCTGGCCTGCGCGGGCTGATCGATGAGGCCTCGTCGATCCGCGACCGGATGGAGAGCGGCGGGTCGATCGAGACCACCTTGCAGGGGCTCTGCGTGGCCAATCTCTTCTTCGAGCCGTCGACTCGCACCAGGCTCTCGTTCGATCTCGCCGCGCAACGTCTCGGAGCTCATGTCATCACCCTCGACCCGGCCACGTCGTCTGGGTCGAAGGGGGAGTCGCTGCGTGACACCGTGCTCACGGTCTCGAGCATGGGCGCCGACGTGCTCGTCGTGAGACACAGCCGGCAGGGTGTCCCGGAGGCTGTGGCCGAATGGACCGGTTTGCCTGTGGTCAACGCCGGCGACGGTGCAAATGAGCACCCCACACAGGCACTTCTCGATGCGGTGACACTCCAGCGGCGTTTTGGGAGCCTGGAAGGCCTGCGAATGGGCATCGTCGGCGACGTCGCACACTCCCGGGTGGCGGGAAGCCTGGTCCAGGCCTTTCCAGTGCTCGGAATCGGGCTCACCCTGGTCGGGCCCGAGGAGTGGCTGCCGGTGGGCACCGGTTTGGCCACCACCACGAACCTGGACGCCGCGCTGCCCGGGCTCGACATCGTCTATCTCCTCCGGGTCCAAACCGAACGGGGTGGGGTCATCACCGACGATCTCGTGACCCGTTATCAGCTGGACTCGTCGAGGGCGGCTCGGCTGGCAACGGATGCGGTGATCATGCATCCGGGTCCGATGAACCGCGGCGTAGAGATCAGCGATGACGTGGCCGAGTCGGCGAGATCCCTGGTGATCGAACAGGTTCGAAACGGTGTGCCCACTCGGATGGCGGTGCTCGAGGCACTGGTCAGGGGGCGGCTGTGATCGCGATCCGGGGCGGTGAGGTGATGACCCCCGAGGGGTGGGTCGGCGGGGATGTGCTCGTCGAAGGCGGCCGGGTGACCGGGGTCGGCACGACCCAGGCGGCGGAGACCGAGCTCGACGCCACCGGGTGCCTGGTCGGGCCGGGGTTCGTCGACTTGCACACTCATCTCCGCGAGCCGGGTCAGACCTGGAAGGAGGACATCGCATCAGGATCGGCCGCGGCCGTCGCCGGCGGGTTCACTGCCGTGGTCGCCATGCCCAACACGGAGCCGCCGGTGGACTCCCCGGAGGCCGTCGACTCGGTGCTTGCCGCCGGGGTTCGGGCCGGTCTGGTCGATGTCATCGCCTCAGGTGCGCTGACCAAGGGCCGGGAAGGCGGCGCCCCCGCCGACATCGAGGGGATGTACCGGGTCGGTGTGCGTCTGTTCACCGATGACGGGGACTCCGTGGCAGACGACGAGCTGCTGGGACGGGTGATGACGGCCATCGCCAGACTCCCGGGCGCTCTGGTCGCCCAGCACGCCGAGGACACCTCGGCCACCACCGGGGCCCACATGCATGAGGGTGTGATGTCGCGCAAGCTCGGGGTTGGGGGCATGGCTGCGGAGACCGAGGCCGATGTGGTCCGCCGGGATCTCTCGCTGGTGGCTGCCACCGGGGTGCGTTACCACTGCCAGCATGTGTCGGCGATGATGACGATCGAGTTGATTCGAGCTGCCAAGGATCAGGGTCTGGCGGTCACCGCAGAAGTGACTCCCCACCATCTCAGCTTCGACGAGTCGGCTCTCCACGAGCTCGACTCGGATTTCAAGATGTACCCGCCTCTGCGGTCGAGCGAGGATCGCCAGGCCCTGGTGGCGGCGCTGCGGGACGGGACCGTCGACGCGGTGGCCACCGATCACGCCCCCCATCTACCCGAGGAGAAAGCCACCGGCTTCGCCAACGCCCCGCGCGGGGTGATCGGCTTGGAGACGGCGGCCTCGGCGGTATGGGAGGTGCTCGGTGAGGCGCAGCGCCTATTCGAGGCCCTGTCGACCGCTCCGGCCCGGATTCTCGGTCTCGGGGCCCACGGCCAGGAGCTGGCCCCGGGTTCCTCGGCGAACCTGGTCGTTTTCGATCCGGGGGCCAGCTGGATCCCCGAGATGTTCAGGTCGAAGTCCTCGAACAGCCCCTATCGGGGGAGGACGATGCATGGGGAGGTCAGAGCGACGATCCGCCGCGGAGAACTGGTCTATCAGGGAGGTGGTCGGTGAGGAACCGACAACGGGCACAACTGGTCACCGCGGACGGTCAGGTCTTCAACGGTTACACGGTTGGGGCCGAAGGCGTGACAACCGGTGAGGCCGTGTTCAACACGGCGATGACCGGCTATCAGGAGATCCTGACCGACCCCTCCTACGCCGGACAGGTGGTGGTGATGACCTCGCCCCACATCGGCAACTACGGGGTCACCGCCGCCGACGAGCAGTCCGACGGCCCGGCGGTATCCGGTCTGGTGGTCAAGGCTCTGACCCGTCGGGAGTCCAGCTGGCGGGCGGAGGGGAGCCTGGCCGACTATTTCACCAGCCATGGAGTGGTCGCCCTGTCCGGTGTGGACACTCGACGGTTGACCAGACACATTCGGGAGCGAGGCGCCATGCCGGTGGCCATGGGGGCGGGGGTCACCGAGTCCGAGTTGAGGCACTTGGCCGCTGACGCTCCTTCCATGGAGGGTCGGGATCTGGCAACCGGGGTATCGACGCCCACCGTCTACCACCTGGAGGCAAAGGGAGAGAGCCGGGGGCTGGTGGTGGCGATAGACCTCGGCATGAAACGTGACATCCTGGCCCACCTCATCGGCCGGGGGTTCGATGTGGACGTCGTCCCCGGGGCCACCCCGGCTGGGGACATCCTGGCTCGCGGGCCGGTCGGTGTGTTCGTCTCCAACGGGCCCGGTGACCCCGAGCCACTGGTGGCGACCACCGCCACCTTGCGGGAGATCATCGGGAAGACGCCATTGTTCGGGATCTGTCTGGGCCATCAAGTCCTCGGGCTCGCGCTGGGGGCGCGCACTTTCAAGCTGCCCTTTGGCCACCACGGGGGCAATCACCCGGTTCGCCGACTCGGGGACGGCCGAGTCGAGGTGACGTCCCAGAACCACGGTTTCGCGGTCGATCTCTGGTCACTCACCGACAGCGTCGCCCCACAACGGGAGGGGCTGGCCGGTTCCGACATGTTGCCGGAGCGAGTGGTCACCGAGTTCGGGACGGTGCGCCCCACCCATCAGAACCTCAACGACGGGACACTGGAGGGAATGGTCCTCGAGGACCAACCCGCGTTCTCGGTCCAGTACCACCCCGAAGCGGCCCCTGGCCCCCGTGACGCCGCCGGCCTCTTCGATGCATTCGCCCGGCTCATCGAGGAGTCAGCCTGATGCCCGGGCGCCGTGACATCCACTCGATCCTCCTGATCGGCTCGGGGCCCATCGTCATCGGGCAGGCCTGCGAGTTCGACTACTCGGGCACCCAGGCGGCCAAGGTCCTCAGGTCAGAGGGCTACCGGGTGATCCTGGTGAACTCCAACCCGGCGACGATCATGACCGACCCGGAGTTCGCCGACGCCACCTACATCGAGCCGATCACCACGGAGGTGGTCGCCGAGATCATCGCCAGGGAGCGCCCCGACGCCCTCCTCCCCACCCTGGGTGGCCAGACCGCCCTCAACGTGTCCGCGGAGCTGGCCCGCTCGGGGGTGCTCGACCGACATGGTGTGGAGATGATCGGCGCCGGTCTCGAGGCGATCGATCGCGCCGAGGATCGCGGCCTGTTCAAAGAGACCATGGAGTCGATCGGTCTGGAGGTCCCCCGGGGCGGATATGCCCGGTCGATGAGTGAGGCGGTCAAGATCGCGCGGGAGATCGGATATCCGGTCATGGTTCGGCCCTCGTTCATCCTCGGAGGCGGGGGCACCGGCATCGCAGACGACGAGGAGCATCTCCTCGAGGTCGCCCGGCACGGGCTCGACACCTCGCCGGTCAGTGAGATCCTCGTCGAGGAGTCGGTGCTGGGGTGGAAGGAGTATGAGCTCGAGGTGATGCGAGACCGTGCCGGGAACGCAGTGGTCGTCTGCTCCATCGAGAACTTCGACCCGATGGGCGTGCACACCGGGGACTCGATCACCGTGGCCCCGATCCAGACCCTGAGCGATCGTGAGTATCAGGAGATGCGTGACGACGGGATCGCGGTGCTCGCCGCCATCGGAGTCGAGACCGGCGGGTCCAACGTGCAGTTTGCCGTAGAACCCCGGACTGGGCGGCGTCTCGTCATCGAGATGAACCCCCGGGTCAGCCGTTCGTCGGCCTTGGCCTCGAAGGCCACTGGCTTCCCCATAGCCAAGATCGCGGCGCTGCTCGCGGTGGGGTTCACTCTCGACGAGATCCCCAACGACATAACCCGGGCCACCCCGGCCTCGTTCGAGCCGGCCCTCGACTACACGGTGGTCAAGGTCCCCCGCTTCGACTTCGCCAAATTCCCCTCGGCTTCGACCACGCTGGGGACGGCGATGCGAAGCGTCGGTGAGGCCATGGCCATCGGGAGGACATTCCCCGAGGCCTTGCAGAAGGCGTTGCGCAGTCTGGAGAATGGTCGCGCCGGTCTCAACGCCGACCCTGGTGAGACATCTCTGCGTGAGATGGCAGACGAGGCCTTGGAGTCGAAGGTGGTCACTCCCACCCCGGATCGGGTGTTCGCCATAGCCGAGGCGCTGCGCCGAGGATGGTCAACCGACGCGGTGGCCGCCCTGTCATCGGTCGATCTGTGGTTCATCGACCAGATTGCCGAGATCGTGGAGTTGCGCCACGAGCTGGAGACCTCTCGTGACGACGAGTTGTTGGCCGAGGCCAAGCAGTTCGGGTTCTCCGACCGTCAGATCGGTCATCTGTGGGGGGAAAGCGAGGCGGAGGTCCGTGCCAGACTGGCCCGTGCTGGGATCTCTCGGACCTACAAGACCGTCGACACCTGCGCCGCCGAGTTCGAAGCCCAAACCCCATACATGTACGGGACCTTCGAAGAGGAGAGCGAGGTCCTCCCCACCGACCGGCCCCGGGTGGTGGTCTTGGGGTCCGGTCCCAACCGCATCGGCCAGGGAATCGAGTTCGACTACTGCTGTGTCCATGCCAGCTTCGCCCTGAGGGACGCCGGCTACGAGACGGTGATGGTGAACTGCAACCCGGAGACCGTCTCCACCGACTACGACACCTCCGACCGGCTCTACTTCGAGCCCCTCACCGCAGAGGACGTGCTCGGGGTCATCGAGGCCGAGAAGCCAGAAGCGGTGATCGTCCAGCTCGGCGGGCAGACCCCGCTCAACCTGGCCGAAGAGCTGGAACTGGCCGGGGTGCCCATCGCGGGCACCTCCCCGGCTTCGATCGCCCTCGCCGAGGATCGCGAGCAGTTTGCCGAGATCTGTCGGAACCTGGGGCTCAGCCAGCCGGCGGCAGGGACCGCATCCTCGGCTGCCGAGGCACAGGAGGTGGTCGACCAGATCGGGCTCCCCGTGGTGGTACGCCCCTCGTTCGTGCTCGGTGGTCGCAAGATGAGAGTGGTCTACAGCCTCGAAGAGCTCGGCGACTACGTGCGCGGGATCTATGGCGAGGGCGACCCCGAGGTGACCGTGGGCCCGATCCTCATCGACCGGTTCCTCGAATCGGCGGTGGAGGTCGATGTGGACGCGGTGTTCGACGGCTCGGAGCTATTGATCGGGGGAGTCATGGAGCACGTCGAGGAGGCCGGGGTCCATTCCGGTGACTCGGGGTGTGTGACACCTCCCCCCACCATCTCCGACGAGGCGATGAAGGAGATCCTCAGGGGCACCAACGAGCTGGCAGGTGCTCTCGATGTGAAGGGTCTCATCAACATCCAGTTCGCGGTGAAGGGCGACGAGGTCTACGTGTTGGAGGCCAACCCCCGCGCCAGCAGGACGGTGCCGTTCATCTCCAAGGCGAAGGCCATTCCCCTCGCCAAGATCGCGGCCCGGGTGATGATGGGTGCCTCGATCGAGGAGTTGCGTGCGTCCGGCATGGTGCCCGCGCAACCCGCCGAGCGGTTCGTGGCGGTCAAGGACGCGGTGCTCCCCTGGGACCGCTTCCCCGAAGAAGACTCGGTGTTGGGGCCCGAGATGAAAGCCACCGGTGAGGTGATGGGGATCGGGCCCGACGTCGGTGTGGCCTACGGCAAGGCGCTTCTCGCAGCCGGGAACGTGCTGGCGGACCGGGGGCGGGTGTTTCTCTCCTTCGCCGACCGGGACAAGCCGATCGGGCTGGCCGTGGCCCAAGCCTTCACGATGCTCGGCTTCGAGCTGATCGCCACCTCCGGCACCGCCCGGTACCTCAAATACCACGCCATCGATGCCGAGGTGGTCAACAAGATCGGAGAGGGATCGAGAGACATCGGGGAGCGGCTGGCCAACGGCGAGGTGCAACTCGTGGTCAACACCCCACGTGGGGGGAGAGCGAGATCCGACGGGATGACGATCCGACAGGCCGCACGCAGGCTCTTCGTCCCCTGCGTCACCACCGTGCAGGGCGGGCTGGCGGTGGCGCGAAGCCTCCGGGCCGGTCCTGGTGCGATCAACAAGCCGAGGAGCCTCCAAGAATGGCACACATCATGAGCGCCAGCCTCGGCGGCATCACACTCCGATCTCCGCTGATCGCAGCCTCGGGCACGGTAGGACAGGTCTGGGAGTGGGCCGGGGTCGCCGACGTCTCCCCCTACGGGGCAGCCGTAGCCAAGTCGGTGTCCCCGACGCCATGGTCGGGGCGACCTGCGCCGAGGATCGCCCCGACCAGCACCGGGATGCTCAACGGCGTCGGGATCCAAAATCCGGGCATCGAGGCGTGGATGTCGGAGATGACGCCTCTTATCCCTCAGATGGAGGTTCCGGTGTGGGGGTCGGCCGTGGCCGAAGACGTCGACGGCTACGCACTGGTGGCCAAGGGTGTGGAGACGGCCGGCGCCGCCGCGGTGGAGGTCAACCTCTCCTGTCCCAACCTGGACACCGGCGAGATGTTCTCCTTCGACCCGGGGGCTTCACGCTCCGTGCTCGAGGCGGTGGTGGCTTCGGTAACGGTGCCGGTGGGCGCCAAGCTGTCGCCGAACACCCCCGACCTGGTCGGAGTGGCCGCGGCGTGCCAGGAGGCCGGGGCCGACTTCCTCGTGCTCACCAACACCGCTCTCGGGCTGGGGCTCTCGCTCGAAGCTCGGATGCCTTTGCTCAGCGGTGGGGTCGGCGGCTACTCCGGCCCCGGCCTGAAACCGATCTCGCTGCGCTGCGTCTACGAAGTGGCGGGTGCCCTGTCCGGGTTCCCCATCGTCGGCTGTGGGGGTGTCGGCACCGGGCGGGACGTCATCGAGTACGTGATGGCGGGTGCCTCGGCTGTCCAGTTGGGCACTGTGCACTTCGCCGAGCCCAAGGCCGGCGCCCGGATCCGACGGGAGCTCGCCACAGAGTTGGGACGGCTTGGCGCCGCGTCACTGTCCGACCTCGTCGGAGTTGCCCTGGCATGAACCGCATCATCGTCGCCCTCGACCTTCCAACCATGGAGGCGGCCAGAAGGATGGCCGAACGGCTCAGCGGCGAAGTGGGTGGCTTCAAGATCGGTCTCGAGCTGTTGACCGGTGTGGGCCCCTCGGCGATCGAGGACATCGCCACCCTGGGCAAGCCGGTTTTCGCCGACGCCAAGCTGCACGACATCCCCACCACGGTCGAGCGCGCCGCCGCCCACCTGGCCGCAACCGGGGCCCGGTGGGTCACCGTCCATGTGTCAGGCGGCAAGGAGATGATCCGGGCCGCTGTCTCAGGTATGAATGGCGGCGGCGTTTTGGGCGTGACCATGCTCACCTCCCTGGCAAAGGACGACCTGGAGGAGATCGGAGTCACTTCAGCTGTCTCCGACCAGGTGGTCAGGATGTCGAGACTCGCTGCCGCGTCGGGAGCCGAGGGAGTGGTGTGCTCCCCGGCCGAGGTCCACTCCCTGAAGAAGCTCGACCTCGGGCTCAGCATCTTCACCCCGGGCATCCGTCCCGGCGGTGCCGGGCACCACGATCAGAAGCGAGTGGCCACCCCGGCGGAAGCGGCAGCCGCCGGTGCCGACTATCTGGTGATCGGCCGTCCCATCACTTCGGCAGTGGACCCGGTGGCGACAGCTCGCGAAATCGCTGCGGCCATCGACCGTGTCCCGTGATTCACCGTGGCTATGGTCGTGCTGTTGGCACCCACCGCTAGGAGGAGGAATGGCGCAGCCACCTAAGTTGACCGATGAGCAAAGGAAAGCAGCCCTGGCCAAAGCTGCCGAGGCGCGTCGGGTCCGCGCCGAGGTGAAGGAGTTGTTGAAGACCGGCTCTCTGCGGATCTCCGAGTTGTTCGTGAGAGCGGATGCAGAGGAACTTCTCGCCGGGCTCAAGGTCGAGTCCCTCATCGCTGCGATGCCGGGGACCGGAAAGATCAAGGCAAAGCGACTCATGGAGTCGCTGGGCATCGCCGAAAACCGACGTATCCGGGGCCTCGGCGCCAATCAGAAGGAAGCGTTGATCGCCGAGTTCTCCTGAATGATCATCACCATCTCTGGCCGACCGGGCTCAGGCAAGAGTGTTGTGGCATCTCAGGTAGCGGACAGACTCGGCTTCCGTCACGTGTCGGCGGGCGACTTCATGAGGGAGATGGCTTCCGAGAAGGGACTGTCGATCCTGGAGTTGTCGCGCTCCGCCGAGGAGCACGAGTCGATCGACCATGAGATCGATGCCCGGACCGTCCGACTCGCCGAGGAGGCTGTCGATCTCGTGATGGACGCCCGGTTGGGCTGGTACTTCGTGCCGGAGTCGTTCAAGGTGTTTCTAGAGGTCAGGCCCAACGTCGCGGCGCTCAGGGTCTACGACGCCGGACGAGGGACAGAGCATGAGAATGTCGACCTGGCCACGACACAACGGGCGATCGAAGAGCGGACCGCCTCTGAGCGGCACCGCTATCTCACCTACTACGGGCTCGACTACGCCGAGCACGGCCACTACGACCTGGTCATCGACACCTCCGAGATGGCAGTCGGCGACGTGGTCGACCGGATCGTCGACCACGTCACCGCGTTGTGATCTGCTCATTGAGAGGTTCTGAGGTACCCTTTGCACCTCGAATCCTCAACCAGGGAGCATATGAAACTCGAAGATGTCATAGACCAGATCGGCAACAGGTTCGCGACGGTTGTCGTCTCCTCACGTCGTGCCCGTCAGATCAACAGCTACTTCCACCAGTTGGGTGTGGGCTATGGCGAGTTCGTGCCGCCGCAGGTGCACTCACTGTCCCGCAAGCCCCTGACGATCGCCATGGAGGAGATCGCCGAAGGCAAAGTCGCGGTCGAGACAGTCGAGGCATAGATGCTGGGCGGTCGGCGGGTCCTTCTCGTCGTCACCGGGGGTGTAGCCGCCTACAAATCCGCCTACCTCGCCCGACGTCTGGTCGAGGAGGGGGCCGAGGTCCGAGTGATCCTCAGTGAGTCGGCCCGCGAGTTCATCGGCCCGCAGACCTTCGCCGCCATAACCGGCAGCCAGCCCCATGAGTCTCTCTTCGGGGAGGACTCGGTCTCACCCCACACCGAACTGGGCCGCTGGGCGGAGCTGATCGTGGTGGCACCGGCCACCGCCGCCACCATGGCCCGCATCGCCCACGGGCTGTCCACCGACCTGGTGTCGGCGACCCTCCTCGCCTCGATGGCCCCGGTGCTCATCGCACCCGCGATGCATACCGAGATGTGGGAGCACCCCGCCACCCAGCGAAACATCTCGACCCTGAAGCGAGACGGTTATCACTTCATCGGTCCCGAGATGGGGGCCTTGGCCGGAGGTGACACCGGTATGGGCCGGGTGTCCGATCCCGACGACATCCTCGAGACGATCCAGCGGCTCATGTCGCCCTCGGGGGAGTCGATGCGTCTCCTGGTGACGGCCGGCGGCACCCGGGAGCCTCTCGATCCGGTGCGTTACCTGGGCAACCGCTCCTCAGGCAAGATGGGCCATGCCGTTGCCAACGAAGGGGCACGCCGGGGCATGGCAGTGACACTGGTCACCACCTCGGACCAGCCCGTCCTGTCATCGGTCAAGGTGGTGGCGGTGGAGACGGCCGAGGAGATGCTCGACGCCGTGACCGGGATCGAGACCGACATCGCGGTGATGACCGCGGCGGTGGCCGACTTCCGCCCGGCCGCACCCAGCGCCACCAAGATCGCCCGCTCCGAGGGTCTCGACTCGATCGATCTCGAGCCCAGCCCCGACATCCTGGCCTCCGTGGTCAGCCGGGAGCCCGCTCCATACGTGGTCGGGTTCGCTGCGGAGACCGGCGAGGTGAGGCGTGCCGTCGAGAAGGCGAGGCAAAAGAACGTCGATATGTTGGTCTACAACGACGTCACCGAGCCGGGCTCTGGCTTTGGCAGCGATACCAACAGGGTCGTGGTCATCAACCGTGAGGGGGCAGCTGAGGAGTGGCCGACGATGGGCAAGGATGAGGTCGCCGCCCGCTTGATCGACCGCATCATGGATGAAGTCGCCGCCAGGGGTTAATCTCGCTGCCGGATGCGCACCTCTTTCTTCACATCAGAGTCGGTGACCGAAGGCCATCCCGACAAGGTCGCCGATGCGATCTCCGACTCGGTCCTCGACGCTGCGTTGCGGCTGAACCCGTTGGCCCGGGTGGCATGTGAGACCTTCGTGACCACCAGATTGGCTGTGGTCGGGGGGGAGGTCCGGCTCGGGGCCGATCTCGACGTCGATGCCATCGTGAGGGAGACGGTGGAGCGCATCGGTTACGACGGGTTCGACCCCGACTTCTCCGCCTCGTCGCTCCAGGTGGAGAATCACGTCCACGAGCAGAGCCCAGACATCGCCGAAGGTGTCGATCGTGAGCTCGGTGCCGGCGACCAGGGCCTGATGTTCGGGTTCGCGGTGACCGAGACCGACGCACTCATGCCATTGCCCATCCAGTTGGCCCACCGTCTGGCCGAGCGCCTCTCCGAGGTGCGCAAGAAGGGCCAGCTCGGCTATCTACGACCTGACGGGAAGACCCAGGTCATGGTGCGCTACGACGGCGACCGCCCAGTGTCGGTGGAGAAAGTGCTCATCTCGACCCACCACGCCCCGGGTCAAGACCAGGCCGCCATGAAAGAAGAGGTCTACGGCGCGGTCATCGAGGAGGTGATCCCACCCGATCTCCTCTCGTCGAGCATCGAGTTCATCTTCAACCCGAGCGGCCGCTTCGAGATCGGCGGCCCGGTGGCGGATACCGGTCTCACCGGTAGGAAGATCATCGTCGACACCTATGGGGGCTACGCCCGGCACGGCGGCGGCGCCTTCTCCGGGAAGGATGCCACCAAAGTCGACCGTTCCGCGGCATACGCGGCGCGATGGGCCGCCAAGAACCTGGTCGCCGCGGGCTTGGCGGATCGTCTAGAGATCCAGCTCGCCTACGCGATCGGCCAGCCCGATCCATTCTCCATTCACGTCGATACTTTCGGGACCGAGAAGCTGGACCCCACCGCCATCGAGAACGTGGTCAAGGAGGTCTTCGATTTCAGACCGGCCCGGATCATCGACAGACTGGGCCTGACCCAACCCGTCTTCTCCGCCACCGCCGCCTACGGGCACTTCGGACGTCCCGAGTTCAGCTGGGAACAGCTCGATCGCGTCGATGACATCAAATCAGCGGCAGGGGTGTGAACCGGGCTGCCCGAGTCGTCCCCGATGTCGCCTCCTTCTCGGTCGACGACGGATTCTGGTATTCGATCCCTGATCACCTCGAGTCCGACGTCGAAGTCGGTTCCATCGTCCGGGTCCCCTTGTCGGGGCGCCGGGTGCGTGGTTGGGTGGTGCAGATGGTCGACGAGCGAGAGGCCAAGCTCAAGGAGGTGGCCGGCGTCTCCGGATCGGGACCGGTCTTCGACAACGCCCTGCTCCAGGGTCTGCATTGGGCGGCCCGCCACTACGTCGCCCCGGTCGCCACTCTCCTCGGCCGGGCCACGCCGCCCAATCTGCCCCGATCCATCCCCGGGGGCCCGGGGCTACCCGACGTCAGCGGGCCACCGCATGCCCTCTCCGCGGTGGCCGAGCGCACCGCCCGCGGCCGCACCGCACCGGTCACCGCATTGGTGGGCAACTGGCACGTTCTCGACTGGCTCGGGGCTCTCCGTCCTGTGCTCGACGAAGGGAGGTCGGTGCTGGTGGTGGCGGCCTCGGCGGCGGAGGTGGAGCGACTAGGGGCAGCCGCAGCCGGGGTGTGGGGAGAAAGTGCCGTGACGGTATCCGGGGAGGACGATGCCTCCGACACCGCGGCGTGGGAGATGGCCCAGTCACCGCCGCGAGTTGTGATCGGAACCCCCAAGACCGCGGCCTGGCAGGTGGGGCGTCTCGGTCTCGGCATCGTCCTCGAGGAGAGCCGTCGTGCCATGAAGGACCGGCAGACCCCCACCATCCACGTCCGTGACCTGATGCGCACCCGAAGCAAGCTGGAGAGCTTCAACCTGGTGTTCTTCGGCCCTACTCCTGGCGTTGAGTTGCTCGCCGAGGGTGCCGAAGTGGTCAGGTCGGGAAACCGGGCGTGGTCCCTCGTCGAGGTGGTCGACCGCTCCGAGGAGAAGCCGGGCTCGGGGTTTCTCTCCAGCCGGACCATCGCTGCCATCGATGCCACCGCCGAGGCGGGAAAACGTGTCTTCGTCTTCACCCACCGCCGGGTGGGGTCGGCTTCGCTCCGGTGCACCAAGTGCCGGACCCTGCGGGCGTGCTCGAAGTGTGAAACACGGTTGGGGCGGGTGGACGAGTGCCCCAAGTGTGGGACGACAGCGGGGGACTGCCCGGTGTGCGGTGGGTCCGAGTTCGAGGAGATGGGCACCATCCCCGAGCGTCTGGTGGCCGAGATCAATCGCCGCGTCGGCCCGGGCGTTGCCACCACCCATCCCGGCGACGCTCCAGTCACGGTGGGTACCGAACGCGATTTGGCCGGTCTCGAGGAGGTGACCCTGGCGGTGGCAGCCGACGTGGATGGGATGCTCTTGGGTATCGGCTACCGCACTGCGGAGGAAGCGCTGCGACAACTGGCCCGTCTCGCTTCTGTGGTCAGCTCACGGCGTGGCTCGCGGCTGATGCTCCAGACCAGCCATCCGGAGTCGCCTTTGGTCACCACTCTGCGTCGTGGCGACCCGATTCCCTATCTGGAGAGGGTTCTCGTACAGCGGGCTCGTGACGGCGCGCCCCCGTCGGTTGAGATGATCGCCCTGGAGGTCAGGGGAGAGGTCCCGGAGACGCTTGGCGACGACCTCGCCGGCCTCAACCGAGGTGCGATGGCGATGGGGCCGATGGAGGTGGACAACGGGGTCCGCTGGCTGGTCACCGGAAAGCTGGGCAAGACCCGTCTGGAGCTACGCAAGATGGTGGGTCGCTGGAGGGACAAGGGAGCGACGGTGCGAGTCGACGTGGATCCCATCGACGTGTAGGGAATGCGGCTGTCGGTCATCGCGTGGAGCGTCAGCCGCTACCTCATCGGATGTACCCGCCGAACCCCACCGGCCCGACGGTGACATCAACACCACTGTCGCAGCATCGACATTACCTCTTCGCTAGGTGCCCCATAGATCATGGACACGATGGGATGACGCATTACAGAGCACCTTTCTCAGGAGGTGGTGGTCCACCAACGAGGCTTCCGACCTCACGCCCACCGTGTCCGAGCGTCAGCACGGACACTGCGATTGCGAGTGCGGCCAGTCCGCTGAGCACACCGGTCCCCAGCGCCAGCCAGCTACCCACGGCGAGAAGCACCCCATAGACGAGCAATCTGATGATCGATATGCGCGTGAGTGTTGGCGGGCTCGACCCTCCGGCCAGGAGGAGCGCAACCCCGACACCAGCCATGATCACACCGGCCAGGTTTCCGCCCGGTGTGGTGACGGCGCCTGCAACCGCCATCCCGCCGCCCAATGACACAAGACGACTGGCATCGTCTCCGCCGGCCAGGACAGTCACCGGCACCGCGGCGAGGAGCGCGCCGATGGCGACTCCCTGGCGCATGGAAGTCGCGGTGAACCCCCCGTCGGGAGCAATGAAAGTGACGAAGAAGAACGTCCCGATCGCCGCGACCACACCAATCACCGCGACCAGGTCAACCCAGGTCTTCGAGCGGTCCACTTCTGACTGATCCAAAGCTGTCTCGTTCACGAGAGCACGATATCGCTCACCACAGCCACCCAACACCTTGTCCGGGGTCGTTTGTATCGTTGGGATCGATGCGGTTTCTCGCCATCTTCGTCGTCGTGGCCATCACCGAGATGACCACCTTCTTCTGGGTCCAAACGAGGATCGGGTTGGCCTGGGCGCTTGGACTTGCCCTCGCCACCGCGCTGATCGGCTCGTTCTTGGTGCGTCGCGCCGGAGTCTCGGTCATCCGCCGCATCAAGGAAAAGGCGGGTCAGGCGGTGCTTCCCGGTCGCGAGCTCAGTGAAGGTGCTGCCATCCTCGTCGCGGGTGCATTTCTGATCTCACCCGGTTTCATCACCGATGTGCTCGGGTTTGTGCTGTTGATCCCGGCGGTGCGCCACTGGATACACCGCATCATCTCGAGACGGTTCTCGGGAGCGATGACTGTCTTCGCCGCCAACCGTGGCAAACTGCATCGGGACCGGTCGGGCGCAACCGGAGCTGGGGATGGTTGGGGAGATGACATCATCGACATCGACCCCAACGGCCTGGAATAGGGTCTTCCCGCAGCCGGCCGTCTCCACATCGACACCATCTACCCTGTCCCGCCGACTCCCATGGCTATCTACCCGATCCGCATTTTTGGCGACCCGGTGCTTCGTCTCGAGACGAAACCGATCGCCGACATCGACTCCGCAGTGCTCACGCTGGCCAAGGACATGATCGAGACCATGTACGACGCTCCCGGCGTTGGGCTCGCCGCCAACCAGATCGGGATCGCCCGTCGGATCGCAGTCTTCGACGCTCAGGACGAGCTGGGCCCACGGGTGATGATCAACCCAGAGGTCATGGAGACCGCCGGGGAGGTCGAGCTCGAGGAGGGATGTCTCTCGGTGCCGGGCTACTGGTGGGAGATAACCCGGCCGGCGTTCGCCCGAGTGAAGGCCCTCGATCTCGATGGGAACGAAGTCGAGTATGCCGGAGACGGTCTGCTGGGACGTGTCCTTCAACACGAGACGGACCACCTGCTCGGGGGTCTACTCATCGATTGCCTCGGCAGACCTGAGCGGAAGAAAGCACTGCGCGACCTCCGCGACAACGCCCTCGGGTTGACCTGATGGCCCGGGTGGTGTTACTGGGCACCCCCGAGGCGGCGGTGCCCACCCTCGAACAACTCCATCGCCAACATGAGCTGAGCCTGGTCGTCACCCAGCCCGACCGTCCCAAGGGACGCTCGAAGCGGCCGGTGCCCCCTCCGGTCAAGGTGGCGGCAGCCAAGCTCGGTCTCGACATCGCCCAGCCCGAGGATCGCGCCGGGTTGGCGACGACCGTCGGTGACCACGGCCCGTTCGATGTCGGAGTGGTGGTGGCCTACGGGCGCATCATCCGACCCGAGGTGCTCGCCCTTCCCGAACACGGCATGCTCAACGTCCATTTCAGCCTGCTACCCCGCTGGCGGGGCGCCGCCCCGGTGGCTCGGGCGATCATGGCCGGCGACCCGATGACCGGGGTCACACTCCTGAAACTCGATGAGGGCCTCGACACCGGTCCCGTCCTCACCGCTCAGGCGGTGGACATCCTCGAAGGTGAGACCTGCGGGGAGCTGACGGCGAGGCTCGCCGATCTCGGAGCACGACTCCTCTCCGACGTGATCGGCCGGTACCTCGATGGCACTCTCCAGCCGGTGAGCCAGGCCGACGAGGGACTCACTTATGCGGACAAGATCACCGCCGAGGACCGCCCCATTTCGGTCGACGCCGAGGTGGCAACGGTGATCGACCAAGTGCGGGGTCTGGCACCCTCACCGGCCGCAACCCTGGCGATCGACGGGCAACCTCACAAGATCCTCGGCGTGAGAGCAGCCGCTACCCACCCTGAACCGGGGACGTGGGTCGAGGTCGACGGGGCTCCGATCATCGGCCTGGCAGATGGAGGGCTGGAGATCACCGAGCTCCAACCCTCGGGAAAGTCTCTACAGACCGGGGACGACTGGGTACGGGGCCGGCGACGTGATGGCGGTCGGGTCGGATGAGGTCATAGACTCGCTCCATGCCCGTCAAGATCGCGCCGTCGCTCCTTGCAGCCGACTTCTCCTGTCTGCGCGAGGACGTCGAACGGGTCGCCCCGGTCAGCGATTGGCTGCATCTCGACGTGATGGATGGCCACTTCGTGCCCAACATCTCTTTCGGAATCCCGGTGATAGAGGCAATTCGAGGTGTCACCGACCTGTACTTCGACTGTCACCTCATGACCACCAACCCCGACGCTTACCTTCCCGAGCTGGCCAAGGCCGGGGTCAATCTGGTGACGGTTCACATCGAGGCGGTGCCTGATCCAAGTCGGGCCCTGCAGCGAGCCCGGGACAACGGGCTCGACTTCGGGTTGGTGATCAACCCGAGAACACCCTTCGATGCGGTGGCCCCATTTGTCGAGAAGTGCGACATTGTCGTGGTGATGTCGGTCGAGCCTGGTCATGGCGGCCAGTCCTTCATCCCCACCGCGTTGCCCAAGATCGAGGCGGCGAGAGAATGGGTTGAGTCCCGAGGATTGAGAGCCGATATTCAGGTCGATGGCGGCATTACGCCCGAAAATGCCGGACAGGCCATATCGGCCGGCGCGACCGTGCTCGTGGCCGGGACGGCAGTGTTCAGAGCGGACGATCCACTGGCCGCTGTAGAAGCTTTGAGAAGGGCCGCAGAGACAGATGAGTGAACGAGTTCTGGTTGCAGACGACGATCCGGACATTCTCACCGTGGTGAAGGTGAACCTCGAGCTCGACGGGTTCGAGCTGGACACCGCCGTGGACGGCGAGGACGCTCTGCAGAAGGCGACCACCAACCCTCCTGACGTGATCGTTCTCGACATCATGATGCCGCGGATGGACGGGCTGACCGCCTTGCACCGTCTCCGCAGTCAGGCGTCGACGGCGAGTATCCCCATCATCCTCCTCACCGCCCGTGGCCTGCCCGAAGACCGGGTGCGGGGTCTCGAGCTGGGCGCCGACGACTACATCACCAAGCCCTTCGATATCACCGAGTTGGCGGCCCGAGTGCGGGCGGTTCTTCGCCGTACCCAGGCAGCCCGCGACCTCTCGCCGCTCACCGGTCTCCCCGGCAACTTCAAGATCACCGCCGAGATCGAGCGGTGCGTCACAGAGAAGCGTGAGTTCGCCCTGGTTCACGGTGACCTCGACAACTTCAAGGCGTTCAACGACCACTACGGCTTCATGCGGGGAGACGAGGTGATCCGATTCTGTGGGCGGTGCCTCACCGAAGCAGCCACCAGCCTCGGTATCGACGAAGCCTTCGTCGGCCACATCGGCGGTGACGACTTCGTGGCCATGATCCCGCCGGCGATGGCCGAGTCGTTCTGCAAGGAGGTCGTCGAGCGGTTCGATGACGGGATTCTGGATCTCTACGACACCGCAGACGCGCTGCGCGGGTACATCGAGGTGATCGATCGCAGGGGAGAGCGCTATGCCTTCCCGGTGGTGTCCTTGTCCCTGGGTGTAGCTTCGACCGACGTGCGTGAGATTGTGACCCAATGGGAGGCGTCGGCGATCGCGGTTGAGATGAAAGAGTTCGCCAAGAAGCAGCCGGGCTCGACCTACCGCATCGATCGACGCTCGGCCTAGGTGACTCACAGCCGCTTTCTACAACGCGCCTACGAGCTGGCGCGGCCCCATCATCCCCATCCCAACCCCAGAGTCGGGGCCGTGGTCGTGGACGAGAGCGGCGAGGTCATCGGCGAAGGCGCCCACGAGGGCCCGGGACGACCGCACGCCGAGGCAGTCGCCCTGGAACGGGCCGGGAATGCCAACGGCACAACGGTGTATATCTCATTGGAACCGTGCACCCACCAGGGCCGGACCCCACCTTGTGTCGACCGGCTCATCGCAGACAGGGTGGGGCGGGTCGTCGTGGGGACACTCGACCCCGATGAGAGGGTTTCGGGCACCGGTGTCGAGGCACTTCGCCAGGCCGGCATCGACGTCATCGTCCTCGACGACCCGGAGGCCTCTGAGGTGGACCCGGCGTACTTCCATCACAGGAGGACCGGGCTCGCCCTGGTCACCTTGAAGTACGCCATGACCCTCGACGGGGCGGTGGCGGCGATGGACCGCACCTCACAGTGGATCACCTCCGAGGAAGCACGCGCCGACGCCCACAGCCTGCGCGCCGCCAACGATGCGGTCATCGTCGGCACCGGCACCCTGGTGGCCGACGACCCTCGTCTCGACGTTCGGTTGCCCGGGTATGAGGGGCCCCAGCCGCGACCCGTGGTGGTGGCGGGGGGGACCGACCTTCCCCTCGATCGCGCGATTTGGGAAAGGGAGCCCATCGTGGTCTCTTCGATCGAGATTCCGATTCCCTCGGGCGACTTGCTGGTGGTGGGTGGAGAGGATCGCCCCGGCCCCGAAGCCGTCTGCAGGGCTCTGGGAGAGGCGGGATACCTGGCGGTCCTCCTCGAAGGAGGCCCCACCCTGGCTGGGGCATGGATGCGATCAGGGGTGGTCGCCCGGGGTGTGGTGTACATTGGTGGTCGGGTCGGAGGAGGCACCGGGAGATCACCTCTCGGAGGGAGGTTCGGGTCGATCGGCGACGCGGTGGGGGTCGTCATCACCGACATCCGACGTCTCGGTCCCGACCTTCGCATCGACTTCGAGTTAGGCGGCTGAGTGTTCACAGGGATCGTGGAACGGATCGGAACGGTGAGAGAGATCACGGCTCGCGCCGGGGCGCAACGGATGGTGATCGGCGGTGCCGGTC
Organism: Acidimicrobiia bacterium; assembly: GCA_035512955.1. Lineage (GTDB taxonomy): Bacteria > Actinomycetota > Acidimicrobiia > Spongiisociales > ZC4RG35 > JANQRA01. The sequence continues at coordinate 51,921 of DATKCZ010000035.1, forward strand.
TGGGCGAGCTGCCCGTTGGGGCTTCGATCGCGGTGAACGGAGTCTGTCTCACCGTCGTGGAGAGCGGGGACGCCATCTCTGTAGACCTCATCCCCGAAACCCTCGAACGCACCAATCTCGGAGCGCTGAGCCCCGACGAACTCGTCAACCTGGAACTACCACTGGCTGCCGGTGGGCGGTTCGACGGCCATATCGTCCAGGGCCATATCGACTCGGTGGGCACCATCGCCAGAGTCGATATTGACAACCACCACGGAACGGTGATGACAGTCGATGTCCCCGAAGACCTGAGACGCTACGTAATGGAGAAGGGCTCGGTGACCATCGACGGAGTGAGCCTGACGATCGCGGCCCTGACAGAGGACGGGTTCAGCGTCGCATTGATCCCCCATACCCTCGAGGTGACCACCTTGGGCTTGCGCAAGCGGGGAGACACGGTCAACCTTGAGATGGATGTGCTGGCAAAGTACGTCGAAAGGCTGCTGAAGGTTCGAGAATGAGTTTCGCCCCGATCGAGCACATCGTCGCCGCCGTCGGACGCGGCGAAATGGTGATCATGGTCGATGACGAAGACCGTGAGAACGAGGGCGACCTCATCATCGCCGCCGAGGACGTGACCCCCGACACCATGGGGTTCATGCTCCGCTACACCAGCGGGATCATCTGCCTACCCCTGATCGGTGAGCGTCTCGACGAGCTCGAAGTGCCGATGATGGTGGCCAAGAACACCGATGTGAGGCGGACCGCGTTCACCATCTCCATCGACGCGGTCACCGGGACGACCACCGGGATCTCCGCATCGGACCGGTGCCGAACGGTGCACGCCGTGATCGACCCTGACACCAAGCCCGGTGATCTCGCCAGACCGGGTCACATGTATCCGCTGCGATACGAGCCCGGTGGTGTCCTGAAACGAGCCGGGCACACCGAGGCCGCGGTCGATCTCGCCCAACTCGCGGGGAAATACCCTGCAGCGGTGCTGGCCGAGGTGATGAATGACGACGGCACGGTGGCGAGACTTCCCGATCTCGAGGTGTTCGCCCGTGAGCACGAGCTGCTCATCGGCACCATCGCCGACCTCATCGAGCACCGCCGCAAGTCTGAGAAGCTCGTCGAAAGGGTGGTCGAAGCAAGGATCCCTACACGTCACGGTGAGTTCGCCGCCATCGGCTACCGGTCGCTCGTTGACGATCGCCAGCACATCGCCCTGGTCAGGGGGGACATCGGCGACGGTGAGGGAATGTTGACCCGGGTCCATTCCGAGTGTCTCACCGGAGATGTTTTCGGGAGCATGCGGTGCGACTGTGGCGAGCAACTGGACTACGCGCTGGCCGCGGTGGCAGAAGAGGGGCGTGGGGTCGTCCTCTATATCAGAGGTCACGAGGGGCGGGGGATCGGGCTGCTGCACAAGCTGGCCGCCTACCGCCTTCAGGATGAGGGTTTCGACACGGTCGACGCCAATGTGAACCTCGGGCTGCCGGTCGACAGTCGTGACTATGGAGTCGGCTCTCAGATCCTCTACGACATCGGGGTACGGTCGATGCGTCTGCTCACCAACAACCCGGTGAAACGGGCGGCAATCGAGGGTTACGGTCTGTCGATCCAAGAGCGCATCCCGATATCGCTGCCGGCCAACGAGGAGAACCGAGGATACCTCCAGACCAAGGCCGACCGACTCGGCCATCAGTTGGACCTGGACTCTGCGTGACTCGGGTAGTCGAGGGTTCGACCGACGGGTCCGGCCTCCATATCGGTATCGCGGCCGCCCGTTGGAACCAAGCCATCACCGACCGTCTCGTGGAGGGCGCCCTGAAGCGGCTCGAAGACCTCGGAGTCGACCGGGTGACCGTGCTGAGGGTTCCCGGCGCCCTGGAGATCCCACTGGCCGCCCACAAGCTGGCGACCGCCGGTTGTGACGCCATCGTGGCGATCGGGACGGTGGTGAAGGGTGGCACCGATCACTACGAGATCGTCGTCAAGGAGTCGGCACACGGGATCAGCAGGGTGGCCCTCGATACCGGCGTGCCGGTGGCCAACGCCATCCTCGCGGTCCACGACTACTCACAGGCGGTGGAGCGCGCCGGGCAGGGGGATTCCAACAAGGGTGCCGAAGCCGTCGAAGCCGCGGTCGCCACGGCGAAGGCGTTTCGTGAGCTGGAGGGCACCTGAGACCCGCGATATCGGATGAGACCGTTGCGCTGGTACCCTTGGGCGACAACCAATCAGCAAGAGCGGAGGTTGCTGCCTCCCCACCCGGCCGTGCGGAGCCCATTGAGGACTGTTGCGAGCCGAGGTTCGAAACGAGAAGAGCCAGTGTCACCAACGGTGCGCCGGCCTGGCTCGCAGTGATCGGCAGCAGGTCTTCGCCTGCTGCTTTTTGTTGTGACGAGAGCGCAGAAATGGCTGCAATTCAACAGGAGGTACCAGCATTCCAGAGCTTCGCGTGAATGGAGCGATCCGGGCCAAAGAGGTCCTCGTGGTCGCACCCGATGGAGAGCAAATCGGAGTCAAGAAGATCAACGAGGCCCTGTGGCTTGCCGAGCAGCTTGACCTGGACCTGGTCGAAGTCGCTCCCAATGCCCGGCCCCCGGTTTGCCGGCTCATGGACTACGGACGGTACAAGTACGAACAATCCGTCAAGCAACGCGAGGCGCGGAAGAAACAGACCCGAACCTCGATCAAAGAGCTCCGGATGCGCGTCCGGATCGGCGAGCACGACTTTGACATCACCCGCCGCAAGACCCAGGAGTTCCTGGTGGACCACGACAAGGTGAAAGTGACCATCCGGTTCAGAGGACGCGAGCGGGAGCGCCCCGACTTCGGCAGGGACCTGATGAACCGTCTCGCCGAAGAGGTCTCCGACTATGGGACGGTCGAGCAGGCACCGAAGATCGAGGGTGGGTCGATGTCCATGGTGCTGGCACCGCTGAGACAGCCCAAGGGCTCGGCCAGCAAGCAGCAGACCGACGAGTAAGGAGGGACCCTGTGCCCAAGATGAAGACACACAGTGGCGCCAAGAAGCGAATCAAGGTCACTGGATCCGGCAGGTACCTACGCCGGCAGACCGGACGCGGCCATCTTCGCCTGGCCAAGGGCAAGGCCACCTTCCGCCGCCGCAAGGGCGAGGTCGAACTGGCCCCGGGCGACGCCAGGATCATCAAGAAGCAACTCGGTCGTTGAGGAGATTCAAATGGCACGTGTCAAGCGCGCGGTTCACGCGAAGAAGTCACACAGGAAGGTCCTCGACCGGGCCAAGGGCTACAAGGGCGCCAGGAGTCGACGGTTCAGGACGGCCAACGAGCAAGTCATGCACGCGATGCAGGACTCATACCGGGACCGTCGGGCTCGCAAGCGCGAGTTCCGCAAGCTCTGGATCTCCCGGATCAACGCCGCCGCCCGCCAGAACGGCACCACCTACAGCCAGTTCATCGCAGGTCTACGGGCTGCCGAGGTCGAAGTCGATCGCAAGATGCTGGCCGACATGGCCGTGAACGACCCCGATGCCTTCGCTCATCTGGTCGAGGTCGCCAAGGGCACCTGAACCGAGCCAGCCCAAATGAAGCCGGTCCACACCCATCGCTCCAAGTCTGTGATGGAGGCGGCCGGTCTTCATCGCGGGAGGCACCGCAAAGAGCGGGGGTTGACTTTGGTCGAAGGGCCCAAGCTACTCGCCGACGTCCTCGCCGCCGGGGCCAAAGTGGTGGAGACCTTCGCCATCGACCCGGTGGAGGGGGATGGGGCCATTCCGATCGACCGCAGAGCGCTGGCCCGGCTGGCCGGCACCGAGTCTCCACAGGGACCGGTCGCCGTTGTCGAGATCCCCGAGGAGAGACTCGACCGGGGCCGCAATCTGTTGGTCTCGGTCGGTGTATCCGACCCCGGCAATGTGGGGACGATGATCCGGACCGCGGCCGCCTTCGGATGGGGCTTCGCGTACACCAAGGGATCGGCTGATCCCTGGGCGCCGAAAACGGTTCGCTCCGGCGGCGGCGGTCATTTCCAGACGCCGATCGCCCGGGTCGACTCGCTCGACGAACTCGCCAACTGGACCACGGTGGCTGCGGTGGTCCGCGACGGACTGGCTCCCGGGGAGATCTCTCAGCGTCTGGTGGCATTGCTCGTCGGGGAAGAAGCCCACGGGCTTCCCCCGGACGTTATCTCCGCCGTGGACCAGAGGCTCACCATCGCCATGCCAGGGTCGACCGAGAGCCTGAACGCCGGTGTGGCCGCCGGTATCGCCGTCTATGCGCTGACGACGGGTTCCTGCGGACCCGGGGCCGATGTCTAACCTCCCGCCCGACATGGACCCGCTGGAGACGCTCAGCAATGCCATAGCCGACGCCCCCGGCGTGGTTGCAGGTGCCGAGACGCTCGACGGTCTGGATCGGATCGAGTCCGAGCTCTTGGGCAAGGACTCCCCGGTGGGGCAGGTGCGCGCCGGCATGGGCCGATTGGGCGCCGATCTCAAGCCCAAGGTGGGCGCCAAGCTGAACGAGGCCACCTCCCGCATCAGAGAGCTCGTGGAGGCGAGACGCGCGGAGTTGGAGGTGATCGAGGAGGTGCGCCGTCTCCAATCCGAGACGATCGACGTCACCCTGGAATCGGTGCGATTCCCGACCGGATCGCTCCACCTCGTCCAGCAGACCATCGACGAGGTGATCGACATCTTCGTGGGGCTCGGCTATAAGGTCGCCGAGGGGCCGGAGGCCGAGTTGGCCTACTACAACTTCGACGCCCTCAACACCCCGGCAACCCACCCCTCGCGCTGGGAGCAGGACACCATGTACCTCGACTGGGGCGCACCCCAGGACGAGGTCCTCCTCCGCACTCACACCTCACCGGTGCAGGCCCGCTGGATGCAGAGCCACGACCCCCCCGTCTATGTGGTGGTGCCGGGTCGGTGCTATCGCAAAGACACCATCGACGCCACCCATCTCCCGGTCTTCTATCAGATCGAAGGCCTGGCCGTCGACGAGAACATCCAGTTCAGCGATCTCAAGGGAACCCTCCTCCACTTCGCCCGGGAGTTCTTCGGCCCGCAGAGCGAGGTGCGGCTCCGCCCCGACTTCTTCCCCTTCACCGAGCCCAGCGCCGAGCTCGACGTCTCCTGCTTCGCCTGCGACGGGGGGGTGCCAGGGTGCCGGGTCTGCGGTGGTGCCGGATGGCTCGAGCTACTCGGCTGCGGCATGGTCGATCCTTTCGTCCTGGAGACCGCGGGCTACGACCCGGGTGAGGTCAGCGGGTTCGCCTTCGGCATGGGCCCGGAGCGAATCGCCATGGCTCGTCACGGCATCGACTCGCTGCGTCATTTCATCGAGAACGACATTCGCTTCCTGAGCCAGTTCTGATGAAAGTCCCGCTCCGCTGGCTCCAGGAGTTCATCGAGCCGCCGACCACCGATGTCGAGGACCTGTCTTACGCCTTCGACATGCTGGGACACACCGTCGAGGGTGTGGAACGACTCGACGTCGGCTGGACCGACGTCTTCGTCGGTGAGGTCCTCGACATCGCCCCCCACCCCGACGCCGACAAGGTTCGCGTCTGCCAGGTGGACAGTGGGACCGGGCCGACACAGATCATCTGTGGGGCTTGGAACTTCGAGACCGGGGCCACCGTGGCGGTGGCGCGGCCCGGTGCAGTCCTCCCCGGTGGTCTCGAGATTGGGGAGCGGACCATCAGGGGTGTGGAGTCGCACGGGATGATCTGCTCGGAAGCGGAGCTCGGGCTGGGTGACGACCGCGCCGGCATCCTGGTCCTAGAACCCGGCCCGGATATCGGCACCGCCTTCGTCGACCTGGTCGAGCTGCCCGACGTGGTCTTCGATTTGGAGGCCACGACCAACCGCCCCGATGCGCTCTCGCTGGTCGGAATCGCCCGCGACCTGGGTGCCTGGTTCGGGGTCGAGCACCGCGTCCCCCCGGTCGAGCTGGAGACGGTGCCCGGCGCCACGCCGATCACCGTGGAGATCGCCGATGAGACCGGGTGCCGACGCTTCACCGCACGGGAGATCCGAGGGGTGAGCGTGGGGCAGGCCCCCCTGGCGCTGAGACACCGTCTGCACAAGGCCGGGGTTCGCTCGATCTCCAACGTGGTCGACGTGACCAATTATGTGATGCTCGAATTGGGTCACCCCCTTCACGCCTTCGATGCAGACTCGATCGAGGGCGACCACCTCGTGGTGCGACGGGCTGTCGAGGGAGAGAGTCTGATCACCCTGGATCATGTGGAGCGGGAGCTCTCCACCGACGACCTCATCATCTACGACGACGCCGGCCCCACCTCGATGTCGGGCACCATGGGCGGAGCGCGCAGCGAAGTCTCGGAGTCCACCTCTCGGATCCTCATGGAGGCGGCATCTTGGGACCCTCCAACCATTATGCACATGTGGCGCCGGCATGATCTCCGGTCGGAGGCGGCCACACGATTCGAACGGGGCGTCGACCCCAATCTGGCCGACGTCGCCAACCGCCGGGCGAGTGCCATGGTGAGTGCGATCACCGGCGGGGAAGTCCTCGAGGGCTACGTCGATGAGGTTGCCATCGAGACCACTCCCGCAGTGATCGAGTTGCCCCTCGGTGAGGTGGAACGTCTCCTCGGTGAGGGTTTCGAGGCCGCTTACGTGACCGGGATCCTGGAGCGTCTGGAGATGACCGTAACGGGAACCGATCCGATCGTGGTCACCGTCCCCACGTTTCGACCCGACGTCACCCGTCCCGCCGACCTGATCGAAGAGATCGCCCGGGTGCATGGATTCGACAAGTTCGAGGTCACGCTCCCTACCGGCCCCGCCGGCGGTCTCACCGTTGAGCAGCGCCGCCGACGAGAGGTCCACTCCGCGCTCACCGGTCTCGGATTGAGTCAGGCGATCAATCTTCCCTTCGTCAAACTCGAAGACCTAGCTGCTCTGGGCTGGGACGGAAACGGAGCAGAGTTGCTCACCGTCAAGAACCCATTGCGGGAGGAGGAGGCCAAGCTGCGCCCCACATTGCTCCCCGGTCTCCTCGATGATCTCCGCTACAACCAGTCCCATGGGAATCGTTCGGTCGCTCTCTTCGAGACCGGCACGGTCTTCTCCTCCGAGCCGGACCCCGATGAGCCCGAACTTCCACTCGAGTACGACCGTCTGGCTTGGGCAGTGGTGGGAGATATGGGCCTGGCCTCCCTAGACGGCTCCCAGCGTGTCGCCGACGCCGCGTTGTCTCTGGCGATATGGCGTCACCTCACTGATTCCCTGGGAATCGAGGGAGAGATCACCATCTCGGCGCCTCCCGGTTATCACCCGGGACGCAGTGCGATGGTGAGCGTGGCAGGCAACACCATCGGCCATGTGGGCGAGCTTGCCCCGCGAACGGTGAGCGCCTTCGAGATCGAAGGCCGGGTCGCGGTGGCCGAGCTCGACCTCGCACCCCTCCTCGCGCCGGTGTCACCGGTCGAGGCCAAGACGCCGTCGGTCTTCCCTCCGGTCGACTTCGATCTCAGCTTCTTGGTCGCCAGCGACGTCGGTGCCGGCACTCTGGTCGACGCCACCACACAGGCCGGCCAGGGGATGGTCGAGTCGACTCGGGTCTTCGACGAGTTCAAGGAGGAGAGTCTCGGCGAGGGGATGAGGGCCATTGCGATCAGATATCGGCTCCGAGCGCCGGATCGGACCCTCCAGAGCCCCGAGATAGCCTCGATTCGTGAGGCGATGATCGCCGCCGCGGCCAACCGAGGTGCTCGGCTGCGAGGAGCCTGATGACCGAGATCGCGGGTCTGGAGCGAATCCTCGGAGGCGCCCCTGAGGAAGCCGCGCCCCTCCTTCTCGGGGCGCACCTCGTCTCGCGGGTCGACGGGCGGGAGGTGAGGGTGCGCATCGACGAGGTCGAGGCCTACAAGGGTGACGACGACCCCGCATCGCACGCCTACCAGGGCGAGACCCTGCGCAACCGGTCGATGTTCCAGAGACCGGGCACCCTGTACGTGTATCGATCTTACGGCATCCACAACTGCGCCAACACCGCGGCGGGTCCCCAGGGAGTCGGATGGGGGATCCTGATCCGTGGTGGAGAGGTGATCGACGGTGAGGGAGTGGCGGCGCGGCGCCGGGGCAGACGGACGGAACTGGCCAACGGTCCGGGGAAGCTCTGCCAGGCCCTGGGCATCGGCCTCGAGCACAACGGGACTTTTCTGTTCGATTCCACGTCTGTGGTCCGCCTAGAGGAAGGGGAGAGACCCGAGGTGGTGATGGCCACGCCGCGCATCGGCATCTCCAGAGCAAAGGACCGGTCGTGGCGCTTCGTTTCTGCCGCCCGGTTCTCTGCGTAGGCTCGACCGATGATCGACCCCGCCTCTATCTCCAAAGGGGCGATCGCCCGGGACTGGCTTCCCCGCTACACCGGGTTCGATGTCGACGAGTTCGGGGATTACGTGCTCCTCACCAACTTCAAGAACTACGTCGACTCGTTCGCCGCGAGGTTCGATTGCGAGGTCAAGGGTCTCGACCGTCCGATGCCGGCGGCGAGCAACGGCGAGGGTCTGACCATCGTCAACTTCGGGATCGGCACCGCCAATGCGGCGACGATCATGGACCTGCTCACCGCGAGGATGCCCGAGGGCGTTCTCTTCCTGGGCAAGTGCGGGGGTCTGAAACGGTCGACGGAGATCGGACACTTCATCCTGCCCATCGCCGCCATCCGGGGAGAGGGGACCAGCGACGACTACTTCGCTCCCGAGGTGCCGGCGCTGCCCTCGTTCAAGCTGCACAAATTCGTCTCCGAGAAGATCGTCGAGCGGGGCTTCGAGTACCGAACCGGGGTGGTCTACACCACCAACCGGCGTCTCTGGGAGCACGATCTCGAATTCCTGAGACGGTTACGCGCCCTGACTGCCATCGCCATCGACATGGAGACCGCGACCATCTTCATCGTCGGGCACCACAACAGCATCTCCCGTGGAGCCCTTCTCCTCGTGTCGGACGTCCCCACTACCCCCGAAGGCGTCAAGACGGAGGCCAGCGATCGGGAGGTGACCGAGGAGTGGGCCCAGCACCATCTCGATCTTGGCATCGATGCGATGACCGACATAGCCGAACATGGCGAGCCGATCAAACACTTCGAGTTCTGAACCACCGTCGGTTTACCCTCCTCGCCCTATGACAGTGACTGACGACCTCCGGCGGATCCTGCGGCATACCGATCAGGTGGTCCCCGAGGACGAGCTGACCGCCAAATTGGAGTTGAGGCGACCCTTGAGGGTCAAGCTGGGGCTCGACCCCACGGCTCCCGAGGTGACCCTCGGCTGGGGGGTGGTCCTTCGCAAGCTGCGACAGTTTCAGGAGCTCGGTCACACCGCGGTCCTGATCGTGGGTGACTTCACCGCACAGGTCGGCGATCCCTCGGAACGGGCAGAGACCCGGCGTCGGCTCAGCGCCGACGAGGTGAACGGTTATGCAGAGAACCTCCTCGGGCAGTTCGAGAGGATCCTGCTCCCCGAGCCGCTCGAGGTGAGACGTAACTCCGAGTGGCTGTCGCCGATGAGGATGCCCGAGGTGCTCGAGCTCACCTCGGCGGCAACGGTGGCCCAGATGATGGAGCGGGCCGATTTCGCCAAGCGCCACGAGGAGGGCACTCCGATCTCGGTCATGGAGTTCCTCTACCCCCTTCTACAGGGTTACGACTCCGTGGCAGTCGAGTCCGATGTCGAGCTGGGTGGCAGCGACCAGCTGTGGAATCTGATGATGGGGCGCTCGGTCCAGCAACGCTATGGCATGGAGCAGCAGGTCGCCTTGACCATGCCGATCCTGGTGGGGCTGGATGGGACACGTCGCATGGGCCAGTCGCTGGGCAACTACATCGGAGTCGAGGACTCGCCGGCAGACATGTTCGGCAAGACCATGAGCATTCCCGACAAGGCGATGCCGCAATGGTTTCGGTTGGCCGCCGACTACGACGATGAGCAGGTCGAGGAGGTGGAGGCGGCTCTCGGTTCGGGCAACCTCCACCCCAACCAGGCGAAGAGACGCCTGGCCCGCTCGATAGTGGGTCTCTATTGGGGAGACGGGGCCGCCCTCGCAGCCGAGTCGGAGTTCGACAAGATCTTCAGGGAAGGAGGAGTGCCCGACGAGATGACGGAACACCGGCTTCCTCCAGAGACCGAGATCCAGCTTGCCGCCCTGATCCGCGACGCCTTTGCGATGTCGGGGAGCGAGGCCCGGCGCATGATCGAACAGGGCGCGGTTCGTCTCGACGGGGAACCCGTGGCGGTGACCGAGATGGCCCGGAACAGGCTGGTGGGAAAGGTGTTGAACGTGGGGAAACGGCGTTTCATCCGGCTCGTCGATTGACTTTGTGTAGCCCACGGCCTCCGACTATCATTCAGCGGGCACGGGCAAACGCTCGTGTGTCCGCCTGCGGTGGAGCCCTCGATTCGGGCTGCGCCATCTTGTTTCTGCGCAGAGGTCGCGGTATGATCGCCGGCCGGTCTGCTTCAGAGGAAGACACCAGATCGCGGAGCCGTGGGCTCCTTGACAACTGAACAATGTGCCAAACAAGCCAGCAGTGCACCAGCTCTCCGTAAGGGTGGAGTTGGAGCACTCAAGCGGTGATAGACCGGCGACCTCGGTCGTCCGGTGACAATCACAGAGCAATCAAGCTCGGGACCCTCACGGTCCCGGGACCCAAATACCAAGCCCTTCATTTGACAGGATTTGCCCACCGTCCTCGGACGGGAGGCGATGAACGTACGTTGGAGAGTTTGATCCTGGCTCAGGATGAACGCTGGCGGCGTGCCTAATGCATGCAAGTCGAGCGACGCATACCGGAGGGGTAACCCATCGGAATGACGGAGCGGCGAACGGGTGAGTAACACGTGAGCAACCTGCCCCACAGACCGGGACAGCCCAGGGAAACTTGGATTAATACCGGATACCCTCGAACAACCTCATGGTCGATCGAGGAAATGCCTTTGTGCTGTGGGATGGGCTCGCGGCTTATCAGCTAGTTGGTGGGGTAACGGCCTACCAAGGCATCGACGAGTAGCTGGTCTGAGAGGACGATCAGCCACACTGGGACTGAGACACGGCCCAGACTCCTACGGGAGGCAGCAGCAGGGAATCTTGCGCAATGGGCGAAAGCCTGACGCAGCAACGCCGCGTGGGGGATGAAGGCCTT
>DATKCZ010000036.1:0-55375 GCA_035512955.1 Acidimicrobiia bacterium
ACACCGGCCGCCTCCCCATCGAGTGCCCGCAGTGTCTCGGGGGAGGGTGTCACGCATGTGACGACACCGGATCGGAGACCATCGACCTCAGCACCCTCCCCGACCGCGCCCTCCGAGACATCAGAGGCGATCGCATCGCGATGATCTTCCAGGACCCGGCCAAGGCCCTCAACCCGGCGCTCACGGTAAGGGACCAGATCGCCGAGGTCTTCTACCACCACCGGACGACCGAGCTCTTGGAGCGTGCCGGTCTCGGATCGCGCCCCAACCCACTATTGCGCAGACACGTCACCCAACGCGCCCGCACCATCGAGCGGGGCCTGCTCGCCCTCCCTCCTCTCCGGAGCCGGAGAGATCGAATCGAACGCGTGGTCGACGACCTGGTAGCGGCGGCACTGGCAGAGACGCAGATCCCCAACCCGCCGAAGGTGATGGCGCGGTACCCCCATGAGCTGTCGGGTGGGATGAAGCAGCGGGTGATGATCGCCCAAGCCCTGGCATGCAACCCCGACCTGCTGATCGCCGACGAGCCGACCACGGCTCTGGACGTGACCGTGCAGGCGAGGATCATGGAGCTCATCAAGGACCTGCAGAGCCGTCACAAGTCGGCGGTTCTCTACATCAGCCACGACCTGTCACTGGTGCGGCGGATCTGTGACCGGGTGGCGGTGATGTATGCCGGCCGGATCGTGGAGATCGGCAGGACGGAGGAGATATTCGCCGACCCCCTCCACCCCTACACCAGGGGCCTGCTCGCGGCGATACCTTCCCGGTCCCATGATCGTGGCCGTCTGGTAGCGATCAGGGGGACGGTGCCGGAGTTGATCGACCCCCCTCCTTCCTGCCGCTTCGTGGCGAGGTGCGACTACGCCGTCGAGGTGTGCGGGACCATTGATCCCGAGCTGACGGCCGGTCCCGACCAGCACGGTGTGGCCTGCTTCATCCACCATCCCCCTGATCGGGCCGGCGAAGTCCCCTCGTTCTCGCGGAGAACATCGTGACGGCGGCTGCTCAGCAAACCGGTGTGACGCGAGCCGATCTCCGCGGCGAGATCGCGATCTCGGTCCGCGACCTCTACAAGCACTTCCCGATCCGCGAGGGAGCGCTACAGCGGGTGGCGGGGCACGTCCGGGCTGTCGACGGTGTCAGCTTCGACGTGAGGAGAGGGGAGACGGTGGGTCTCGTCGGGGAGAGCGGCTGTGGCAAGACCACCCTGGGCAGGTGTGTCAGCGGTCTAACCGACCCCACGATGGGTGGGGTCTACTTCGACCTGACCACCGCCGAGAACGAGCGGATCGATGCCATCCTCGCCGTCCCCGAGAACGGTCGGACCTCGGAGATGACCGCCGATCTGGAGGATATCGACCGTGTTCACCGCATCGACCGCCTCAAGAAGAACGAGTGGCTTCGCTACAGGCGCAATTGCCAGGTGGTCTTCCAGGATGCCTTCGCCTCGCTCAACCCCCGGCAACTGGTCAGGGAGATCGTGGGCAGACCGCTCAAGGTCCACAACGAAGCGTCGGGCAACGAGCTTACCGAGCGAGTGGTCGAGCTGCTCGAGCGGGTCGGCATGAGCAGACAACATCTCTACCGGTACCCGCACCAGTTCTCCGGCGGCCAACGTCAAAGGCTCTCGATCGCCCGCGCCATGGCCCTCGACCCCGAGCTCATCGTGCTCGACGAGCCCACCTCGGCACTCGACGTCTCGGTCCAGGCACAGATCCTCAACCTGCTCAACGAGCTGCAACAAGACCTCGACCTCACCTACCTGTTCATAACCCACGACCTCTCGGTGGTCCGCCATATGGCCGACCGGGTCGTCGTGATGTATCTGGGGAAGGTGTCCGAGGCGGGCTCGACCGAAGACATCTTCGACGACGCCCGTCATCCCTACACCCACGCCCTGCTCCGGGCCAGCCCCGATGTCGACGACGACCCCGATGCCGCCCTGGTGACCCTGGAAGGCTCGGTTCCCGACCCCGCCCGACCACCGCAGGGCTGCCGGTTCCACACCAGATGCCCGGTCGCCACCGAGACTTGCGGCTGGGAGGTCGATGACGTGGTCAGGTGGCTCGAAGACGAGCAGGGGATGTTCGAGACCCTCACCGACGTCACCCGCCAGGACGCCTTCACCGCCGACCTCGTCTTCTCGGACGAGTCGTCGGCGGAAAGGCTGGCCACCGCATTGCGCTCCGAGAGCGTGCCATCGGCGGCGCGTGAGGCACTCATCGAGGCGAAGACGGAGACGACGAGGGTCCACGTCGCCTTCAAGCCCGTGCCCGAGATCGTGCTGACCAGGCGAGGACCCGGCCATGTCGCCGCCTGCGTGCACGACCAGATGCCTGCCCTCGACTAGCGGGCCCGTCTCCAATCGATTGCAGGGTCTCGTTATTGTCCGCAGATGACCTTCGACGTCCACGCCCATTGCATCCCGCCGTCGTTCCGGGCCTGGTTGGAGCGATCGGGACCCGGTCACGGAGCGGAGTTGCTCGACACGGCCAAGGGGACCTGCGTCCAGTTCAACGCCGGTTTCACCACAGGCCCTTTGCGGGACAGTCTCAGCGACCTGAAACAGCGACTCACCGACATGGACCGGATGAGGGTGCAGGCCCAGCTGCTCGCCGGGTGGATCGACCTGACCGGGTACGACCTCGCCGGCCCCGCCGGCCTCTCCTACTCGAGGGCACAGAACGACTGTCTCGCCGAGGAGGCGGCACAGGAGCCGTCGCGTCTCCGTCCTGTGGCCACCCTCCCCCTACAGGACCCGGCCGCCGCCGCCAAGGAGTTGGAGCGGGCGATGAGCGAGCTGGGGATGGTCGGAGTGCAGATCGCCACAACGGTCGGGCCTGACTGGCTCGACCGGGCCGGACTCGATGAGGTGTGGGAGGCGGCGGAGGCTTTAGGTGCTTTCGTCATTCTCCACCCGATGGCGCCGTTGACCGGTGTGACCCTCGATCGTTACTTCATGGACAACTCGGTGGGTCGTCCAGCCGAGACCACCATCGCCCTCGCCGGGCTGATGTACGCCGGCGTCTTCGACCGCTTTCCCCGCCTACGGATCTGCGCCGTGCACGGAGGCGGCTTCGTCCCCTTCCAGATCGGGCGTCTCGACCGGGGCTACAGGGCGAAGCCGGATTTGGCGGCCAAACAGGCGAGCCGTCTCCCCAGCGAGTACCTGAGCAGGCTCTACGTCGACACCGTCGTGCACAGCCCCGCGGTGCTCCGCTTCCTCGTCGACACGATGGGGGCCGACCACGTCCTGGTCGGGACCGACTATCCGTTCGAGATGGGCGACGACGACCCGGTGGCTCTGGTAGACGCGGTGCCAGGGCTCGAGCCGTCACAACGTGAGGCGATCCTCTCCGGCAACGCCCACAGGCTGTTCGGATGATCGAGCCCAGCGACTCCCCCCTCAGCTCGCGGACCGGTCCTGATCACCTCGGCGTCAGACCCGTACCGAGATCGGGGCCAGTGGAGCCAGCTCGAAGGTGATCTCATCTCCGGGCTGGACCGGGATCGGGGGGATCACCGAGCCCATGATGACCACCTCGCCGGCCCGAAGCCTCTCCCCCACCGCGCCGAGAAGGGCTGCGGCATGACAGAGGATCGTCACGATGTCACCCGTCAACCCCTCGAGATCGGTGGTGTCGGCCAGCTCCGAGGCGTCCCTCCTGACCCGGGCCCGCATCCCGGCGACGTCTCCACCGCTTCGAGTCGGATCGGCTTCCCCGAGGATCACGGCCCGGTGGAAGATGTTCCCGGCCAGCACGTTCCCGATGTCTTCGGGTGGTGGGTCCACGTCGGCGAGCTCGATGGCCGCCCCCATCCCCGATATGGCCGCGGCGGACCCGGCCGGGTCGTCCACGTCGCGGCCCAGGTAGACCGCGATCTCGGGCTCGGCGACCGGGTTGACCCAACCTCGACAAGAGACCGTCGCTCCGGGGCGATGCCGTCTCGACTCGGGAAGGAATCCGACGAGGGGACCGTTCAGCCCGAACCTCTCCAGCCAGACGGGTGCCCCGAAACCGAGCTTCCAACCGATGGTCCGCTCACCCCTGTCGATGAGCTCGGCTCGACGCTGCAGCATCTGGCGCATCCCATGGCGCACGGCCGGTTTGTCCCAACCCGGCTCGGTCATGAAGGCTCCCCGGTCTCGTAACCGGTGTCCTCCAGCGCCCCGGCCCCGCTCCAGCCCCAGACCAGGACCACGTCCTCGTCGCCGGTGTTGTCGAACCCGTGCCAGTGGCCGCGCGGAGTGAAGACGACGTCACCTTTCCCCGCCGGCTCGCGTCCATGGTCGGTGTAGATCATCCCCGAGCCCTCGAGGACGATGAAGAACTCGTCGGCCTCGTGGTGGCGATGACGATCGTGTCTCGCCCCTGGTGGGAGCACGGTCCAGCCCAAGAGGAAGTCATTCGAGCCGGTGGTGTGCTCGTCCACCAGGAACTGGACCTGCATGTCCACCCACCCGTCCTCCCTGCGCAGGCCCGGAACCAGGGGCACATCGTCGAGTCTGGTCCGATAAGGCTCCATCACGACATTCCGCTGAGCAGGTGGTATACGTCGAAGACCGTGACGAAGTCGCGATGATCGATTCCCCGGCCCCGGCATGCGTTGAGCAGTTCATTGGCCACCGCGCCAAGTGGTGCCGGTGAGCCCTGACGCCGGGCGACCTCGAGGGCGAGGATCATGTCCTTCTGCTGCAGGCCGACGTCGGCGAGTGGTTTGTCGGGCATGTTCCCCGCGAGGATGAATGGCCCCCGGTATCCCATGACCGGCGAGGCCACAACGCTCTTCAGCATGGCATCGACGGCTACGTCGCGGGCCACCCCGCCCTTCTCCGCAAGAGCCACCGACTCACAGAACGCCACCATCTCCACGATCAGGGTGAGGTTCACCGCGACCTTCATCTGGACCGCGGTGCCGCTGTCCCCGATGTAGCTGACATTGGAGCCGATGTCGTGGAGCACCGGCTCGACCCGCTCGAAAGCAACACGGTCGCCGCCGACCATGGTTGACGCAGTTCCCTGTGCCAGGGTGATCGGACTGCCCGAAATGGGCGCGTCGAGCATGGTGAGACCTGCAGCGTCGAACTCGGCGCTGATATCCCGGCTGGCTTGGGGGTCGATAGTGCTCATGTCGAGGTACACCGACCCGGGATCCAACCCTGCGATCACCCCATCTTCGCCGAGGGCCACCGATCGCACCGCTGCGGCGTCGGTCACGATCGAAAAGACCATCTCTGTTGCCTCGGCAACCTCACGGGGCGTGTCGGCCCAAACCATGCCGAGCCCGGTGAGTGGCTCTGCCTTGGAAGCGGTCCTGTTCCAACCGGTGACCCGGTGACCGGCGGCCAGCAATCGTGGGACGATTCCCTGACCCATGTCACCAAGACCTATGAAGCCGATCTCCAACTCGTTGTCTCCTGCGGGGCGGCCGACGATACCTGGGGTGGTCCGCCATTGATCTGGCGTCGGGGGCTTGACCGAACCAGGCCAGCCTTCTGTCCGATCGGATCAGGCTCTGTTGTCACCCGGTCCGGACTCACGGGGTATCGCCATGCGCCGGATGCCAGAATCCGACGCCATGCCAGGAGTCGGTCATGATTCGTTCGTCGACCACACCGGTCGTGGGAATCGGATTAGATGAGGGCGATGATCGGTCGACCATTACGCAGAGTCGAGGACCGGCGGCTGGTGACCGGTGCCGGTCGCTACGTCGACGACAAGACGTCTTCCGATGTCATGTACGCGGTGTTCGTCCGCAGCGTCGAGGCCCACGCCCTGATTCGCTCCGTGTCGCTCGCTTCGTCGGCTCCGAGCGGCGCCCGTCTCGTCACCGGGTCAGAGCTGGGTCTGGAACGCCCCATGCCCATCCAGAATCCCTCACCGCTGATCCAGCAGCCAATCCAGCCGCCCCCTCTCGCCACCGGCGAGGTCTGTTATGTCGGACAGCCGATCGCGGTGGTGGTCGCCCGCACCATCCACGATGCCGTCGACGGAGCCGATGCGGTCGAGGTGGACTACGAGCCAATCCCGGCCGTGGTCGACCATCGAAAGGCGCTGGATCCCTCCTCCCACATGGCCCATGAAGACTCCGACTCCAATCTGATCGCCACGCTCACAGCCGGCTACGGCGACGTGACCGCCGCCCTCAACGGGGCGCCACGGCGACTCATCCTCGAAGTCGACCAGCACCGGGGAGCGGTGGCGTCTCTGGAAGGGAGGGCAGTCCTCGCCCAGTGGGATGAGGAGGACGCCCAGCTCACCATGTGGACCTCGACCCAGGCCCCCCACGCGGTCAGAGCCAATGTTGCCGCCTACATCGGGCTCTCCCCTGACGACGTCAGGGTGATCGCTCCCGATGTCGGCGGGGGCTTCGGCCCGAAAGCCGCGGTGTATCCCGAGGAGTACGTGATTGCATCCCTCGCCAGGATGCTGAACGCTCCAGTCAAATGGACGGAACGGCGTCGGGAGCACATGACTGCCACCCTCCAGCAACGAGGGCAGACTGCGACATTGGAGGTTGGCTTCGACGACGAGGGCAGGCTGTGGGCGCTGCGGGCACGGTTGGTCCACGACTGTGGTGCCTACGTGCCCTATGGGGTAGTAGTCCCCCTGACCACGCTGCGCCTGATGTCCGGCCCCTATGTCATCCCGGCCCTCGAGGCCACGATCGACTGCGTGTTCACCAACGCCACGCCGACAGGTGCGATCCGCGGGGCCGGACGCCCCAACGCGAATTTCGCCGTGGAACGTGTGATCGACGCGGTGGCCCGCGAGCTCGACCTCGACCGGGCCGAGGTGCGGCGGCGCAACTTCATACCTCCGGAGTCACTCCCCTATCGCCCCGGAATCTTGGGCTCGGACGGCAAGCCGATCGAGTACGACAGCGGTGACTACCCGGCGGCACTCGACGCGGCGATCAAGGCAGCCGACCTCGCCGGCTTCGAGACGAGGCGGACTCGCTCGGAAGACATTGGGCTGCTCCGTGGCTACGGCATCGCCTCCTACATCGAGGACACCGGAGTAGGCCCATATGACGGGGCGAGGATCGAAGTCCTGACCAACGGCGAGATCCTCGTCGAGACCGGAGCCGCGGCGCAGGGTCAGGGCCACGCAACGGTCTTCGCCCAGATCAGCGCCCATCACCTCGGAGTCTCCCCCTACGCGGTCAGGGTGAGGGCCGGTGACACCGGGCGCTACGGCCACGGGATGGCGACGGTGGCGAGCAGAACCGGTCAAACCGCGGCTGCAGCCATCCACGCCGCCGCCGCCGAACTGGCCCATCAGATCAAGATGCGGGCCGCGGCCAAGCTGGAGGCGGCAGAGGAGGACATCGTCCTCGAGGACGGCATGGCGAAAGTGGTCGGCCAGCCCGGCTTCGCAATCGCGTTGGCCGACCTCGCCTCCGACGCCCAGCCCAAGTTCGGCGGTTCGGTGTCTCCCGGCCAGCAGAGCCCGGGGCTGTCCGTCGAGCGGATCGTTCCCTTCGAGGGCGCTGCCTACACCTACGGAACTCACATCGCCGAGGTTGAGATCGACCCTGAGACCGGCGGGATCGAGGTGGTCGGCTATGCCGTCGTCCACGACTGCGGCACGCTCCTCAACCCGATGATCGTGGACGGGCAGATAGACGGGGGTGTCGCCCACGGTCTCGGGAACGCTCTGCGGGAGAGCGTCAGGTACTCGGGCTCGGGCCAGCCGCTGACCACCACGTTCATGGACTACCTGCTGACCTCGGCCTCGGAAATGCCGCCTTTGGCAAAGATCCACACAGAGACCCCTGCGCTGCACAACCCTCTTGGTGTGAAAGGGGCCGGTGAGGGCGGGACCATCCCGGTCGCCGCCGCGATCGCGTCGGCGGTCGAGCACGCCATCGGCGACCGTGGGATCGCGGTCAATCACTACCCGGTGACTGCCGAATGGGTCTTCGAGGCATTGCACCCGTCTGGATGACCCTCAGAGCTTCGAGATGAGCTGGCCCCGGGTTCTCATCGCCGGCGGCTCGATCGGCGGTCTCACCACCGGGCTGCTCCTCCGCGACCTGGGCTGTGACGTTGCGATCTTCGAGCGGGCGACCACCGCCCTCGAAGACCGCGGTGCGGGGATCGTCGTGTTGCCGATCACCGAGCGCTACCTCCGGGAGCGGCCGGCGGATGACAGGAGAGTGAGTCTCGAATTGACCTACTGGACCTACATCGACCAAACCGGCGAGGTTCTCAGCGCCGACCAGGACCACTACCGATTCGGCGGCTGGAGCTCGGTGTATCGAGCGCTGCTCCGGTCATTCGGCCGGGAGGGCTATCACATCGACTCCGAGGTGGTCGGGTTCGAAGAGCGCGACGACCGGGTGATGGCCCGCTTCGCCGACGGGACATCGGCGACGGGTGACCTGCTCGTCTTCGCCGACGGCTTCTCCTCGACGGGGCGAGCTCTGCTCCTTCCCGACGTGAAACCCCAATATGCCGGATATGTGGCATGGCGGGGCACCACCCCGGAGAGAGCTCTCTCGGAGCAGGCCAGGGCCGCCCTCGCCGACGCGATGATCTATCAGATCCTCGCTCCCGGTCACATCCTGGCCTACGCCATACCGGGTGACGACGGCGAGACTTCACCACCCGGCCGGGCGATCAACTTCGTCTGGTACCGCAACTACCCGACCGGTGGCCCCTACGAGGATCTGATGCACGACCGCAACGGTGTCCACCACACCGGCACCTTGCCCCCGGGGGCAATCCGCGACGAGCACGTCGATGAGATGCTGACCACGGCCCGCACGACACTCGCCTCCACCCTCTACGAGGTGGTGCAAGGCTGTGACCAGCCCCTGATCCAGGCGGTCTTCGACGTCCACAGCCCGCAGATGGCCTTCGGGCGTGTCTGTCTGCTCGGAGATGCAGCCACCACCCTCCGTCCCCACATCGCGGCCGGCCAGGCAAAGGCCTGTGCCGACGCTTGGGCGTTGCGCGACGCCCTGGCATCGAGTGGAGGGAGGGTGGCGCCGGCCCTGGCCATCTGGGAGCCGGCCCAGGTCGCGCTGGCAGAGAGCGCTCTCGCCCGCACCCGCGCCATGGGCACGGCCAGCCAGTTCGAAGCCACCATGTTCCCCGGTGACCCGAACTGGAAGTTCGGGCTGTGGGAGCCCGGGAATTGAGAGCGAGCGTCAGCGGGCGGCGATGAAGTCGATCTCGACTCGCCACTCGGGTCGTGACAGGCCAGACACGTAGATCAGGGTCGAGGCCGGCCGGTGGTCCCCGAGAACCTCCTGTCGAACCGCGTGAGCGGCCTCGCGGTCGGCACGGTCGAGCAGGAGCATGTTCAGTTGGACGATATCGGTGACCTCCATCTCGGCCGAGGCGAGGACCTCCCTGATGTTGTCCCAGACCAGTTGTGCCTGCTCCCCGATGTCCTCTCCCACCGTGCCGTCGGGCCGCACACCGACCTGACCCGCCCCGAAGAGGATCCGCTGGGGCGACACCACCTCGATCCCGTGGCTGTAGGTGGCGAACGGTCCCGCGATCGTCGCCGGATTGTGCCTCTTCACACTGCCTCCTCGTTGCTGAGCCGTGATGTGACCCGGCGCCAATGCCGGCCCGGGAAGTCGACCGTATCATCGGGATCCATGGCAACGAGTGCCCAACTTCTGGTCGATGTGGGTGAGGGCAAGGTTCAGGTGGACTCATCAGGGAGCGGGCCCGACTTCGCCATCATCCATTCGCTGCTCACCGGTCCCGAGGCGTTCGACCAGGTCGCCCCTTCTCTGGCCCGGCACTTGACCGTGCACCGGGTGTATCTGCCCGGCTTCGGCTCATCCACCCCGCTGCCCTCCTCCCGGCCCTCGGTGGCCGACTACGCCGACACGGTGGCGGAGACTCTGGCCGAGCTGGGCTGTGGTGCCGACACGACCGTGCTGGGGAACGGTCTGGGGTCTTTCATCGCCCTCGCGCTGGCCGTCCGTCACGGCGGGAGGTTCAACCGCCTCATCGTCTCCAATACCGGACCGGGTTTCCCCGAAGATCGCAGAGGGGCGTTCATCACCATGAGCGAGCTGGCCGACGGTGGAGGGATGGCGGCAGTGGCCGATGTAGCCATCATGCGGATCTTCCCATCGTCCTATCTGGAGACCCACCCGGAGGCCCCGGCGCAACGCAGGGCCGTCCTGGAGGCGATAGATCCCGGGGCTTTCGCTGCGGCGTCCCGGGCATTGGCGGTTCTCGACATGAGTGACGACCTGGCAGCCATCGACAACCTGACGCTGGTGGTCGCCGGGGAGATCGACCAGACGACGCCACCGGACATGGGGCGGGCGGTGGCGGCCGCCATCCCCCACGCCGAGTTCATCGAAATCCCCTCCTGCGGTCATTGCCCGCAGTTGGAGCGACCCGACGCCCTGCTCGAATCGATCGACCGGTTCATGTCGGGTCGGGGGAGCTGACCGGGTGGTCATGGAGCGGGTCGGAGTGGTGGGCCTCGGGATCATGGGCACGGCCTATGCCCGGAACCTGATAACCGCCGGGCATCAGGTCGTCGGCTTCGACGTGGCCGCCGGGCCCCTCGAAGCCCTCGCAGACCTAGGGGGCCATCCCGCAGGCTCGTGTGCCGAGGTGGCCGGCGTCTGCGACGTGGTGCTCATCGCCCTCCCCAGCGTTTCGGCGCTGCGTGAGACGGTGACCGGGCCGGATGGCCTGATCGAAGGGGCGGGTCGTGGCCAGGTGGTGGTCGAGATGAGCACCCTCCCGATAGAGGACAAGGTCTGGGCGAAGACCGAGCTGACCTCGGCAGGAGCGATACTGCTGGACGCACCGGTCAGCGGTACCGGGATCCAGGCAGACGCCGGAGAGATAGTGGTGTACGCCAGCGGCGACCGCGAAGCCATCGAGCGTGTCCGGCCAGTCTTCGCGGTCCTGGCCAGAGCCAGCTACGACCTCGGTGAGTTCGGCAACGGATCGAAGATGAAGTTCGTCGCCAACCTGCTCGTCTCGGTCCACAACCTGGCCACGGCGGAGGCGTTGAACATGGGCATCGCCGGCGGTCTGGAGCCTGCCCAGATCCTCGAGGTGATATCCGCAGGGGTGGGAAGCTCGAGGATCTTCGAGATCCGCGGACCGATGATCGTCGCCGACGAGTTCCCACCGGCGGCCCGACTGGAGATGTTCCTCAAAGACATCGCGGTCATCGGCGAGTTCGGCCGATCGATCGGGGTCCCGACCCCACTTCTCGACGCCAGCCTCCCCTGGTACCGGGAGGCGGTGGAGCAAGGTCTCGGCGACCTCGACGCGGCCGCGCTGTCCCGTTTGCTGCGGGCCAAGAAAGCCCGGGGCGGCTAACCCGAACTGGTCGCGGTGGAGCGCTCCGCCTCCATCTCCTCGAAACGGCCGAGGATCCTCGCCTGATGCTGGGCGAACTCGGGGTCGGACGCCCTGCGCGGGAAGGGCAGATCGACCGTTATGTCGTCAAAGACGGTTCCTCCGTGGGCCAGGGTGATGATCCGATTGGAGAGCTGGACTGCCTCCATGACATCGTGGGTGACGAACAGGACCGTCTTCTTGGTCGCGTTCCACATCTCCTGGAGCTGCTCCCGAAGCGAGCGCGCGGTGATGGCGTCGAGATGGCTGAAGGGCTCGTCCATCAGCAACAGGTCGGGCCCCACCGAGAATGCCCGGGCGATGCCCACCCGCTGCTGCATGCCACCCGACAGCTGGCCGGGGAACATGTCCTCGGCATGGGAGAGCCCGACGATCTCGAGATAGCGACGCGCATTGGCCCGCGCTTCGTCCTCTTCGAGGTCGCTGACATAGGCCATGTTCTGAATCACCGTCCGCCACGGGAGCAGTCTCGGATCCTGAAACACGTAACCGAGCCGCGCGGGTTTCCCGTCCTGGGTGACACTCACCGATCCGCTGGTAGGCGTCTCCACCCCCGACACGATGTTCAACAACGTGCTCTTCCCACAGCCGGAGGGGCCTACGAGGGAAACGAAGACCTGGCCCGACATCTCGAAGGAGATGTCGGCAATGGCTCTCACCGGCTGACCTCCCTTGGAAACGGCGGGAAAGGTCTTGGAGAGCTCCTCGACGGTCAGGGTCGCCATCGGGACACCCTCATCATCTACACCCCCCTCGCCGCCATGGTGTCGATCACGCTCTCCGCCGCGTCCTCGTCGCCGTCGCCGGTGCGACCGTCGCGCCAACGGAAAGCTCTTCGCTGCAGCGGACGCATGACGAACCCGTCCAACAGGAAGATGAATGCGATGAAGATGAGGACCCAGCCGAGAAATCCCCGGTAGCGGGCAGCGTCATACCAAAACCTCGCCCGCCAGCCGACTCCGTTGGTGGAACCGAACCACTCAGCCAACAAGACGGCATTCCAGCCGATGATCACCGCAAACCGCAGACCGGTGAACATGTAGCCGGTTATCGCAGGCAACATCAAATGGCGCAGTCGCCTCTCCCTCGGGACCCTGAAAGCTCCCGACATCCGGTGCAGGTCCGGCGAGACCGCCCGGACGCCCTGGGTCACGTTGACGGCGACGAAGGGGATGGTCGACAGGATGACCGTGTAGACCGGCGCCGCCCATCCCAGCCCGAACCACATCACGGTGAGGAAGGCCCAGATGACCGCAGGCAATGCCAGAAACACCAGCATCACATCATTGAGAAGGCTCTTCACGAAGCCAAGTGTCCCGATGGCAACGCCCAGGATCACCCCGATGACGAACCCGAAGCTCAACCCGATGGAGAATCTCTGAAGCGTCACCAGGAAATGCTCCCAAAACACGCCGGTGATGACGCCTCCATGGGAGCCCCCGGTCAGCTCTCTGTACAGGAAGTCGAAGGTCTCCCACGGCGCCGGCATCCGATCGACCTGCCAGGCGAGAAGCTGCCAAGCCACGATGATCGAGACGTAGAACGTGATCCTCGCCGCCCAATCCGAGGTGAGGCTGCGCCGAATCTTCCCCCGACGGGGAGGAGCAAGCGGGGCCGGCGTCACGGTTGATGCGGTCATGCCGTCTCCCAGACCCGCCATCTAAAGACCCGCCGCTCGAACACGGCCAACCCGCGCTCGATCATCAGCATGAACAGGATGAACAACAGGGTCCAGGCGAGGACGTTGGTGATGCTGAAGGCCTGGAAGGCGAACCGGATCTGAAATCCCACCCCGTTGGAGGATCCGAACACCTCAGTGAGAGCCTCGACCTTCCAAGCGATGGCGAAGGCGAGCCGGACCCCGGCGAAGACGAAGGGCATGATCGACGGCAACATGACGTGGCGTGAGATCTGAGGGTCGCTTCGTCGGAACGCTCTGGCCATGCTGATCAGGTTGCGGTCGACGCCCTCCACCCCCTCGGCCACGCTGAGGGCGATGAACGGCATGGAGATGAGCCCGACTGCGATCACCGGGCCGAGAAAGCCGGTCCCGAAGATCACCAGAGCGAGCACCGCATAGGTGATGCCGGGGATGCTCCCGGCCCCGACCACGCCATCGTGGAAGAATGCCTTCCAGTAGCGGCTTCGGCCCATCGCATAGCCCACGGGTACGGCGACGAGCGCACCCAACGCGAACCCCATGAACGTCTTCGAGATGCTGGCGGCGAAGTCGTCGAAAAACTCGCCTTGAGCGACGATCTGCCACATCGCCGCCCCGACCTTGGCGGGACCGGGAAGCGTGAACTCGTCGAGGATGAACACAGAGGTGAATGCCCAGAGGGCAAGGAACCCGACCCACCCGAGCACCACGCCGGAGGTTCGCCGCCAGCGCGGGGCGGCGAACCCCCGTGAAGACTCGATCGTTGCCGTCGACTGCGTCAACCCTGAGGAACGATATCGAACCTGGGCGGTTCGGAGCTCTCGGCGAGCCCGGCGTCAGCCAGCAGACTGAACAACTCGGTCTCCGAGTCGACCCACTCCTGAGTGAGGAAAACACCTCTGGCAAACCAGTCGTGATCTGTGAGGTAATCCTGCATCCAAGCGATTTGCTCATCACCTTCGGCGGCGAAGTGCTGTGGATAGCTGGCGATGATCTCATCGCGGTTGGCGGCCCACTCCTGGAGCCCTCGATCCCAGAGCTCGAGGAAGAACGCCACTTCCTCCGGGTGGTCGTCGTACCAGTCCTCACGGGCGAGGAAGATGTTGATCATCGGGCCCTCATGGCCGGGCTGATCCACCAACTCGGCGTAGAGGTCAGCAGACGTCTTGCCGTCATAGAGGACGTTGACTTCCTCGTTGATCAAGATCGGGATATTGAAGTCGGGCAACACGATCGCACAATCGGTGTCACCGCTGGCTGCCTGCGCCCCGGTGTTGGTGATGTCCACCACCACCAGCTCGAAGTCGCCACCGTCGACCCTGAAGTCGAGATCGTGCAACTCATTGGCGAGCATCCCCCAGATGGTCGTGGAGGAGAGGGTGTCCCAGACAGCCACGGTGCCCCCCACGCAATCGGCGAGGGTCTCATACTCGGGGTGTTCCGGCGATGCCACCATGATGCTGCGGTCGATGTTGTACTTGCCGAAGACGACACTCGGGATGCCGAACTCCTCTTCGATGGTGGGCACCTCGAAGTCGCCGACAGACATGATGTCGGCGTTCCCGCCGGCATAGACACCAACCTCGTTCCAGGTGGCCGAGTCGAGGATGGCGATGTTCGCCTCGGTCTCCATCTCTTCCCTGATGCCCGAGTCGATCAAGAAGTCCCAAACCGGGTCGGGGGCGAAGGCGAACCGGATCACCTTCAAAGCGTCCGGATCCGTAGTGGCGTCAGGGGATCCCGCGTCGTCTCCACAGGCTGCTGCAACCAGCGCGAGCGCCAGCGACAGAACCACCAAGGGAAAGGCCTTCTTGGCCATTTGTCTCTCCTCCTCATCGCGAGTCGGAGACATCTCGCTCCGACCCCTGCGTTATTGCATCATATACGATTGCTTCTGGCGGCGCGGCGGTCGGGGACCCGATCGTCGACCTCGAGTCAGGGTCGATTTCGCTCGGGGTCCTGGCCGAAATCGGGGACGAGCCCGGCGGCCTCGACCCCGGCCACGGCACAGACCTCGTCGGGCTCGGACACATCACCAGAGACCCCGACCGCACCGAGGATCGTCCCGTCCCGGTCGCGGATGATCACTCCACCGGGGAGGGCGACGAGACCACCTTGGGCGATGTTGGACAGGGCGCCGATGAAGACGGGGAGCTTCTTCGAGCGCTCATGGAGCAGCCGGCTGGGAAGACCCATGCCCAGCGCTCCCCAAGCCTTTGCCTTGGCGATCTCGGGCCGGAGGTACTCCGAGCCGTCGTCGCGCTTCATGGCGATCGGATGTCCTCCGTCGTCGAGAACCACCACCGACAGCTTCCCCAGGCCCAGGTCCCGACCCCGGGAGAGGGCGGCGTCGATGATCGTGTCGGCTTCGTCGAGAGTCAGCTTTCTCACGAGACGATCGCCACCGCACGGGTCGGGCCGCCATGCGCACCCAACACCTTCAGAGGGAACCCCGCAAAGGTGAACCGCGTGTTGACCACATCGGTCAGCCTCAGGTTCTCGTAGTGAGTGATGTGCTCGCGACGGCACATCATGTGACACGGGTAGGTCCGCGACGTCGGGTTGTCGGGCGTCGGCGAGTCGACCCCGAAGGTCTTCACCCCCCTCTCCACGATCCACCCCGAGCCGCTCTCCCCGAGGCCGGGAAACTCGGTCAGGTACTGAGGGGTTCCCCGGTGGCGATCGAAAGTGGCCGTGTAGAGAAACAGCATGTCCCCGGGCTCGAGATCGAGCCCTGATGAGGTCAACGCCGCGTCGAGGTGCTCTGGGGTGATGTCGGTCTTGACAGGGAGGTGCGAGACATCGAGGCAGATCGCCGGCCCATAGAAGAGCTCCAGTGGCATCTGGTCGATGGTCTGCGCCCCGGGGTCAGGATCGAGATGGCTGAACGAGTCGACATGGGTCGGTCCGTTGTCGTTGAGCATGAATCCCAGGGTCTGGAAGGAAAAGCCGCCTTCGAACCGGGCGACGGTCTCGGCGTGGGTGACGTGCTGGAACACGACGGTCTTCAAGTGTCCCGGGTACACCATCATCTCTTGGTAGATGTCCTGGGAAAGGTCGATGAGTCTTGGCAATTTATCTCCTGAGTCGCGGTTTCCCCGGGGTGGCGGTATGGGCGGGCATGTCTATCTGAAGTCGGCGATGCTCTGGGGAGTTCCGGACTCGGCTGACACCATCGCCGCCTCGAGGACAGCAACCACCTCGAGGCCCTCGCGGCCGCCGGTCTCGGGTCGTGTCTCCCCTCGTACCGAGCGGACGAACTCGTCGAGCTCGTCGGCGATGGTGTCGACGACCTCGATGGTCTGCTCCGTCGGCTTCTGCTCATCGATGCCCTGCCAGATGAAACGGTTCCCGTCGACCTCATTGGTCGCCGCCCCCCCGGTGCCCCGTACCGTGACGGTGGTGACTCTGGGGACCACGAACGAGGTCCCCAGATAGCCCAAGGGGCCCGATGTGAACTCGAAGACGAGGGTGGTGGCGTGATCGATGGGCGGCGTCTCGAGAATCCCCTTGCTCATCGCGAACACCGTTGCTATCTCGCCCAGCAGGTAGGTCATGGTATCGATCATGTGGACGCCGAGACTGGTCATCCCTCCAAGTGGGCTCTCGGTGCGATTGGCCCTCCAGTAGCCGGGCTCGAAGCGAAGAGCGTTGGGGGTGCATTGGTGGGTCTCGATCATGGTGACGGTTCCCAGGCCGCCGGTCTCGACGAGTTCCTTCAATCGTCGATTGGCCGGCTGACGCCGCTTGTTGTGACCGACCTGGAGGATGATGCCGGCAGACTCCACCGCCGCAATGGCTCGCTTGCCCGAGGCGACGTCCAGGGTGAACGGCTTCTCGACGAACACGTGCTTCCCGGCGGTGGCCGCCGCCACGATCAGATCGGCATGGGTGGTGTGCGGTGTCGCCAGGAGGATTCCGTCGACCTCATCGGAGGACAGGACCTCGTCGTAGGATCCGAAGGCCCGCCCACCCTGGGACTCCACGAAGGAACGGCGCGATTCCTCGCGGCGTGCATATCCCCCGACGATCTCGGCGCCTGCAGCGACCGCTCCACCGGCGAGGATGCCGCCCCACCAGCCCAGGCCTACCGAGGCCAGGCGGACCCTGCTCTGCTCAGACGTGACTGCTCCTTCCGCGGCGAATCTCCCACACCCGACGCGAATCTATCAGGCGGATCGGTATCCGGCCCCGTGCAGGAAGTGACCCGAGCGCAGATCCAGCGGCGTGCGATCGTGCGCGATCATCGTGCCCCTGAGGTAGGAAGCATGGACTCGTCCCGCCAGACCGACACCGTGGAACGGAGTCCAGCCTGCTCTCGAGATCACGTCGGAATCACGCACCTCCCAAGAGCCCTCCGGGTCGATGAGCACGAGGTCGGCGTCGGCCCCGATGCCGAGATGACCCTTTCTCGGATAGAGGCCGTAGCGCCTCGCCGGCGCCTCCGCGTAGACCCGCGCCACGTCTTCGAGACTGAGGAGGCCCCGCATCGCGGCGTCGACGAGAAAAGGGCCCGTGGTGTCGAGACCAGGGAGCCCAAAGGGTGCATCCCAGATGCCCCCTTCCTTCTGGGCGGGGGTGGAAGGGGCATGATCGGTCGATATGTGACTCAGGGACCCCGACTGCACCAGTCCCCACATCGCTGCCTCGTCTGCAGCCGAGCGGGCACGGGCGGGAGGCGTGAACTTACGAAATGCCCCTTCGCCGAGAACCTCATCCTCACGCAACGCGAAGTACTGAGGGCAAGTCTCCGCGACGACGTCGGCGCCGCGATGGCGGGCCTCGTCGACCAGCTGAGCCACCTCGGGAGTGCTGACGTGTGCGATGGTTGCCCGAGCACCGGTGGCCGCGGCGAGCCGGCAGACCGCGGCGACGGCCGACCTCTCGGCCTCGCGGCTTCTCCACTCGATGAGGATCCCGTTGTCTTCTCTCCCCTCACTCCGCAGCATCGCCTCTGCGTGCGCAGTCATCTCTTCGTCCTCACAATGGATCAGGCAATTCCCCCCGAACGAGGCGATCGTTCCCAGTGCCCGCTCCAGATCGTCCCCGAAGAGGCCGGGCACCCCGTGGGTCGTGCAGGTGAAGATCTTGAAGAACGCCACACCTGTTTCCCAGAGCCCTTCCAGATCAGCGAGGTGGTCGGGCCAGACGTGGGCGGCAAGACCGAAATCGACGTTGGAGCGTCCGTGGAGATGGGCCCGCTTACTCGCCAGATCGCGTCCTACCCGCACGGGATGGGAGTGAGTGTGCTCGATGATCGTGGTCACCCCTGCCGCCGAGGCGGCGGCGGTACCGGTCGGAAAGTCTTCCCGGCTCTTCTCACCAGGGTCCATCAGGTGGACGTGGGTGTCCACCATCCCAGGGAGGACGAAGAGCCCGGTCGCGTCGAGCACTTCGTCTGCATCCATGTCGTCGGGGCTGAGGGCAACCACCCTGCCGTCGGCGATGTACACGTGGAGTCGAGCCCGGGACTCGCTCGACACCACCGTTCCGCCCTTTATCGCCAGATCGGCCGTCAACTAGGCCTCGGGGCGGGTGGGTGACGGGGTCGACAGCGCCGTGATGACCGTGAAGGCTTCCTCGAGGTCGGGCTCGACCAGTGCGTCGTCCGTCACCCAGCGATAGCGGACGCGACGGTCGGCGTCGATCACAAAGACCGAACGCTTGGCGAGTCCGGAATGGCCCTTCCAGACCTCGTACTGGACGCCATAAGCATGGGCCGTGTCGCCCTCCCAGTCGGACAGCATGGGGAAGTCGACCCCTAATGCCTCCGAGAATGCAATCTGTGAGAAGGTGGCCGTCACCGCGATCGCAACCGGCTCGGCGTCTTGGGCCCTCAATCGTTCCGTCAGTTGTCCCAACTGGGACAGCTCGTGCCCTCAGACGTGGCCGAAGTCGAAGACGTAGAACGCCAGGAGCACGGGGCCGCGTGCGGTCAGGGAGCTGAGGCTCACCGACTTCTCGAAGCTCTGGCGCAACTCGAAGTCGGGGGCGATATCCCCTACCGCCAGCGGTTCCGAGCCCGATCCCTGTCCCAGGTTGCGATGGGTCGTTTCATCCACATGTCGAAGGTACCACCAGGTTCGTGCCGAGGTACGGTCGCCCGATGACCAACGACCAATTGGGCTTCATCGGGCTCGGGCTGATGGGGTCGGCGATGTCCCGGCGTCTGATCGGAGACGGGTTCGGGCTGCGGGGATACGACATCGACCGGGATCGTCTCGCCGAATTCGAGGAGAACGGAGGGCGAGCCGCCGGCTCTCCCGCCGAGGCCGTCGAAGGCTGCGGCGCGGCGGTCCTCTCCCTCCCCGACTCGGACGTCGCCCGCACCGTGTGTCTCGGTGAGAACGGTCTCATCGATTCGCCGACACGCCCCCTGACCGTGTACGACACCACCACGGGGCCTCCCGACGACGCCCTCGGGCTCGCCTCGGCGCTTGCCGCCGCCGGGATCACCTACTGCGATGCCACGGTGAGCGGAAACAGCGAGATCGCGCAACGCGGCGAGTTGGTGGTGATGGTGGGCGGGCCGCTTCAGGCGTACGAGGCCGGCGTCTCGATGTTCGAGTCGATCGGGAGGTCCCATCATCATGTCGGGCCGGCTGGGGCGGGCTCCCGGATGAAACTCCTGGTGAATCACATCCTGACCATCCATCGGATGGCGCTCGCCGAAGGTCTGGTCGTGGCCGAGCTCGCCGGACTCGACCTCGGTGCCACCCTCGAGGTGCTCAAGGACAGCCTGGCCTACTCGAAGGCGATGGACGTCTGGGGGGAGCGGATGATCGCCGGAGAACACGCCGACCCGTTTGCCCGACTCCGACAGTCGCACAAGGACGCTCGGCTCATCGTCGATCACGGCTCCGATCTGGGAGCGCCGGTCGATCTGGTCACGGTGGTCCGTGACACCCTCGCCGAGGGAGAGGACACGGGTCTTGGTGACCTGGACAACTCTTCTCTCATCGAGGTGTTGCGACGTCGCGTGGGTGTGGGGCGTGTCGTCTCCCCCTGAGCCAGGATGGCATGGCGGGGGTCGATCCTATATCGTGCAAGATCGGTGAGCACAGACAGTTCAGCCCCAAGGGTCATCGACATCCACTGCCATCGGGAATGTGCCCCGGCGGCCGCTCTGGTCAAGACCGAGGCCGATCGGCAGGGACGGGTGCCGCTCCAATTCGGCAATGAGTTGACCAAGGAGGTCAACCGACGGCAGTTGGAGAGCCTGAGACCGAAGATGGAGTCGGTGGACCAGCGCCTCGCCGACATGGATGCGATGGGGGTCGATGTCCAGGCCCTGAGTGTCTCGCCATATCACATGTTCTACTGGGCGCAGGGTGAGCTCGGCGTGGACGCCTTCCATCTCATCAACGACGACCTCGCCGGATTGGTCGCCGACCATCCCGATCGATTCATCGGGCTCGGCGCGGTCCCCCTCCAGGAACCGGCGGCGGCAATCGCCGAGTTGAAGCGATGCCGAGAGGACCTGGGATTCCCTGGAGTGGAGATCAGCACCAACGTGAACGGCGAGGAGTTGTCCGCAGTGCGGCTCGAAGCCTTTTGGGGAGCCGTGGAAGAACTCGACATGGTGGTGTTCATCCACCCGACAGGGTTCACCCAACCCGACCGGCTCACCGAGCGCTACTTCTTCAACACGATCGGCCATCCCCTCGAGGAGACGATCTGCGCCGGGCGCCTCATCTTCGATGGGGTCATCGAGCGCCACCCCGAGCTGAAGATCGTGTTTGCCCATGGCGGGGGGTACCTCCCCGCCTACGCCGGACGCTTCGACCACGCCTACCACGCCCGTGAGGACGTGCGAGAGGGTCTCCCCCGGCCACCGAGTGAGTATCTGGCGAAGCTCTACTTCGACACCATGGTCTTCGCCCCGGACCAACTCGGCTTTCTCATCGGCAAGTACGGCGCGGATCACGTCCTGTTGGGGACCGACTATCCATATGACATGGGCGAGGACGACCCTCTCGGGCTGATCGGCCGAGTGGAGGATCTCACCCCCGAAGAAGTGGCACTGATCAGCGGCGGGAATGCAGAACGACTGCTCGACCTCACCTGATGAGAGACCGCGACGAGGAGATACCCATCGATGACTGAAGAGAACACGAGAGTCAGAGAACCGATCGAGGTCGGGATCATCGGCACCGGATGGTGCGGAGGCATCCGCGCCGTGGCCGCGGCGAACAGCCCCATGGTCTCCAGATTGCACCTAGCCGAGATCGACGAAGAACGACTCGAGGAGGTGGCAGCCCTGACCGGGGCGGAGCGAACCACCACCGACTGGGAGGAACTGGTGGGCGACGACGCCATAAGCGCCCTGATGATCTGCGCGACACCGGAGACCACCCACTACCCCATGGCCAAGGCCGCTCTGCAAGCGGGCAAACACGTTCTGTTGGAGAAGCCGATGGCGCTCACGCTCGAAGAGGCGGACGAGCTGATCGACCTGGCCGAGGGAGGCGGTCTCAAGTTCACCATCGGATACTCGCAACGGTTCAACCCGAAGCAGGCAATGGTCAAGAGGAGCGTCACCGACGGCGTCATCGGCGACCCGGTGACCGTCCTGGTCAGCCGGCACATAACGAGATCCCTGGGCGCGAAGATCGGGGCGCGCACCAAGCTCTCCCCGGCGGCGATGGAGGCCACCCACGACATCGACTTCGCCCTCTGGGCCCTCGAGCCCAGGGTTCCGGTGCGGGTCTATTCCCAGGTCGCATACGGGGTCCGCAAGGCGGACCACGGCGTCCCCGACCACCAGACCATCGTGGTGACCATGGACGACGGAGTCACGGTGACCCTCGGCGCCGGCTGGTCGCTCCCCCCCGGGTATCCCAACTACTCGTCGACCTGGATCGAGTTCCTCGGCACCGACGGGGCGCTGATGCTGGATGCCACCCACAAAGACATCGTCCTGCACACCACGAAGGAGGGAACACAGTTCCCGTTGTCGACCATGCCCGGCGAGTACGTCGGCCATGTCTACGCGGGGCCGATGGAGAGAGAGACCCTTCACTTCCTCGAGGCGGTCTACCGCGATGGCGAGGTGATGGTCGCCCCTCGGCTGGCGCGTCAGGCGATGGAGGTCTACCTCGCCGCTGATCTCTCGGTGGAGAAGGACCAGGCCATCGATCTGCCCTTGCACTGACAGATGTCGGCCGGCCGTGTCGCCGCAGCGGCGATCGGCTCGATGATCAAAGGATCTCGACGGTGACGAAGCGGAGGAGGGTGTCTCCCACGTTCTCCAGATCGTGGATCATCGGGCTGTCGGCGGAGTTCTCGAGATATAGGGTGTCACCGACCCGGTAGTCACGCACCATGTAGGAGCCGTCTTCTCTTCGCTGCAATCCCCGCCCGGCGTCGACGACCGTCCAGAAGTAGTTCGTGGTGTGGGCATGGAACGGCCCGCGTTCTCCGGGCTCCAGCCTGACCTCCCACACCCGGGTCCGCGCGTTCTCGAACCACAGAGTGGTCCCCAACGCCCGGTTGGTGGGAGCCGCCTCCAGCTCCTCGGCGAACTCGGAGGTGGGGAATTCACCCTGTTCGACGATGCTCGGGTCTTGGGTCACGTCAGTTCACCTTGTAGTCGGGCTGTTGACCGGTGAGGACCTTGATCACCTGGGCGGCCGCCTTGCGCTGGGACTCCTCGAGAGCCTCCTCGGAGTAGTAGGCCATGTGGGGGGTGACCGTCAGGTTGGGCACTCCCGAGATACGAGCCGCGTCGAGAGGCTCGACATCGAACACATCGAGACCGGCACCAGAGAGATGCCCCCCGGTGAGGGCGGCGGCGAGGGCATCGAGGTCCACGAGCGGGCCCCGCGAAGTGTTGACCAGGATCGCACCGGGTTTCATGGTCGCAAGCTCCGCCGCTCCGATGAGGCCTCTCGTCTCCTCGGTCAGGGGCAGGTGGAGTGAGACGATGTCGGCGGTGGCCAAGAGCTCGGGGAGATCGAGAAGTGGTGGCATGTCGGAACCGGATTGGAGATAGGGGTCGTGGGCGACGATGGACGCACCCAACGCCCGGAGAGGATCGGCGATCCGCCGGGCGATCCTCCCGTAACCGACCAAACCCACCGTGAGCGTCGACAGCCGCCTGATCGGCCGGAAGTTGTCGATGCTCCACGTCCCGGAGCGCACCGACGAGTCGGCACTCACCACCTTGCGCAAAGTGGTCAGTATCAGTGCCAGGGCATGGGTGGCCACCTCCTCGACCGAGTAGTCGGGCACATTGGTCACGACGATCCCGGCATCGGCAGCCGCGGCGAGGTCGATGTTGTCGACGCCGATGCCGTAGCGGGCGATGATCTTGCAGTTCTCCAAACCGGAGATGGCGGCCTGGTCCCAGGGCAGATAGGTGTTGAGGATGGCATCGGCGTCGGAGGCCAGCTCGAGCACCTCGTCGACGTCACCGGAGGCAACGGTCAGGTCGGCGTCGATCTCGGCGAGGAGGGCCCGCTCGAGGTCCACCGTGGGAAAGACCTGGTCGCTCACCACCACCTTGTATTTCGCCATGGTTCCTCCCTGGGCTGCCGGGGCTGCGGGCACCCGGTGATCCTATAACATGCACGATCCACCGGGGCGATGAACCCCTGCGTGGCCTGCCGACCTGTCAGACCACCCTCATCAACACCTTGAGGGAGGATGAATCGTGGACCAACTCGAACGCCGTGCTCGCCTCCTCCAATCCCAACTCGTGGGTGACGATCGGCTCGAGATGTAGTGCGCCGCTTGCCGCCAGCGCCACCCCGTCCGCGTAATCGCCGATGAGCGCCGCTCGAGGGTTGTAGATGGTGAGCTCCTTGTGATAGAGGTGGTAGTAGGGGAGCCCGTCTCCCCCGCCGGTGATGGTTCCGTAGGCCAGGATCTCCCCGCCGATGGTGACCATCTCGATCGCCTGGGCCAGCGTGGCTTCCGTCCCCACCGCCTCGACCACCAGATCGGGGCCGTGGCCGTTGGTGAGATCGCCCAACACCGACGGTGCCTGAGCAGGATCCGCAACCGCCGCTGCGCCCGACTCCGCGGCCAGCTCCCTTTTCCAGTCCGAGCGCGTGATACCCACCACGATCACGCCTTTCAATGCGAGCAGTTGAGTGAGGATCTGTCCCGCCACGCCGAGGCCCACGACGGCCGCCACCTGCCCCGGGAACGGGTCGACCCTCTTCATCGCGTGGACACAGGTCCCGAGCACTTGGAGCAAGCCTGACGCCCTTTGGGAGACCGAGTCCGGCACCATGATCAGCCGTTCCTCGGGCACCAGGACGTGCTCGGTGAAGCCACCGTCGAAGTCGCGACCCATGAGACCCCCATTCCGGCAGAGATGGGGGCGGCCCGAGAGACAGAGATCGCACCATCCACAGGCGACGCCGGGGTCGACCAGGACCCTCGTCCCAGGGGCGAAATGGCCTCCGATGGGAGCCGACAGCACTTCGCCGATGATCTCATGGCCCATCGTCCTCGGGTACTCGACGGGTATCTTCCCGGCGAGGATCTTGGTGTCCGTGCCGCAGATTCCGACCTGATGTACCGCCACCTTGTAAAGATGCCCGGCGGCCGTATCGGGGACGTCGGCGATCTCGATGACGCCTGCGGCAACGACTCTCACTGCTCTCAAGACACTCCCTGGGCCTGTTCTCTCATCGTAGGACGCCCCGGGAAGGCGTATCCAACCGGGCTGTGGTTCTGATTTGTAGGATGCAAGGGCAATGGAACCGACGCCCGAATTCGATCTGCGTCCTGCGCAGGACGAATTCTCCAACCACCGCCAGACGGCTCATGAGTACGTGCGCAGCGTCCTGCGACGCGCCATCCTCAAAGGGGAGCTGACCGGAGGGACCCGGCTGGTGCAGGCGGAGCTGGCTGCAATGCTCGAGGTGAGCACGACACCGGTCCGGGAAGCGTTGCGGGATCTGGCAACCGAAGGGCTCGTCCAGTTCGACCCGCACCGGGGTGCCATCGTCGCCGAGCTCAGCTCCGACGACGTCCACGACATCTACTCGATCCGAATGGTCCTAGAGCCGATGGCGATGCGAGAGGCGGTTCCCAAGATCAGCGACGCTCTGATCGCCCGGCTGCGCAATCTGCACGAGAGCATGATGGAGGCGCCTCACTCCGCAGACTGGGTCGACCGAAACCGGGTCTTCCACATGGCGGTGTACGAGACGGCTGCCTCTCCCCGGCTGGCCTCGATCATCCGCAACCTCCAGGATGCCTCGGTCATGTATATCGGGGCTTCCCTCAAGGACAAGCCTTCCTTGCGTGACGAAGCCAACCACGACCACGGCAAGATCCTGGCGGCACTGGAGGCCCGTGACGTCGCGGCTGCCGTCACCGCTCTCCAAGCCCACCTGCGGACCTCCATCGACGCCTACGACGAGACTCACGCACCGGACTAGCCGAGCTGCTGGCCGATTCGATACAGCCCCGGTGGGTCCCGCTCACCGAGCAGGTTCAGAGCGACGCCGATGACGACGAGGACGAGACCGATGGCCAGCTCCGGTGTCACCACCTCATCGAGAAGCAGAGCCGAGGAGATGACTCCGATGGCGGGCACACCCATCATGGTCAGGTTCGCCGAGACCGGGTCGATGTTGCGCAGGACGACGATCTGGGCCCACAGCGCGATGCCCGAGGCGAGGATCCCCTGGTACGCCACTATCCCGATCAGCACGGGGGTCCACTCGATGATCGGGGGGCCGTCGACCGTGACCGCCAGGATCAGCATCACAGTCGTTGCCCCGGCCAGCTGCCAGGGAAGGGCGTCGAGGGGGGTGATCGACCACCGGTGACCCCGGATGTGGACGGAGGTAGACGCGTTGATGATCGAG
This sequence comes from Acidimicrobiia bacterium, assembly GCA_035512955.1. GTDB lineage: Bacteria > Actinomycetota > Acidimicrobiia > Spongiisociales > ZC4RG35 > JANQRA01. The sequence continues at coordinate 25,859 of DATKCZ010000036.1, forward strand.
GCCGTGATCAACATCGTGTGCCCAATGGCCACGTCGGGGTTGGTCCAGTCGAGCCCCCAAGGCTCGAACAGCACGACGACACCGACGATGCCCAGCAGCAGGCCGAGCCAGCGACGCCCGGTCATACGATCGCCCAGGAACACAGCGGCGATGGGCACGGTCCACAAGGGAGTCGTCCAGGTGACCACGGAGGAACGTCCCGGCGGGACGATCTGGAGGGCGGTGAAGACCAGCAGCGTGACGGCGACCAGCCGGAACAGGGCGAGTGAGACGACGATGGGGAGATCACCGCGGGGTGGGAGACGGAACCGTCCTCCGATCGTGGCGATGGTCAACACCACGAGGGTGGCTCCACCGAGTCGGAAAACCCCCATCCACATGGGTGTGATCGACTTGACGCCCGTTGCCATGATCGGCCAATTGAGGCCGAGGATGATCACCACGAGAGCCAGGAGCGTGTAGATCGCCAATGGCCTGAGGGAGCGATCTTGAGGCGGGCGCTCGTCCGAGCCCCAAATCCGGTCTCGGATGCGCCCCGTCAAGTGCCTTCTCCAACCGGAGGCACGGGCCTCGTTATGGTGCCACCTGCCCGAAGACGACAGGGCTGGAGCCCATGACCACGATCGACATCCATTGTCATCTCGCGACGCTGGCGAGCCGACCGCCGGTCGAGGCGCATCGCCGCCCGGAGTACGAGCCCTACGAGTACTACATGGGGGCCGACTCGGCGGCTCACAACAAGGCGGCGGTGCCCAACATCATGACCGCCCTCACCGAACCGGCGGCTCGGATCGAGCACATGGATCGCATGGGCGTCGACCTGCAAGGGCTGTCCACATTCGTGTCCGAGTACTTCTACTGGGCACCACCGCGGGACGGAGCCGAGTCGGCCCGCATCCAGAACGACAACTTGGCGGCAGCGGCGACCGATCATCCCGATCGGTTCGTTCCCCTGGGTGCCACCGTTCCCCTCCAGGACGTGGACTTGGCGATCGCCGAGATGGACCGGGCCGTCGACGAGCTCGGATTCAAGGGACTTCAGATCGGTGGGACCGTCGACGGGCACAATCTCGACGAGCCCCGGTTTCGCCCGTTCTGGGCCGCGGTCGAGGAGAAAGGCATACCGGTCATCCTCCACCCCAACGGCTACCCCGAGAGCCAGCGCTTCGGTGACTACTTCATGGTCAATTGCATCGGCAACCCCCTCGAGACCATGGTCGCCGCAAACCGCATGATCTTCAGCGGCCTGTTCGAGGAGCACCCCGGGATCAAGCTGGTTCTGCTCCATGGCGGCGGGTATCTGCCGTTCTACACATCCCGGGCGGACCACACATGGGAGGTGCGACCCGAGGCGAGGGTGGGCATCCCGGACCACCCGCCCAGCCACTACATGAAGATGCTCTTCTACGACACGATGGTCTTCCAACCTCTCTACCTGCGCCACCTCATCGAAGTCGTCGGCGTCGACCATGTCCTGCTCGGCACCGACTTCCCCTTCGATATGGGTGAGACCGACCCGATCGGTTTGATCGACTCCACCGAGGGCCTCGATGATGCCGACCGTGCCGCGATCGCCGGCGGAAACGCCGCCCTGCTCTACGGCATCGACTGAGGGCGGGACACACTGCATTGTCACGCCGAAAACCCCTCGTCGGGCCGGTACTCGTACCCGATGAACTCGGGTGACCAGCGGGAGATGAAGAAGGTGCCGACCAGAGAGGCAATCCCCCCAGAGACCACCGCGAACGGCACCGTCGTGACCGAGGCAACCACACCGGACTCGAGCTCTCCCAGCCTGGGGCCACCGGCGGTGATCGCCATGTGCATCGAGGACAATCGGCCCCTCAGGTCGTCGGGGACCGAGAGCTGGACGATGGACTGCCGGAAGATGGCGGAGACCACGTCGGCAGCGCCGGCCAGACCGAGCATGACGAGGCTGAGCGCCAGGGAGTTGCTGAAGCCGAAGATGGTGATCGACAGGCCCCATCCGACGATCGCCACCACCACGGCCACACCCTGACGCCGCACCAGGGATACCCAGCCCGAGGTGAGGGCGGCCAGCAACGCTCCGATCCCTGGGGCCGAGTAGAGGAGCCCGACGGTGAAGGCGTCGCCTCCGAGCAGCTCGGTGCCGATCGCGGGGAACAAGGCGGTGGGCATGCCGAACACCATGGCGCTCAGATCGAGCAGGAAGGCTGCCTGGATGATCCGGCGGGGGCGGAGGAACCGGAAGCCCTCGGCGATCGACGCGAGGCCGAACTTCCGTCTCTCGCCTTCGAGAGACACCTCGGGTATCCGCCCGAGGAGGAGCCCACTGACGACGAACATGACCATCTCCGCGGCGAAGGTGAAGGGAAGGCCTGCGGTGGCGATGAGCAGACCCGCCAAAGCCGGCACCGCGGCCTTGGCCGTGTTGACCAAGGTCTGGTTGAGGGCGAGCGCCGCGGGAAACAGGCCACGCCCCACCAAGCTCGGCAGCAGAGCCTGACGTGCCGGACCGTCGATGGCGGAGATCCCCGCGTTCGCCGCGCTGAGGACGAAGAGCGGCCACACCGCAGGCGCCGGGGTGAGTGAGTTCCAGAGCAGCCCGAATGCGGTCAGCGCCAGGACGAACTGGGACCAGGCGAGGAGACGGCGACGGTCCACGGCATCGGCGAGCGAACCACCGAGGAGCGACACCGCCAGCAATGGGACGAGCTGGGCCAGGCCGAGCAACCCGACCAGCAGGGTGGAACCGGTCAGCTGGAACACCTGGACCGGCACGGCCACCACCGTCAGCTGACGGCCGATCTGGGTGGCGAGCATCCCGACGAAGAGCCATCTATAACCGACGACCTCCTGCAGAGGACGGACATCGACGACGGCCAGCCGGGTGAAGTTGCGAAGACGTCTCAATGATCACCTTCCCGCGGCCTCGCCCGAGCGGGCTCGTCGGTCGTCGGCCGAATGGCAGATGACGGGCCCGGCGGGAAGCTGACCTGCAGACCGCATTCTACGGGCCCGGACGCACGCGAAGGAACCGATCTGCGGCGATGCGCGAGATGGCTCGAGCTCTGTCGAGTGTCTCGAGCACCAAGGTCTCATGGGTCGGATGACAGCGGGAGGGTGGCCACCAGACCCGAGTAGCCGTCGACCGCGATGATCTGATCGTGATCGGCCCCGGGGTCCACCCCACACACGGCAGGCACGCCCAGAGATCTCGCCGACTCGAACAGGTGGGCGGAGGCGCTCCCGCCATGGGTGACCAGGCCCGCCGCATCCCAGACCAGCTGGGAGAGGTTGGGCAGCGCATGGGGAGCGGTGATGACGGCGCGCTGCGGTGGCTTGCTCACCATTGCGGTGTGGTCGACATGGAACCTGACACCGGCCCCGATACCGCCGGCCGCCGGGGTGCCGCGATTGATGGACCCGTGATCGAGCACCACGGCTGCCACCAAAGGCTCCCAATGGCCCACGCCGACCCGGCCAGGCGCGGCAACAATCTCTCCTCCGAGGCCCCTCGTCAGCTCCGCCGGGGACAAGTGCCAGACCGACCGCCCCTCGGGGATCACTCCCCACTCGGCCAACCGTGTCCCCATCTCCTGAATGAGGGACAGAAGATGCGACGCTTGGTCCCGATCCGGCCGATTCAATCCGCGGATCGTCGCGATCTCTGCTGCCGGGTCGGGGCCGCGGAGCCGTCGAAAACACTTCCTGGCTTCTCGGCTTGCCGTCTCAGCAGGCATGTCCCAAACCCGGGATGTGAGCCTCCCGCTCATCTCCAATGCCCGATCGACGAGGTCGTCACCGCCGACCCGTCGCGGTGGGCCCATCCCGGGCATCCCGGCCAGCGCCCAGGGCAACACCAGTTCGCTGCCCAAGACACCGGGCGCGGTCATGATGGCTTGCACCGTCGGGATCAGGTCGGGGGTCGTCGAAGGTCGGGCTCGAGCGGCCGCGGCGCCGGGTCGCGCCATGGTGCCGAGTTGCAGGATCCACAATCCCTCGTCCAAGGCCCACTCGAGACGATTCACGCCGAAACGTGCCGAAGTGTCCTCGAGCACTGCGCGCAAGGCGTCGAGGCTCCCCACCCCGATCAGATCGATTGCCTCGCCGCCTTCCCACCCCTTCGAGTGGGCCCACCTCGCACTGGACCCTCTCTCCCAGCCCTGCAACAAGGGGACGGGGGACCCGGCCACCGCGCCGACGACCACCGTTCCGTCGGCATCGAGCTCGGCGACGCCTCCCGCGCTCGGGCTGATGGCGGGCTGCACGAGGACCGCCATCGCGATCGAGCCAGGCACCAACCCGGCTGCCTCCTGGCGGCCGAGTGCGTCGACCGAGAATGCGGATGCCCAGCAGCCCACCACGGCCCTGGGCAACTCTTCGGGCGCGATGTCCAGATAGGAGGTGAAAGCCCCGGCCCACTCCCCGGCGGTCTCGAGCCGGGTGGACGACCGGGCGACCAGGGATGTCCCCAGCGCCTCCCCCGCGGCTTCGATGCGCCCGGCCTCCGGGGCCGGCTCGGCGATCATGGCGAGACGAGCACCTCCCGACCCGCGTGACTGCAGGGCCCCGGCGCCGACCTCCATGTGTCGGAGCGAGGCGGAGGACTCGACCACGAATCCGGGCAGCACCCCCGTGACCCCGGCCCGGCGGGCTCGGGCCAGGACGGCAGCCTTGGCACCGACCCGGCCGGGGTCGAGGGCGACCTCCTCGTCGAGGTCGGCGATCAACCCCGGATCACGTGACCGCGATGATCTCGTGGCTGGCGTAGGTGGACACCATCTCGATGCCGGTGTCGGTCACGTAGAGCATCTCCTCGAGCCGGACACCATGATCGTGCAGCTTGCCGTGCTGGGTCTCCAGGGCGAAGGTCATGCCGGGCTGGATCTCCACGGGATAATCCAGGGACCAGATCCGGGAGATGACCGGGGGGTCGTACTGGGCAAGACCCAGACCGTGACCCCAGAAGTTGGCGGCAGCCTGGTCTTCCTCCTCGTAACCCCACACCTCCTTCGCGGAGGGCCACTTCGAGGCGACATCGGCAGTGGTGACCCCTGGTTTGGTGGCCTCGATGGAGTCCCACAGCCACTTGTGGGCGAGGTCGTAGGTCTCCTTGTGCTCGTCTGTCGGCTCCCCGCCTACGCAATAGGTGCGGTAGACACACGATTTGAACCCGTTCCAGGTCAGCGCGGCCAGGTCGATGATCACCAGCTCACCGGGTCTGATCATCCGGTCGGAGAAGTTGCGCCAGTTGGGCCAGGCATTAGGGCCCGAGGACACGATCACGTCCTCGACGTCCTCCATTCCCGGGATGGAGTAGAGCCTCTCGAAACCGAATGCGGCGACCTCGTTCTCGGTGAGACCCGGCTTGATGAAGTTGGTGATCTCGTAGTGGACGTAATCGCAGATCGCCCCGACGATCTGGAACGCCTTGATCTCGTCGGGGCTCTTGATGGCGCGGGCCTCCATCATCGGTGACATGCCGTCGGTCCAGGTGATCCCCCGTTTCTCGAACTCCCTGATGAGGTTGATGTCGATGAAGTCCACGCCCAGCGGCTCATCTTCGACACCAGCCGCTTCGAGGTCGTTCATGAGAGCGTCGACGAATTTGTTGACCTGCTGGTCGGCGGCGGGACCGACGGCGCCTTTGATCCAGGCGTAGGAGTATCGGATGTTCTCTTTCGGTATCCAGGGGTTGTGGACCTCGAGATGAAAGCCGATGTCTCCCTGCTCGTAGACGATCGGCTTCTTGGCACGGGGCAGCACCACGTAACGCAGACCGGGCTTCAGCCGGTTCCACCCAGGAGTGAGCGTGGATGAGACATACCGCATGTTCTCGTCGTAGAACAGCAGCATCGCCCCGAGCCCGTGTCGCTCCATGGCCTCGTGGGCCCTCTTGAGCCGCCACTCCCTCACGTTGGCCCAGTTGATGCCCTCTTTCCAGTCGGTGCTCAGCGTGAAGAACGCTTCTCTCATGGGTATCGGTGTCTCCCTCGGATTGCCTAGCCCAGCTTGTCTGGGATCACTTCCCGGACGATGTCCAGGAACTCATCGTTGTCCAACAGCCCTTTCTTGGCCAGCGACTTGCCCTTGACCTCGGCGAGTATCGCCTCGATCTGCTTTGTCTCGGCGTCATAGACACCGTTTCTGCCCAGCCAGATCGCCACCGAGTCCAGTCCCGAGCCTTTCCCGAGCACGATCTCCGGGTCGGCCTGACCGACCAGTTCCGGACGATACGGGAAAGGCTCCAGGAGCTCGTCACCCACATTGTTCACCCAGGTGGCGATGATCCCAGATTCGACCTTGTACAACATGTCACCGGTGACGGGGCGGTTCGCTGGCTGCTGGACACCGGAGAGCTCGGCCACCAGACGGGCGATCTCGGTGAACTTCTCCGTCTTGATGCCGGTGTCGATGCCGTACATCGTCAACAGGGCCAGCACGGTCTCCTCGGTCGGGGCATTACCGGCACGTTCACCGATCCCGCTGACGGTGGTGTGGATGACCGAGGCGCCTTCGGCGACGGCGAGGATGCTGTTGGCGACCCCCATGCCGAAGTCCATGTGGAAATGGGTCTCCAGCGGCACGTCGAGACGAGCCTTGACCCGTTGGGTGTAGTAGCGGATGGCGTGTGGAGAGGTCACCCCGAAGGTGTCCACCAGGGCGATCTTGTCGACGTGGCCGTCGGTAGCCACCGCCTCGAGATCGTCGAGCAGCTGAGTCATGGTCGACCGGGTGGCATCGATCGGGAAGAAGGTGACCTCGAGACCGTTTTCGTGGGCGTACTTGGTGGCCTCTACCGAAGCCTCGATGGCCTTCTCGACGGGCCATTTGTAAGCCTTCTCGATGAGGTGGTGACTCGCCGGGACCTCCATGACGACTCCGCTGACACCACAATCGAGGGCCAGCTCGACGTCGGAGACCATGCAGCGGCTGAACGCGTAGATCTCCGCGGGGAGGTCGGCGGCGACCATCCGCTCGATCGCCGTCTTGTCGGCCGGCGACACCGCAGGAAGACCGGCTTCGATGCGATGAATGCCTGCTCCGGCGAGGGCCTCGGCGATTCTCATCTTGTCGTCGGCCGTGAATTCGACCCCGGCCTGTTGTTCGCCGTCACGAAGCGTCACATCGTGGATGGTGACCTGGTCGGGGAAGGCAAAGTCGGCAGTGACCTCCGGTAGGTAGTTCCATGGGCTCGAGAACCACTTGTCACTCTTCCACGGCTCCTCGGCCATGTCGCTCTTCTCCTTGCCGGCAGACTGATTGTGCATACTATACGATCGATGGCAGACCGTCTCTCCCTGGTTGACACCCCTCCCCGATGAGCCAACGAGAACTGTGGATCGGGGGCTATGGGCCCGAGGAAAGCGCCCACGGACGGGGTTTGGGCACCTTTCGGGACATGGTGGAGGCAGCGACCAATGGCGACGTCACCGTGCGGATCACCTGGAACATCATGGATGAAGGCCGCCCCAACACCGACCTGTTCGACCTGGTGGAATCCGGAGCGATGTTCTTCTGCTACTTCTCGTCGAGTTACCTGGGAGAACGGGTCCCCGAGCTGAACGTCATCGAGACGCCGTTCCTCTTCGAGGACCTCGAGCATGCCCACCGCGCCCTCGACGGCCCGCTCGGAACCGTGCTCGCCGAGGCGGTCCGCTCGTCCACCGGCTTCGAGGTGCTCGGATTCTGGGACAACGGCTTCAGGCATTTCACCAACCGGCTCCGCCCGGTCCGGTCTCCCGTCGACTGTCATGGGATGACCGTTCGCATGCAGCCCAACCAGATCCACGAGGAGCTGATCAGATGCTGGGGGGCGACACCGGTGGCGGTCGAGCTCAGCGAGGCCATCAGAATCATCTCCAATCTCGAGGTCGACGCCCAGGAGAACCCGCTGGCAAACACCGCGGCATACGGCGTCGACAGAGTGCACCGATTCATCACCATGACCGGCCATCTCTATGGAGCTCGGGGTCTGTGGTCCAACCGGACGGTGCTCGAGGAGATGTCGACCGAGCTGCGTGAGATCGTGCACAGAGCGGCCGCGGCTGCGGTCGACGTGCAGCGGAGAGAGGCCAGAGGGCTCGAGGAAGAGCTCCGCAGGCGATTCGAAGGGCAGGGGGTCGAATTCGTCGACCTCGACCCAGCCGAGCGAGACGAGTTCCGTGTGGCATCGGCGGCTGCGATAGAGATGGCGCGTGCCCTGGTTCCCGAAGAGCTCTTCGACATGGCAGCGACGTGAGTGACGGCACAACACGGGTCTCGGTCGTCACCGGCGGGTCGCTGGGCATCGGCCGGGCTGTTGTGAGAGGTCTCGCCTCAGTGGGCGATTTCGTCTACCTCCTCGACATCGAGGAGGAAGAGGGCCGCAAGGTGAGCGCGCAGCTACCCAACTCGGAGTTCGTTCGATGTGACGTCACCTCCGAGGATGAGATCGGGGCGGCGGCGGGGCGGATCGAAACCCGATCGGGTCAGATCGACGTCCTGGTCAACAATGCAGGTGGCTTTCCCAGCCGGCTGGCGCTCGAGGAGGTCAGCACGGAAGAGTGGCGTCGAACCATCGACCTCAACCTCACATCCGTCTTTCTCGTCTCGAAGAAGCTGCTCCCACTGTTACGCAGGTCCCGGGAGCCCCGGATCGTCAACATCGGGTCGCTGGCAGGACAGATCGCAGGGTGGAGCACCTCGCCTCCCTACGCCGCAGCCAAAGCAGCCGTCCACGCCCTGACCAGGGTGATGGCCGCCGAATTGGCGGGGGAAGGCTTCACCGTCAACGCGGTGGCCCCGTCGGCAGTGCTCACGGATCGGATCAGGCGGCTCCGCGACGAAGTCGAGCTGAGGGCAACTGCCGAGTCCATCCCCCTGGGGAGATACCAGACCCCGGAGGAGGTCGCGGCCTGGGTGGTCTTCCTCGCCTCGTCCCAGGCAGGGTTCATGACGGGGCAGACGCTCTCGGTCAACGGGGGCAGGTTCATGGCATGACGACTGGAGGTCGAGATTGGCAGAGTTGATCAGGTTCGCCGACGCCGAACCCCTAGCCCGCGGCGACGGCATCGAGAGTGTCAGGCTCACCCCAAAACCGTTGGAGGGGCAGGCGTTCAGCATGGGAGTGACCAGTTTCCCCCCTGGGGCCGGCATCCGACTCCACAGTCACAACACCATCGAGCAGGTCACGGTGCTCGAAGGGGAAGGCATCGCGGTGCTCAACGGTGAGGAGCTACCTGCCCGCCCCTACGACACCACACAGATCCCGCCCGGGGAGTACCACCGGTTCGTGAACACGGGATCGTCGATCATGCGGATCCTCTGGGTCTACGGCAGCACCCATGTGACCCGGACCTTCGCCGACACCGGCGAGACGGTCGACCAGTTCGAACAGTGAAGCTCCCGGTCGAACGTCTCCACGACTTCGTCGTCTCGGTCTTCACCGCTCTCGATGTCCCTTCGGCACACGCGGACATCACCTCCCAGCGTCTCCTCGAGGCCGATCTCCGGGGCCGCACCGGCCATGGCCTGATCCGGGTCCCTCAGTATGTGACCCGTCTCGAGCGAGGCGGGATCAACGCCAGACCGAGTATCACCATTCGCCGATCCACGCCGGTCAGCGGGCTGGTCGACGGCGACAACGGCCTCGGGCAGGTGGTGATGACCGAAGCCACCCGGCTGGCGATAGAGAAGGCAGGAGCCATCGGCATGGCCTGGGTGGGGACGGTGCACTCCAACCACGCCGGGGCAGGGGGCGTTTACACCGCGATGGCTCTGGAGCGAGACCTCATCGCCATCTACGTCGCGGTGGCAAGCGCCAATGTCATGCCTCCATGGGGCGGCCACACCGCCATCCTCGGCACCAACCCGATCTCGATCGCCATACCCGCCGGCGACGAGCCGGCATTTCAGCTCGACATCGCCACCACGGTGGCCTCACACGGGACCATCAAGGTCCTGGCGCAGCGAGGCGAGGACTTGCCCGTGGGGTGGGTCCAGGACCGGGAAGGGAACCCGATCACCGACCCGGCTCGCGCCGACGAGGGGTTCCTCGTTCCCATCGGGGGCTACAAGGGGTCCGGGCTGACCATGGCGATCGGTCTCCTCGCCGGCGTCCTCAACGACGCCGCCTTCGGCTCCGAGGTGCTCGATCATCGCGCCGTCGCCGATGTCCCGGCCAACACCGGCCAGGCGATCTTCGTCATGCGCCCCGACCTCTTCAGGGACATCGGCGCTTTCGAGTCGGCCATGGACGACCAGGTCCGCCAGCTCCGCTCCGCGGGCGCACCCGGAGCCGTGCACATCCCCGGTGAGGATCTCGATCGTCTCGAGGCGGAGCAACGTCGCGACGGCATCGTCGTGCCCGACGAGCTGCTTGCCCAACTCCGGGCGCTGGCCTCCCGCTTTGGCGTCGAAGACGGCCTGTCCGGGTAGACCGGCGGCTCAGACCCCGAGCAGTCTGTTGGAGTTGCCCACGAGGATGGCATCCTTCTCGGTTTCGGTCAGCTCGGGGAGCCCCCGCACCCAGTTGACCGGGTCGTGGAGGAACATCGGGGCCGGGTAGTCGGTCCCCAAGACGACTCGTTCGATGCCGACGGTGTCGACCAGAAAGCGGAGCACCGGCCCGCTGTAGGTGCAGCAGTCGTAGTAGAAGCGGTCGAGGTATTCGCTCGGTGGCTTCTCGTTGCTGAACCCGTCGTCGGGCCCGAAAGGCGGGTTCATGGCCCCGTCGAAGTCCCCCGGCAGTGCTCCGGCCACCTTGTCCATCCGGGCGACGCCATAGGGGGCGTAGCCGCCTCCATGGCCGAGGAGCAGCCTCAGATCCGGGAAGTGGTCGAGGACACCTCCGAAGATGAGCGTGGCGAAGACCATGGTCCTCTCGGTGAGGTTGCCCACGGCGTTGGGCAGCTTGTATCTGGGATTGCGCGTAGTGGTGATGGTCTCTCCCCCCTGGTGGAAGAAGAGGAGCGCCCCCAGGTCCTGGGCTGCGGCGAAGAACGGGGTGAATCTCGGATCGTCGTAGGGGACACCGGCGACGTGATCGTTGATGATGGCGCCCTTGAACCCGAGATCACGCATCGCTCGCTCCAACTCGGAGATGGCGCTCCCGATGTCCTGCATCGGGACCATGGCCATTCCGAGAAAACGGTCGGGGTGCTCGCTGGTCATCTCATGGATCTCGTCGTTGCACTCGCGGTGGATCAGCTTGGTGACCTCGAGGTCGTTGTCGTATTGGTAGAAGCCGACCGTCGGGGTGACCAGCTGCATGTCGACACCGAATCGGTCCATCTCCTCGAGCCGGTGTGAGAGGGGACGGGCGAAACCACCCCTGTCGAGCTCACCGGCCGTCGAGTCGAGACCGTGCCAGTCACCTCGCTGCGCGATCGATCGCTTATAGCGCTCCGGGGTCACGTGGGCGTGTAGGTCGATGACCGGCATCCCGGCCCGTCTCCTCTCGATCCGCGGACTGGCTGGTGTGGCAACCGGACCAGCCTCACGGCTGGTTCACAAGGCCGACCCCTGGAGGGGGAGGCTGATGTGCTCATACTGGATGGCGAAGGCGGCGTCCGGATCTTTCACCTGGTAGGCATCCAAGAGCGCGAAGTGATCCCTGACGGCTCTTTCGCGGATCTCAGGGCGCAGTCGCTGCGCCTGGGCGACGAACATGCCCCCGGCCCCCTCCAGTGAGACGAGGATCCCGGCGAGACGGCTGGTGCCGGTGGCGCGGTGGAAGATGCAGTGGAACTCACCGTTCTTCTGCACCCATGAGCCCAGATCCTCCTCCTCGGACAGCTCCTCGGCCAGCCGGCGAGCCAGGTTCATGTCCTGGTCCGTGATGTTGTCCATCGCCCGTTGGATGGCGATGCGCTCCAGGTTGCGGCGAATCTCGACGATCTCGGCCATCTCGTCCCAATCGGGTCTTCGCACCGTCCCGATGCGGTGAGTGTCGAGGGTGATGAGCCCGTCACTGGCGAGGTCACGCATCGCCTCGCGCACGGGGGTGGTGCTCACCCCCAGCTGACTGGCTATCTCGGTTTGGATCAGACGGGCATCACCGGGGAGATCACCGCGCAGGATGGCTGAGCGCAAGGTGTCGCGCACCATGTCCACCGCGGTCACCCGACGGGAAACCGAAGCCGCGACCAGGCTGAGTCGGTCTCCACTGGTCATTCGATTCCCCTTTCCCGTTGGGAGACGTCACTGTCCGTCTGGAGGCCGGACACAGGTGACGGAGCGGTCACGTTTGGTATGCGGGATTCGTCAAACCCCTGCTGGGTTCTGTACTCTACCTACTATAGACGACAGGGTACCGCGGGCACAATGCCTCGACCCCTTATCGTGGCGACCGCTGCCATTGGGAGTGAGGAGACGACATTTCTAGGTACGCCAAGGGCCCCTTCGCCGTCGACTGGGAGGATCGCTACGACTTCGACCAGTTGCGCCGTCAGCGGGTGGCCAAGACCCAGGCTGCCCTCGAGGATTCGGCGGCGGACGGGTTATTGGTCTGGAAGGACGAGAACGTCCGTTACCTCACCTCCCTCCGCGCCCAGCTCATCGCCGGGAAGACGACATCTCTGAACGGATCACTCCTCACCGCCGACCAAGACCCCATCCTTCTCGGCTCCGGCGGAGAGATCGACAAAGCGCGATTCGGGATGAGCTGGATCGGCGAGGCACACGCCGTCCCCATCATGGAGCAGCGGGAACTGGTCGACGGATTCGTCACCGACATCTTGACTCCATTGCTCCGGGAGAAGGGTCTCGATGATGGTCGGCTCGGCGTGGACCAGGCCAACATCTCGTTCATCCACGCCCTCGGCGATCACCTCCCCGATCTCGAGCTCGTCGATGGTGACACCATCATGCAGCAAGCGCGCTGGGTCAAGACCGATCTCGAGGTCGCTGTGATCGAAGAGGCATGCGCCATCGGCGACTCGGTGACGCAGAGGGCGCTCGACGAGACCCGGGCGGGGCGACGCGAGCTGGAGGTGGCTGCCGACGCCATGCAGACCCTATTCCTTCTCGGCGGTGAGATGGCCCACGTCATAACACCCTTCGTCGCCTCCGGTGAGCACATGTCCCCACCGCATCGTCTCGCCACCGACAAGATCATCCGGAACCAGGATCTGTGCTTCATCGACATCGGTGCGATGTGGAACGGGTACTTCGCCGACATCGGGCGGACGACCATCGTGGGACGACCCAACAAGATGCAGCAGAAGATCTACACGGCGGTGTACGAGGGCCTCATGGCCGGCATCGAGAAGATGCGGCCCGGGTTCACCAACCAGGACTGCGCCGACGCCATCATCGCCAAGATCGGAGAACACGGCTTCGAAGATCACCTGTTCAGCCTGTTCATCGGGCACGGCATCGGCATGGGTGCCAATGAGCCGCCCTACATCGGGGAGACCCTGCCCGGCTCCACCACCTACGAGTTCCAACCCAACATGGTCTTCGCCGTCGAGCCACTGGTATGGGTGCCCGGTGTCCGCGGAGGAGGAGGCGTTCGCATCGAGGACATGGTGCTCGTCACCGATGCCGAGCCTCATCTCCTCTCCCGTGTGGAGTACGAAGAGAGGCTGTTGGTCTAGCCCGAGTGGCGACGGTCGACAAACGATCTCTAGTCACGCTCGGGGAGGGTGGTGGAGGCGCGGAGCCCGACTCACTTGCCCGAGCCGGAGAGGAGACCGGCCACGACGTATTTCTCGACGCGGGTGTAGACGAGGATGAAGGGCAGCACCGTGAGCAGCGTGAAGGCGGCCTCCCCCGGGAAGTTGGCGATGCCCTCGATGCCCTGCATCAGGTAGAGCTCGTAAGGCAAGGTCCGTTTGCCCGGAGTGCTGGTGAGCACCAGGACCAGGGTGAACTCGTTCCAGGCCTCGCGGAAGGCGAGGACACCGATCGTGATCATTGCCGGGGCGGCGAGTGGGGCGACTATGTAGCGGAGACGTCCCCAGAGACTGGCACCGTCGACATTGGCCGCTTCTTCGATATCGCGGGGGATCTGTTGGAAGAAACCGACCATGAGCCACACCGCAAGAGGCAACAGCATCCCGGTGTAGACCACGATGAGGGTGAGACGACTGTCCAGGGCGCCCAGAGCGACGGCAAGACGGTAGATCGGGATCATGATTCCGAGACTGGGCACCAGACGGGGGAGGAGGGTGAACAGCAAGAGGAGATGACGACCCCTGAAGTTGAACCGGGCGAAGGCGTAGGCGGCCGGCACTCCGATCACGATGGTGAGCACGGTCGTGCCCACTCCGATGATCACCGAGTTCATCAGCGACGAGGTGAAGCTGTCGCTGGAGAGCACCGCCTTATAGGCGTCGAGGTTGGGGCTCGCCGGGATCAGACCCGGTTGAGCGAAGACCGCAGCCTTTTCCTTGAACGACACCGAGATCGTCACCAGGAACGGTGTGATCGTCCACAGCACCAAAGCGACGAGGGGAAGGGTCAGCAGGACCTTGCGGAGCACCCGGCGAGTGCGAGAGCGCGCGGTGTGCTCCGGTTGGGGCGGGCGCCCCACGACGGCGGCCGCCGCCCGAGCTGTCGAGCGGCTGAGGGGCGGGTCTTTCCGAGTTTCGCGATCAGTCATTGCTCATAGTCGTATCGACGGCCGATCCCGACGTAGGCCAGGGTCAGGACTGCATTGAGCACCAGGATGAAGGTGGCGATGGCCAGGGCCTGGTTGAACTCGAGGTTGCGGAAGGCGACCGTGTACATCTCCATCGCCATGGTCTGTGTCGCCTTGAGCGGACCGCCGCCGGTGAGGGCGAGGACGACACCGAGGCCGGTCAACGTCGAGTAGCTGAGCCACACGGTGCTGATCAGGATCTGGGGGGCCAGCAACGGAATGGTCACGAAGCGGGCGCGGGTCCAGCCGGTGGCTCCGTCGACGAGACTGGCATCGAGGTACGCCTTGTCGATGGTCATCAGACCTCCGAGGAGCAGCAGAATGGTCAACGGGAGGTCGGTCCACACCTGGGTGAAGATCACCACCACCATGGCCAGGGCCGGGTCCGCCAACCATGAGGGGCCATCCAGCCCGAAGAACTCGATGACCTGGTTGAGCACCCCGAACTGGCCGTTGAACATGATGCGGAACATGACCGCGGCGGCGACATTGGAGATGATGTAGGGGGCAACCGTGACGGCTCTGAGGAATCGGAGACGCTGCACCACTCGAAACAGCGCAAAGGCGAAGAACAGGCCGAGCGACGTCCCGACAACCAGAGACCCGAACACGAACACGGCCGTCCGATTCATCGAGTGCCAAAACGCATCCGAGGAGAACATGTCGGCGTAGTTCTGAGCTCCGACATACTCGAGTGGAGAGCCCAGCCGCTCCCGTCTGTAGAGGCTCTGCCAAGCCCCATAGAGGACGGGGAAGCCGAGAATGGCGGCGACCAGGACGATCGACGGCAGAGAGAACAGGTAGGGAGTCGCCTTGCTCTGCCCGATGAGGAACTGATTGCTCGGGCCGGACGGCGTCGGGCTCCGCTTCCACCAACGACGGCTGGTTCTCTTCTGCTTGGGCGCCGTGGTCGCGGTCAATCGTCTATCCCGTGGGACCCGTTGAGATCAGGAGAGCGCTCCTGTGCCCTCTCGGGTACAGGAGCGCTCCATCGCATTTCGGTGCTCGCAGGTTACGTGGCACCGTCGCTATCGGTCAGGATGCGTCGAGCAGTGGCTGATACTCGGCTGCCAGCTCCTCAGCTGTCTTGTCGGTGCCGACGACGATCTCGCCGAACATCTGCTCGAGGATCGCCTCGACCTCACCCGCGTTGGGGCCGGCCGGTGTCGGGGAGCTGCCCAGGTAGGCCTCTTTCAGGTCCTCGTTGAAGAACGGCCAGATGGTGAGCAGATCCGGGCTCTCGATGGCCTCGGTCTGCCTCATCGGGACCGAACCATTGCCGGCGGCCTCGATGAGATTCTGGGTCTCGGCGATGTACCTCAGCGCCAGGGCGGCCTCGTCGGGATGCTCGGTGCCCGCCAGTACGGCCCAGGTCCGGGCGGCGGAGAGAGCAACGCCGTCGTCGCCTCCACCAGATTGCGACAGGGGAACCGGGGTCAGGTCCCACTGGTCCGGGTAGTCGAAATCGGTGGCCTCGTTGAAGTCTCCGGCAGTGGTGAACCCGTCGAGGATCATCCCCGCTGCGCGGGACACGAATGCGCCACGGGACTCGTCCTCACCCCAGGCGATGGCCTCAGGCGGGAGCAGTTCCTCTTGGGCGGCCTGGAGGAACCAGTTGATCGTGTAGATCCCACCATCGGATGTCAGGTCGGGCACCGCACCGTCGAACGGAGCGCCCGCCGCGGCCAGCATCGTCTTCAACGTGGTGACACCCTGTCCGGCGATCGCCTGCACCGTGAACGGGATCTCGTCGGGCCGGGATGCCTTCATGGCGCGCAACCCTTCGAGCACCGCGTCGAGTGACTCGAAGGGAACGGTGACACCGGCCTCATCGAGCCATTCCGGGTTGTAGTAGAGGACGTCGAAGTTGGCCGTCACCGACAGGCCGTACTTGACACCATCGAGTGAGGTCTCGTCCCAGGCCAGTGGGAGCAGCAACCCGTATTGATCCGGGTCCTCCGCTTCCCAGGTGGCGGCGATCTCGTCGTGCGACTCGATCAAGCCGGCCTCGACGTAGGCCTCGATCAAGAACGCGTCCTCGGCACCCAGGACGTCGGGCAACGGCTGGCCGGCATCGACCCTGGTCAGCAGTTGCTGGAAAATGTCGTCGTTCGCCTGGACGTCATAGGTCACCGTGATGCCCGTGGCCTCGGTGAAGCTCGCGAAGTCATCAGGCGGGATGTAATAGGGGCGGGTCACCCACACCAGGAGCTCGACGTCCTCCATCGGCTCCTCGCCGGACGTCGTGTCGGTCCCGGGGTCGGCGGTGGTATCGGTCCCACCGTCCGCGGTGGTGTCGGTGGTGTCACCATCACCCCCGCATGCCGCGGCCACCAACGCCAGAATCACCAACAGAGCCATGGCCGTCGAGAAACGACCTGAGGACCCTCCCGAACCTCGTTTGCGTCGCCAGTTCAGTGTTTGCACTTGCTCTCCTCCCGTCTCGGTACCGATTTGGTAGACCAAGAGTCGTCGCAGACGTCTGGGTTTGGGCCCCTGTTCTGCACTATGTAAAATACCGACTATCACCAATACGGTCAAGCGACCCTGGGTTCGGCCTCCGGGAACATGGTCGCATCGCGGAAAGGACGGAGAATGGTGCCCCTACGTGTCGGATCGATCGGGCTCGGGTGGTGGGGAGGAACCCTCGCCGACAAGGCCGAAACCGCGGGGATCGAGATCGTCTCCTGTTTCGCCCGCACCGAGGAGACCAGAGATGAGTTCGCCGAGAAGCATGGCTGTAGGACAGCGGGGTCGTTGGACGAGTTGCTCTCCGACCCCGAGGTCGAAGCGGTCATCGTGGCGACCCCTCACTCCACCCACGCCGATCTGGTGGTAGAGGCGTCCGCAGCCGGCAAGCACGTTTTCGTAGACAAGCCGTTCACGCTGGACGTCGCCGAAGCCAAGCGCGCCATTGCCGCCGCCGAGACGGCAGGCGTCGTGCTCCAGGTGGGCCACAATCGTCGCCGACAACCGGCCAACCGCCGCCTCAGGGAGATGGTCGACAACGGGGATCTCGGCGTGATCCACTACGCCGAGGCCAACCTCTCCTACCCCAAGGGGCTGAACCCGAGGTCGGGATGGCGCGCAGAGCCGGTCGAGAGCCCGGCGGGGGGCATGACCGGCCTTGGCGTCCACATGGCCGACAACCTCAACTACCTGCTGGGCAGGGCAGCAAGGGTGGCCGCCTTCAGCAAGCAGATCATCGGAGTGAGCAAGCTCGACGACGTCACCACCGCCACCATCGAGTTTCACGACGGGCCACTCGCCTTCCTGGGCACGAGCATGGTCGTCCCGGACATCGCGCGGACCGCGGTGTGGGGCACCGAGGGAGCGGCCTGCAACGACAAGGATGGAGAGCGTTTCCTCACCCAGGAGGTGGGATCGAAGGACTGGGTCGAGCACGAGATCGAGACGCTCGACACCGTGCAAGACCAGCTCGAGGAGTTCGTGTCCAACATCCGCAAAGGGGAGGCTCCAGAGACCGGCGGCGCCGAGGCGCTGGAGGCAACCGTCATCCTCGAGGGGATCGTGCACAGTGCGACCCGGGGTACCGTCGTCGATCTCGACGAGATCCGAGCCCGGGAATAGAGAAGTCGACACACTTGATCGGTGGACGGAGATGAGATGAGGCCGGTGCGTTCGATGCTGTTCACGCCCGGTGATCGTCTCGACATGCTGGAGAAGGCCGGCCGCTCCGGTACAGATGCCGTGATCGTGGACCTCGAAGACGCGGTTTCGACCGACAACAAAGCACGCGCCAGGGAGAACCTGGCGAATCTCCCCGCAGCAGCGGTCCCCTACTACGCGCGCACCAACGCCGCCGACACCCCCCAGTTCTGGGACGACGTCGTCGCGGTCGGTGCGGCCGATGTCGTCGGGCTGATCCTCCCCAAGGCGGAGAGCCCCGCAGTCATCAGCCAGATCGATGGGGCGCTGACGGTCAGCGAGCGAACCCACGGTCGGCCGCAAGGTGCGATCTGCATCATCCCGCTGATCGAATCCGCTCTCGGCGTGAGACTCACCTTCGAGATCGCCGCGGCGAGTCCCCGGGTGGAGTGCGTGATGTTCGGTGGGGGCGAGCAGGGGGACCTCGTCGCCGATCTTGGAACCGAGTGGACACCAGAGGGCACCGGGTTGATGCATGCCCGCTCCGAGGTGTTGTTGGCGGCACGCGCTGCGGGCGTCCCCTATCCGATGGAGGCCGTGTTCATGGACTTTCGCAACAACGACGCATTGCGTGTGGAGGCCGAGGTCGCCCGCACCTTGGGATACGTGGGCAAGGTGGCCATCCACCCCGGCCAGATTCCGGTCATCAACGACGTGTTCACCCCCTCGGCCGAGACGGTCGAGTATCAAAGAAAGGTCCTCGCCGCCTTCGAGGAGGCCGAGGCGGCAGGCAGGGCCTCGATCGCCGTCGACGGCAAGATGGTCGACTACGCCGTCGCCCGGGTGGCCAGGACGATCATCGCCAGGGCAGAGGCCGCGGCCGGCGCTGGACAGATGGAGACGTGAGCACATCGACTGGGGGAATGCTCTCGGGGGTGACGGTCCTCGAGTTGGGTCAGGTGATCGCAGGGAGCTTCGGGGGAGTGATCCTCGCCGACATGGGCGCCGAGGTGATCAAGATCGAGCCGCCCTCGGGCGATACGGCGCGCAACGCCACGATCGCCCCCCTCCACGGCGAGAGCTCGATCCACCTCTTCATGAACCGGGGGAAGAAGAGTGTGGTGCTGAACCTCAAGGAGGAGCGAGGGCTCGACATCTTCTACTCCCTGGTGGCTCAGGCTGATGCGGTCATCGACAACTTCCGCCCGGGGGTCATGAACCGGCTCGGGATCGACCACCAGACCCTGAAGAGGCACAACGAGAAGATCATCACCGTCTCGGTGACCGGCTTCGGTGAGTACGGCCCGGCCCGGGACAAGGCGGCGTTCGACCTCGTGGTCCAGGCCTACAGCGGCCTCGTCGACATCACCGGCCCCGAGGACGGCGACCCGGCCAGGGTGGGCATACCCATCGCCGACATCGCCGGCGGCATCTATTCGTGCGTCTCGGTGCTCTCCGCCCTGGTCGACAGGGAGTTGCACGGTGTAGGGCGTCATGCCGACGTGGCGATGCTCGACACATTGGTATCCATGCTCTCCTACGACGCGGTCGACTTCCTCAACACGGGCAGACAGCTCACGAGAAGAGGCACGGCCCACGCCCACATCGTCCCCTGGCAGGCGTTTCAAGCCAGCGATGGGTACGTGGTGGTCGCCGCCCGAGAGGAGAAGTTCTGGCGCAATCTGTGCGACGCAGTGGGACGCCCCGACCTGAAGGACGACCGCCGCACACGTGACAACGCGGCACGCGTGGCCAACCGGGACTTCGTGGTGACGACCTTGGAGTCCATATTCGCCACCCGTTCGAAGGCCGAGTGGCTGGTGACCCTGAACGATCACGACATCCCCAATGCACCAGTCGACGACATCGGGGGAGTGTTCAACAATGAACAGGTGCTGGCCCGGGGGATGGTGCAGTCCTATCAGCACCCGACCGTCGGGGAAGTCCGCTATCCGCCGAGCCCGATCAAGTTCAGCGACTGGGAGAGCCCCCGGTCCCCGGCCCCGATGCTCGGGGAGCACACGATGACGGTCCTCTCCGCGCGTCTCGGGCTCGATGAGGCCCAACTAGCGCTTCTGGCCGAAGAAGGCGTCGTAGGGGTTTGGTCCGGCACGAACCCTCGGTTGCGATGAGCGACCTGGATCGTCTCATCGACCCGGACACCATCGCCATCGCCGGCCTCTCCTCGGACCCGGGAAAGCATGGGGCGCGGGTCCTGGCCCACCTGAGACGAATCGGGTTTCAGGGTCGGGTTTGGGGGGTCAACCCCAAGCTCCCCGTCATCGACGGGGTCGACATCCACGCGACAGTCGCCGAGCTAACCGATCGCCCCGACGTAGTCGTTGCCGCGGTGCCGGCCGCCGCCGTCGTCGACGTCGTCAGGCAGTCCGCCGGGACCGGAGTGGTCATCTGCTTTGCCTCCGGGTTCGCTGAGCGCGGGGAGCCCGGGTCGCAGCTGCAGGAGGAGCTGGTCGCCGCCGCCACCTCTGTGGGCACGAGGCTGCTCGGGCCCAACAGTGGTGGCGTGATCCGTCCCGACATCGGTCTCGCCGCCAGCTTTCTCACCTGTTTGGATCGGCCTGTCGAACAGATTCGCTCCGGGCCGATCGCGATCGTCTCTCAGAGCGGAGGTATGGGCAGCTATCTCCACAACCTGGCCGCAGCGCGTGGGGAGGGAATCGCCATCTCGGTCTCGACCGGCAACGAAGCCGACATCAAGCTCGGGGAGGCGATCGAGGCAGTGTCGAGAATCGACCAGGTCGAAGTGGTCCTGGCGGTCCTGGAGACGGTTCGCGACGGCGAGGCATTCATCGCCGCGGTCCGCTCGGCGCAGGTGCGAGGCAAACGCCTGGTGGTGTGCAGGATTGGTGCCGGGGGAAAGGGCAGCGGTCTGATCACGTCACACACCGGCGCCCTCGCCATACCCAAGGTCATCCTGGATGGTGTTCTCGACTCTCTGGGTGTCACGGTCGCAGAGACCCCTGCCGAGGCATACGAGGTGGCGGCTCTCATGGCGCAGACGCGGATTGCCAAGGGCGCCCGGGCCGGAGTGGTCACCCACTCCGGAGGCATCGCCATCCTCCTCGCCGACCTGGCGGAACGGGTCGGGCTGCGTCTCGAAGACCCCAGTCCCTCCCTGGTCTCGGTGGTGGGCTCCGGCCTCGACCACGGTGCCGCCAACAACCCCCTTGACATGGGCGGGATAATCGGCGGGCCCCACCGCTTCGCCGAGATCGTCGGGCAATTCGCCGGCTCGGGCGAGTACGACGCGGTCCTCGCAGTCTCCACCGCCCATCCCCCGGCCCACACCGATCAACGTGTCGGGGCCCTCCTCGACCTCGACCCGAAGATCCCGCTGATCCACCTGTGGATGGCCGGGGACCAGGGGGCGGCAGGCCTGGAGTCGCTGCGTCGGGCCGGTGCACCGGTCACCGAGGATCCCCGGGCGGCCATCGGCGCCCTTGCCGGTCTGACCCGGGTGGTCACCGAGGTCGACGTGCCCGAGCCGTTGCCCGGTCCGCCAGAGACCTGGGGCCTGCCCCTCGACCACGGATTGTCCGCAGGCACCCCTGATGAGGCGCGGGCGGCGGCGGAGTCACTGTCCTATCCCGTAGCCCTCAAACTCGAGGCGGCGGGTCTCGACCACAAGACCGAGGTCGGCGGTGTCGTGCTCGACGTTCGCAACTCCGTGGAGCTCGAAACCGCATGTGCCCGCATGTTCGAGTTGGCCGCTACGCAGGCGTGGCCCGAGGCATCGGTGCGGGTGCAGCGCTATCGACCTGGTCTCGAGATGATCGTGGGCGGTGTGCGCCATCAATCGTTTGGGCCGCTGATCTCGATCGGCATGGGCGGCGTGCTCACCGAAGTGACCCGGGACGTCGTCTTCGCCCCCGCCCCCGTCGGCGTCCAAGGTGCCCGTGAGATGATCGATGGGCTCCGGGGTCGTCGAGCCCTCGACGGGTGGCGAGGTGCCCCGGCTGCCGATATAGGCGAGTTGGCCCGGCTGGTCAGTCAGGTCAGCCGAGGCGTGGCCGGGTCACATTTGACTCAATTCGAGATCAACCCTCTGATTTGGGACGGAGACACCTGGATCGGCGTGGACTGGCTGTCCAGGTAGTCAGACTCGGGATGGGGCCAACTCACCCGTCCTCCACGCGGCGCATGAAATCGCGAGCATTACCCCCGAGCACCGCCTCGAGCCCATCCTCCCGAAGCGAAAGGTCCTCCGCGGCCCACGACCTCGGTTCCGGTGGTCGGCCTCAGTCGTCGTCGTCCTTGTCCTCGAAGGACACCCCCAGCAGCTCAGCGAGGTGCTGCAGCGCCGCCCGGGCCCGGGCCAGCCTCTCCCCTTCCAGCCTCTCCTCCAGGTCTTTCGCTGCCTCCTCGAGCTTCTTGGCCGACTCTTTGCCGTCGCCCTTCTCGGCAGCCTCGATCGCCTCGTCCACCTTCTCCATGATGTCCCGTGCCTGGGAGGGGTTGATGTCGGACCGGGGCTGTTCGAGCAGGACCGCCTCCAGCTCGTCGCGGGCGGCGGCGACGTCCTCCTCTGTCGTGGTCGTGGTCGTGAGAGACGTGGAGGTGGATGTGCTCGCAGGGGCGGTCGTGGAGGATGCGGAAACCGACGTCGAAGTGGCGTCCACGGCCAATGTCTCCGGGTCGGGGAAGATGCGACCAGCCAGAGACAAGACGATGGCCAATACGACCAATGCCGCCACCAACGACCACCTCCACAACCTTCCATTCGCCGGCGGTGGCTCGGCGCCACCGGCCTCGGCTGCCGGTTGGGCGGGGGTGACCGGGTCCATGATCAGAGTCGAACCACCCGGTGTGATGGCGGTGAGAGTCGGCGACGACCCGGTCAGACCGGCGGCGAGAACCGCCGCCGCCGGACGCTGCTCGGGTGAAGGGGAGAGGGCAGGTCGCAGGACCGACTCGATGCGTGGGTCGGTCAGCGGTGGAAGCTCGCCATGTCGGCCGGTCCCCGGAGACATCGGCGCCTGGCTGGCCAGCTCATATATGACCAATCCGAGCGAGTACACGTCGGACGCCGCCGAGGGCGGATGGCCCTCGAGCACCTCGGGGGCGGCATACGAGGGGGTGGCCACCACCTTTCCGGGTTGGGTGATCTCAGAAGTCACCTCAGGACCAAGAGCCACCCCGAAGTCGGTGAGCAGTGGGCCACGCTCCGACATGAGCACGTTGGCGGGCTTGATGTCACGATGGATGATCCCGGCGGCATGGATGGCGGCCAGGGCATCGGCCAACCGGGACCCGATCTCCACCGCTCCGGCCGGGTCGACATCACCGGCGATCTCCTCCAGGGTGGGCCCCTCCACCATCTCCATCACCATGAAAGGGCCGGCATCGTCACGTCCGTAGTCGTAGACCGTGACCAGGTTGGGATGACTGAGCGAGGCCGCCGCCCGCGCCTCGCGTTCCATTCGCCGGTGAGAGGGGTCGTCGGCGGCGGCGGGATGTGGTCGCTTCAGGGCAACCACCCGGTTCAGCCTGGTGTCGCGGGCCCGCCAGACGGATGCCATTCCACCTGAGGCGATGACCTCGAGCAACTCGTAGCGATCATCTATGAGTTCCACCACCGGGGTGTCTACTACCCCGGTGACTCGGCGACCAATCCTCCAACGCGCCGCGGCCGGCCGACGGCGTCACCGCTTTCATCCTCGATTGCAACGGAAATACCCGCCACAATGGGGACATGCGCGACTCTGCGGGTGGGCGTGCGGCTCTCGCCATCCTCGCCACCCACCACCTGGCCCAGAACTTCCTGCTCGTCGAGCGGGGATACGTCCCCGGCAACCTGGCAGTGGCCGGGTTGCTCCTCGGTGTCGGCCGCCGCTCGGGTCTGCGCTGGGAGGAGATGGGGCTCCAACCTCGCGATCTGCCCAGGGGCCTCCGCATGGGCTTTCTCGGATCAGGGGTGGCGGCCACGGTGGCGCTGCTCGCTCTCTCCCATCCCAGGACACGTGAGCTGCTTCGCGACGAGCGAGCTTCCCTGCCCGAAGGAGGCAGGCCCTGGAAACGTGTCCTGATCCGCTTCCCGTTGGGCACGGCCCTGTTCGAGGAGGTGGCATTCCGCGGTGTGCTGCCCGCGTTGCTGAGCAAGCATCGACACGAGAGATCGGCAGATGCCGTGTCGGCGGTGCTCTTCGGTCTGTGGCATCTGATCCCTGCTCACCGCGCCCTCTCCGGCAACCCGCTGGGGCAGGGGAGGTTCCGCTCCCGGCGTTGGGCGGTGACCCTGGGAGGCTCCATCGCCGCCGGGGTGTCGGGCCTCGCATTCAGTTGGATGAGACGGACCACCGGAAGCCTGTTGGCGCCCTGGATGATCCACAGCGCGCTCAACAGCTTCTCGTTCCTGGCCGGGGCCGCCGCCCTCCAGTCGCCAGGTGACTCTTGGAGTAGTTCGAGCGCGATTGCCCAGAGCGATGACACACCGGGGGGAATGACGTCGGGGGGGCAGCGCTGAACAGAAGCTCGACCGTGGGGTCACCGATCCGGATGGATGGCTGTCTCCGCCTGGTGAAGAGCCTCGGTGTGCTCGCCACTCAGGTCGGCCTCGAGGAACTCGGCCGTTTCCGGAATGGCGATGTGCAGGTCCGACTCGATGTGGACGTCGACCTCGACCCGACCCGCTCTCAGATCGAGGACGTGGCCCCCGAGGGAGCGGTCGGAGGCTATGAAGTGGAAGTGATAGCCAGGCACGTTGACGGCCCTCGCATACGAGGGTGACCAGAAGCCGACCAGGGTCCCTTCGACGTCGGTCGCGGAGAACTCGCTCTGATGTCTGGTCGCCTCGACGAGGCCCTCACCAGGAGCGGCAGGACAGGCGGCCCGCAGCATCAGCGCTTCGAAGGCGCCCTCGACCCTGATCCCGGCAAAGAGGTTCTCCGAGGGCCGCATCTGGTCCACCGACCGGGTTAGCTCGTCGAGAGAAACTCCGGCGTCGAGTGTCGAATGGACGTCCGAGCTGAACCTGGTGACCACCGCGAACGGCACTCCGACTCCGTCGTCGGGGACGGTGACCTCTCCCCCGCCCGTCGCCCGGTAGCAGCCGCCGTCCAGCATGATCAGCTCGCCGTCGAGGCCCTCGAAGGTGCCGAGCCCGAAGTCGCCGTGTCGTCTCAGATCGGCGAGGGTGGTCGCCCCCCGGAAAACTCCCTGGACGAGGGCGTTCGAGGTGGAGACCTGGAAGAGCGTGTGCCGGTCGAGTTGAAACGCAGTGGAGAGGATGCGTTCCACTACCTGTGAGAGCGAGTCACCAGTCTGTTCCTGTTCGGCTTTGATGGCCCGCCACACGCTCCCGGAGACATCACAAGACAGTCGTGGGGACATGACCCTGCTGAGGCTATATCGAGGGGTCCCGACATGATAGGGCGGACATGTCCCTCTGGCGGTGATGGCCGGTCACCCCAACTTAGGATGGGCCGATGTCTGTCGGGGAAGCCGGGATCATCAGCCAACCGCGTGCCGGGAGCGGAGTCCGAGCCGGGGTGTGGCTGGGTCACATGGCGCTCCCCCTGCTCGCGCTGTGGCTCCTCCTCGCCCAGCCCGATGTAGACATCCGCTGGCAGCACCGTCCCAGCCACTTCTGGTTGGTGATGGCGGTGGCGGCAGTCAACGTCTCGTTGTCGTTCCAGGTGCTCCGAGC
The DNA here is from genome assembly GCA_035512955.1 of Acidimicrobiia bacterium. GTDB lineage: Bacteria > Actinomycetota > Acidimicrobiia > Spongiisociales > ZC4RG35 > JANQRA01. Next base: position 51,745 of record DATKCZ010000036.1, read on the forward strand.
GGCACGGCGGCGCGAAGACGCCCGGCTCCTCCTGGTGGGCTACGCCTTCATGCTGGCGGCCGGTTTCCTCCTCCTCCACGCCCTCGCCACACCGGGGGTGATCCTCGCCGACAGCAACGGTGGATTCGAGATCGCCACCCCGGTCGGTCTGGCACTGGCTTCGGTCTTCTTCGCGGTGGCGGCCATCGACTTCTCCGCCGAGGCCTCGCGGCGAATCGTCGTCAAGACGTCGCTGACCCGGTGGGCCCTCATCGGGGTGATGGTCGTCTGGGGAGTGGTCTCGATCGCCGGGCTCCCACCCCTTGCCGACCCCCTGGCGGAGCGGGCCATCGGACCGTTGCGCTGGGCGGCAGTCGCTTCCATCGTCCTCTACCTGTTGGCTGCGGTGCGGTTCTTCCGCTCACACCGACGCAAGCCCTCGGTGATGCTCGTCGCACTGATCACCGCAGCCACCCTGCTCGCCGAGGCTATGGCAACCATCATCTGGGCCCGGACATGGCAGCTCTCCTGGTGGCTCTGGCACCTGCTGATGGCGGCCGCGTTCGGCTTCGTCGCATACTCGGCGTACACCCAGTACGTCAGGGAGGGCGGATCGGCGGGGATCTTCGACGGAATCGTCACCCGGGAGACCGCCGGGGCGATCCGCCAGGAGTACGGAGGAGCCCTCGAGACGCTGACCACCACTTTGCAGCGTTCGGTGCAAACGGGGATGACCGAAGAGGAGCTCGACCTGATCATCACCGGTCTCCGCGCCAAGTTCGGTCTCACCGAAGGCCAGACCGAGGTGCTGGCCCGCGCCGCCCGCTCCCTGGCCACCGAGCGTGATCAGGCGAGGAGACTCGGCGCCCTGGCGGCGATCGGCACCGAGACCTGGGTGGAGCGAACCGAAGACGAGTTGCTCGAAGGGGTCGTGGAGATGATCGGCGACGGGTTCTCCCCCGACGCGGTCCGGATCGGCCTGGTCTCGACCGAGGGGATCGGGTTCCCCGACCGACTGGCCACCGGGGCATGGCCCGCCGATGGGGACCGCTACTCCAAAGACCTGACCGTGGGAGGAGAGCGCGCCGGCGTCATCGAGTTCGCCCGTCCCGTGGGTCGTTTTCACCCGCGTGACGTTTCGATCATGGATACCCTCGTCGCCGAGATAGGCATCGCGGTCGACAACGTGCGACTCTACCGTCAGCTCGACACCCTGTTTCGCACCTACATGTCACCCGACGTGGCGGACACCCTTCGAGCCGACCCCTCCCGGGCCGGTCTTGGTGGCTCGATGGTGGAGTTGACCGCGCTCTTCGCCGATCTGCGCGGTTTCACCTCGTTCTCGGAGCGAACCGACCCGGTCGAGGTCATGGAGTTGCTCAATCAGTACTTCGGTGCCGCGGTCCCCACCGTCCTCCGCAACGGGGGCACAGTGGTCCAATTCGTCGGCGACGCCCTCCTCGCCGTGTTCGATGCGCCCCAACCCCGCCCCGATCATGCCTTCCGGGCGGCCAAGACCGCCCTGGAGATGCAGGAGGCGATCGCCGCGGTCTCCTCGGATATCGAGGATGCACCCAGATTCCGAATCGGGATCAACACCGGACCGGCATTGATCGGCAACATCGGCAGCGCCGAGATGCGCAGCTTCAACGTGGTCGGTGACGCGGTCAACGTGGCGTCCCGGCTCGAGACCTCCGGGGAGCCGGGCTCGGTGATCATCGGGGAGACGACCTATCAGGCGATCGCCGACCGGGTGGAGGCCACCCCCCTGGGAGCACTCGAGTTGAAAGGCAAGGAACGCTCGACCCTCGCCTACCGTCTCGATGGGATCATCGAGACGTGACCCCGAGGCACCCGGACCGTTCTGTGCGTGCTTATGGCGCGTGAAGCGCCACTAACCCGCACGGAAAGGTTCGTGGGGCCCGGTGTCTAGTCCGTTTGCGACCTGCGGTTGGTCCTTGTCAGCGATGCCCGACCAGGGGAGCCTTTCCTCATCGAGAGTTTGGGAGGGCTCCGGTGCCGAGGACGCACCCGACAACCGGCGACTGCTCACATCCGTCGACGGTCAGCGTGATCACCGGCGGTGTCGAACGGGTCATCTGCGAGGACTGTGGCGACGTCACCCTGAGGTACGAGTCGATGATCTGTGGAGACGTCACTCGATCGCAGTTCTCACGGAGAACCGACTCCCTTCGCTCAGGTGAGGGAACCCACCCGCCCGGCTGAGAGGTGTTGCGCTCTCCGCCTCGTATGCCAGGCTGTCTGAGTGGTGCAAAGCGACAGCGAACGAGGACCGGTAGAGCCGCGGCGCTCTAGCTTTGTATCCAGGGCCGAAGAGGTGTTGGCGGCGCTGCCCGAGACGATCGTCCAGGTCGACGAACTGCGGCGGGTGGTCCATGTCAACCGACCCGAATCCACCGTCTTCAGACGCGCCGCTGCGGCGGGTGACATCATCGATGAGATCGTCGACCTGGAGGCGTCGGAAGTGATCGTCGGGCTGATCGAGAACGCCAGGGTGACCGGTGGCGCCATCGCCGAGTATCAGGCGGACTCCGACCTCTACCGGGTGACCGCCAAACCGCTGATCACCGCCCCGGTGACTCTGTTGGTCTTCCGAAACATCACCGGCTTGCGTCGTGCCGGGCAAGCCATCGTCGATCTGGTGAGGGACAGGAGCACCTTCCTGACCGCGGTGAGCCACGAGCTGCGCAATCCCCTCTCGGCGGTGGTGGGTTATGCCAATCTCTTGTCCGAGCCGGACTCCGACCTCGACGGGGAAACCCGCTCTGGCATGGTTCGCGACATGACCGATCAGGCGTGGGATCTGGCCGGCATCGTCGAGGACCTCCTCACCGTGGCCAGCGTCGAGCTCGGCGAGCTGCACATGGCCAAGGTCGGTGTCAGCCTGACGGCCAACACGGCACAGGTCCTCGAATCGATGGGGGATAAGGCTCAGTCGATCGAGGTCGAAGGAAGCCCCGAGGTCATCGGTATCGGAGACCCGGCGCGGTTCCGCCAGGTCATCCGCAATCTCCTCAGTAACGCCGTCAAACACGGAGCCGAACCGATAACCGTCACCGTGACGGCCGGGAGCGACACCGCGGTGCTCTCCGTGACCGATCGCGGGCCGGGGCTGCCCGACGCCCTGGTCGAGGAATTCTTCCAGCCGCACCTTGGTGGCGGGGATCCCGGCGGGCCGGGTCGGGTCGGGCTTGGCCTGTGGATCTGCAAGGAGTTGACCAACTTGATGGGTGGGAGTCTCGACTACGCGCGGACGGCCAACCACACCACCTTCACCGCGTCCCTCCCCCGGATCTAGCCGGGGGGCGGTCCGGTCCTTCCCAGACAGCCGAGATCAGACATAGGGGCTAGCCGGCGATGAGGTCGAGGGTCTGCAGTTGCGTCGCCACGAACCGCTTCCTGAGCATCTCGTCGGCCATCGACATGGCCATCGCATCGACGGCCGACCGGGCCATCTCGAGGTGATGAGCCGCCGTTCCCGAGTCGGAGTCGACAGCCAGCCTCGCCCTCGCCTCGAGGATTCTCATCGTCATCAGCCGCTGGCCAGATTCCATCGCGGCCTGTTGTGCGAGGATCAGCGACTCCTCGGCTTCATCGGGTCTGTGCCGCCTCATCGCCAGCTCACCCTGGG
>DATKCZ010000037.1:0-62528 GCA_035512955.1 Acidimicrobiia bacterium
GGGGCCCGACCCATGAGGGGATGGATCAACGTCGCCTCGGACGGGATGGGGAGCGAGGAGGAGCTTCGGGCGTGGGTCGAGCAGGGAGTCGCCTACGCCGAGAGCCTTCCGCCCAAGTAGGGCAGGGGAGTGAGCCGGTGAGCGTCCCTGGGTCGGATGTCGATCGTATCTGGGTTTCAGACCGCCCCCGAAGATGGTGCGGATGTACATTCCTCTCTTCGATTCGAAAGGGTAAGACTTGGGAGCTGCACCACCAGGGGTCCGTAACCTCTTCCGCGCCGCGCTGTTGATCTTCGTGATCACCGTGGTCATCGGGATCCTGAACGGGATCGACGTATGGGAACCACCCCGGAACACCCTCCTCACCCATGTTCATGCCGGAACGTTGGGTTGGATCACCCTCGCTGTCTTCGGTGGGGCGCTCTGGATGTATGGCTCGCCAGATGACCCCACAACAGCTCGTCTGGCCAACTTCTCGATCGTGGCGCTGGCCTTGTACGTGCTGGCTTTCTGGTCGGTGGACCTGACCACCACCAGCATCCAACGTCCGATCGGGGGGACGTTGGCGTTCGTCGCCATGATCTGGATGTTCGTCTGGGCTCTCGGCAAGAAGAGAGGCGAGGGCTGGGACGTGGCCGAATTGGGCATGGCGCTCGCCCTGGGTTTCCTGGTCCTGGGTGCCGTCCTCGGGGTCCTCCTCGGGCTACAGCTCGCCGACGTGGAGATAGTCGACCCCGCCAACGCCGGCCGGCTCTTCGAATCCCATCCCGGGGCGATGGTGGCCGGATTCGTCATCCTGGCCGGGCTGGCGTTGATCGAGTGGCTCATGCCGGGTCGGTCCGTGCCCAAGCTCGGAGATTCGAGGATGGGTGTCGTGCAAATGCTGCTGCTGTTCGTGGCCGGCCTCTTGTTCGTCGCCGGTTCCCTGTTCGCCGTCGATCCTCTACTTCAAATCGCCGGGGGGCTGCAGCTGTTGGGGGCGCTGGTCCTCATCGGACGGTTCCGACGTCAACTCGCCCCATCGCAATGGACCGGACCGACGATCAACCTCTTCGTCAGGACCGCGGTCGTGGGGATGGTGGTAGCGGTCGGGTTGATCGTCTACCTGATCGGCCAGCTCTCGACCGGTACGGAGTTCGAAGAGATACTGCCCATCGTGCTCGCCTTCGATCACGTCAATTTCCTCATGGTGGTCACCAACTTGATCTTCGCAATGCTGATCATGGCGACGACGGTGCCCGAATCGGTCAACCGGGTGGTGTTCTGGGGCCTCAACGTAGGAGTCGTGGGCTTCGCCCTGGGCCTGATCAGCGAGAACGCGGTGATCAAGCGGATCTTCACCCCCGTGCTCGGGCTCGCCCTCCTCTACGGCATCTATGCCTATCTCACCGCAGCGGAGGATCCCGCCAGAGAGGAGATGGCGGTCTAGAGGTGTTGGTGTCCGATCGCCGGCGGCGCTTCTTCATCTGACCCCTCCAGACCTGCTGGTCCTTCATCCATTCGGCGGGCCCGTGGCGATGCCACCGAGGTTTGGGTCGCCGGGCTCCGAGGGTATGTCACGACGGCGCTGAGGTGCTGCACCCTCAGCCCGTCCGGGGCGACGAGCCCGCCAAGCAATCGGAGGTGAACCATGAACGCCGAGGCCATATCCACCGAGATCCTCGAGATCCGGCGTCGGCTCGACTCGATCGAAGAGGAGCGACGTCAACTCCCCACGGACGTTTTCAGCGAGAAGGCCGACCTGATCGACGAAGAGCACGAACTGCGGGCTCGTCTCATCAGACTGCAGGACGCCTCCCTGACGGAGAGGGAAACCCAGCAGCTACCCGGCGTACCTGGATTTCCCGCAGTCCCCCCACCCGTGTGACGACATGAGGTGAGACGGTAGCCACTCGCCTAATGGGCGAGCGCTGCGGCTCTATCGGTCCTTGGCCAGAAACAGCAGCAGAAGGTCGCGTCGGCTGGTCAACCCGGTCTTGCGGAGAATGCGCTTGACGTGTGTCGCCGCCGTTGTCGGTGCGATGAACAGGGCCTCGGCGATCTCGCGATCACTCAACTGCCCCCTTCCGATCACGTCGACGACTTGCCTCTCCCGTGTGGTCAGGTCGCATTCCTCCAGATCGACGTCGGGCAGACGCCCGGCGAGTGTCGAAGCCACTTGCTGGGAGAGGCGGATCGGGCCCCAAGTTCGTGACAGCGTCCACAGCCCGGCTACGGCGATGCTGAATGCGGCCACCGACTGCACCAGTTGCCATTCATTGGTTAGCTCGCTGAGACCAATGTCTGGGAGCCATCCGGCGGTCACCGCCTGCACGGCCAACCGCTGGGCGGCGCCCAGGACGAATGCCGCACAAGCCCCGCTGACCACCCAGGCGAGGGCGCGTAGATAGGGCGAATCGGCCTTACGACCCTGGACGAATGCCCTAACCCCGAGCATGCCGAACATCATCGAGTTCACGACGATGAGGCTGAAAATGGCAACGGACATCTAGGTCCTCGATGCAGGCCTTATCCCGCAACTTAGCGTCGCCACCGATGGCGCACCTGCCCATCGGACCGCGACAGCGTCGTGGCAAAACGGCTTGGATGCACGAAATACCCGCGATCTGGTAGCCCATTACCCCGCTCCCGGTATTTACATCCGAAGTACGTGAGGGTATCCCTCGTGCCGTGCCAACCCATCTCGGTTCGAGGGGTTGATCGGTGGGCTGGGAACCGTCTCGTCGGTAGATGCGTCCAACCGGCATCTCGAATCAGCTGGCCGGCCGACGCGGACGGCCTGAGAATTGAAACCAGGAGAAAATGCAGACATCAACCAAATGGATAATTGGAATCCTGGGGTTCCTCGCCGTCGCAGTCGTGGTCTTCGGACTGGCTGTCCTGGGCCTTTTCCTTCCGGTGCGGGTCGACTCGGGCCAGGGGGGTGGTGGTCCCACACCGGGAACCGAGCCGCCCGGAGTCCCGGGGGTTCCCGACGGGGAATGGTTCGGCCTGGTCATGGTAGGTGAGGACGAAACCGGGGAAGTGACGCTGGGAGTCGACCTCGCCGAGATGCTCACCGGGCAGGCCGCCCACGACGCGGCTGTGGAGGCCGGGGTGATCAGTGAGGGCGAGGACCTCCCCAACGACTTCTTCATCGACAACCCCGAATCGGTCTATGAGTTGGTGTACCTCGCCGACTCACCCGAGATAACGGTGCTTTCGGGCGACGATCCAAGTGAACGCCTGATCATCGACGTCGACCAGTTGGTGGCTCTCTACGAGGGGTCCTACGCAGGCCCACCGGTCTATGGGATCGTCGCCGGGGAGCCGATCGTCATGGATCTCGTCATTCGTGACGGTCTGGTTGCCGACGCCGACGCCGTCTACTTGCCGTGAGCCACGTCGCGTCCCGTCGGATGGTGACCAGGAGTCCCCGCCGACGGATCTGGAGCGACCGGACCGGGTCACACCGCCGGGCGGTGCAACGCGGATTTGTCTATGCGATCACTGGTTACCTGTTCGTGCTATTGGCCAACCCGGCTGGCTTCGTCGTGTTCCCTCCTGAGACGAGTCTGCCCCCGGCCGGGCACGGTCTGGCAGCGACGATTCTCGCTCCCGGCGTGGCACTGCTGGGAGCAGTGGTCGCCTGGTGGCCATCCCGCCGGGTGCGGCTCGAAGGCGATGACAGCGGTCGGCACAAGATGGCCACCGCAGTCGTCGTCGTTGGGGTTGGCACGGCCTTGCTGATCGATGGAGCGGTCTCTGGCTTGTCGGTTCTCATCGTCGGGACCACGGCGTTGCTCATCATGAAGTTGGCTCTGCTCAACCGAGGTGCCCATCGGACCCGTCCCAGTTGAGGGCCTGGCGCCCGGGCCTGCTCGTCGCATCCTTGGTCCTGATCGTGGCCGCGTGCTCCGAGTCCTCCGGCCCCTCGTCGACCTCCTCGACGGTGGTGACCACCACAACCATCTCGCCTGCGACGACGAGCACCTCTCCATCGTCGACGACAACGACCACCGTCGGGTCTACCACGACCACCGTCGGCGCCACGACCACGACCTCTGATGAGTTTTTGGAGGGACGGACCATCGTCCTCGACCCGGGGCACAACGGACTGAACTGGGCTCATCCCGATGAGATCGGCCGACTGGTGGACATCGGCACCGGCACCAAGGCCTGCAACACCACCGGGACCGCCACCGCAGACGGCTTTCCCGAGGCGCGGTTCAACTGGGAGGTGGCCCTTGCCGTGCGCGCCCGTCTGGAGACATTGAGGGCCGTTGTGGTCCTAACCCGTGCCGACAACGACGGCTGGGGGCCCTGCATCACCGAACGCGCCGCCATCGGCAACGAGGCCGCAGCCGATGCGGTCATCTCCATCCACGCCGACGGAGGCCCTGACGATGGGAGGGGGTTTCACGTCATCTATCCAGCGGCGGTCGCCGGGTTGACCGATGACATCGCCGGGGAGTCCTACCGGCTCGCCCAAGCCCTCCACGCCGCCTACCAATCGACCGGTATGCCCATCGCCGACTACATCGCCACCGACGGGTTCTCGGAGCGGGACGATCTGGGAGGTCTGACCCTTTCGGATGTGCCGGTGGTCTTCCTCGAGGCGGGCAACATGCGCAACGATGCCGACGCCGCCCTATTGGCCGATCCGCAGTTTCACACTGCGATCGCTGAAGCGATCGCCACCGCCCTCGTCGTGTTCCTGATCGGCTAGCCAGGGTTTGCAAGACACCAACCCTCAATACAGTGATGGGATTGAGTCAGGCACTATCAGACCTCGCCGCGGCCCTCGAGCAACGAGTCGAGACGGCACCCGATCTCCCCAGAGCGGAGCGGGCCGAACAGCTCCACCGTCACGTCTCGGAGTATCTCCTCCCTCGGGCGTCCGACCTCTCCGCCCCCCTGGTGGTGGTGCTCCTCGGGTCGACCGGGGTGGGCAAGTCGAGCCTGTTCAACGCCATCGCCGGCGCCCGGTTGTCTGAATCGGGTCTGATCCGCCCCACAACACGGCGCCCGGTGGCATTGGTCCACCCCGACGACGCCCCATCGGACGCTGAGAATGGGCCACTCCCCGGTTTCTCCGGTCGCGACCAGCTGGATGTCCGCATCGACCGGGGCATCACCTCCGGTGTGATGGTGGTCGACGCCCCCGATTTCGACAGCGTGGAGCGGTCCAACCGTGAGCTCGCCGTGGAGTTGTTGGAGACCGCCGACCTGGTGGTCTTCGTAACCACCGTCACCCGCTACGCCGACCAGGTCCCTTGGGACATCCTCGCCCGGGCCCGGCAGCGGGGGGTGCCGCTGCTGGCCGTGATCAACCGCATGCCCACCGACCCCTCCGAGGAGGCGGCGGTGATGGCCGACTACCGGGGCCTGATCGAGAGGGGAGAGCTCGACCTGCAAGGGGCGTTCGGGAATCTGGAGGTGGTCTCGGTCCCCGAGGGCGCTCTCGACCCGGCCACCGACGGTCTGCAGCGCCAGGCGGTCGAACCGATCCTGGACGCCATCGAACGGTTGCGCCGTGACGACGAGGAGCGGAGGTCCATTGCCCGGCGCAGTCTCGACAACGCCCTCGCCGGTCTTCCAGAGGCGGTGGAGAGGATCGCCGCCGAGGTCGAGCGCGAACGGCAGGCGGCGGCTTCGCTCCGCCAGACCCTCGAGACGAGCTACCAGGCGGCGCGTCGAGAGCTGAACCGGGAGATCGAACGCGGCACCTTCCTCCGCAGCGAGGTCCTCCGTCAGTGGCTCGACTTCGTCAACGCCGGGCCGCTGGCCCGCTATGTGTCCGAGGGGGTGGGCCGGGTGGCAGCCGGCATCCGCAACCTGTTCCGACCGTCACCGGCGCCGCCGGCCCCCGAAGTGCGTGAGGCCGCATTCAGCGACCTGGTTACCTCGGTGGTGCGTCATGCCGACACCGCCGCCTCGCGAACGGCTGCGGTGTGGGCCGAAGAACCGCACGGGGCGATGGCGCTGGCCGAGGAGGCGGGGCTGTGGGGAGTCTCATCGGGCATGGGGTCGCAACTCGACGGGGAGTTGGCCGAATGGATGGAAGAGATCGGTGATGAGATCCAGGCGATCGGCGCCGAGCGCAAGGTGAGGGCGCAGGCGGCCAGCATCGGTCTCAACGTGCTCGGGACCAGCGCCATCCTGGCGGTCTTCGTCCACACCGGCGGGCTCACCGGAGCCGAACTGGGCATCGGCGCCGCCACCGCCCTCCTCAACCAGAAGCTGTTGGAGGCGATCTTCGGTGAGGGCAACGTCTCCGCCTTCGTCAACCGGGCGCGGGCACGCCTCGATCGGATCCTCGATGCGGTCTTCGAAGCCGAACAGCAACGATTCGTATCCGCCCTCGGACCGATGGCCGAAGACACCGACCTGGGCACCGAGCTACGCCGAGCGGCCCACGCCGCGGCCCGGCCGGAACCGAGATGACCCCGCTCGAGAGGCTGCGAGAAGCGGCCGCTGCCGCTGCCGAACTCGGTCTTTCTGAGCAGGCCCGGTCGGCGGGGGAGTTAGCGGAGCGCAGCGAGCAGCGGCTCGGCTTCCCCGGTGAGAGCTACGTGCTGGCCCTGGTCGGTGGGACCGGCGTAGGCAAGTCGTCGGTGCTCAACGCCCTCGCCGGTGAAGACGTCAGCCCGGCCCGGGCGCTTCGTCCCACCACGGAGCAGCCTCTCGCCTGGGTGGCCGACAATGCCCGGGAGGAGATCCGTCCCTTGCTCGATTGGCTGGGAGTCGAGCGGGTAGTCGGTCATGACCGGGCCGATCTCACCGGGGTGGCGATCCTCGACCTTCCCGACTTCGACAGCGTCCGATTGGAGCACCGCAGCACCGTCGATGCCCTCCTACCCCGCATCGACGCCATGGCATGGGTGGTCGATCCCGAGAAGTACGACGACGAGAGACTGCACCAATATCTCCGCGGACTGGCCGGACACGTCGATCGGATGAGGTTCGTCTTCAACAAGGTCGACCGTCTCCATCCCCGCCAGCAAGAGCTGCTTGTCGACGACCTGAGACGCCGCCTTGCGGCCGCCGGCATCGAGCGAGCCACGATCGACATGGTCTCCGCCCTCGACGGCACCGGTGTCGACGGACTACGCGCCGCGCTCAACCGGGCCGCCGACGGCAAGGCGATCGCGGCGGCCAAGCTCGCCACCGACGCCGCCGCCGAGGTGAATGCGCTTGCCCGGGCGGCCGGACTCGAGCCGGGAGCTCGCTACGCCCCCCTGCTGGCGGCTGAGGGCAGGGAGCGGGCGATCTCTGCCGCGGTGACAGGGGCGATGGCGGTGGTCGATCCGCCGGGCGTCTCCCGGCAGATGCAGGAAGCCGTCCTGTATCGGGCCCGTCGTCAGGGCGGATCGCTCCTCGCCCGCATCATCGCCCTGTTGACCCTGGTCACCGGGCGCAAGCGACGCAAGGCAGACCCTGGCGCCTTTCTGGTCGACTGGCGCCGCCGGGGGAGCCTGGGTCACGTCTTGAACCCGGTCCGGTCCACCCTGGTCGAGGCGGCCCGGGCGGTCCCGGCCGCCAGCCGACCGGCGCTGCTCGCCACCCTGGGAGCCGACGATGCCGAGAAGGAGGTCACCAGGGCCCTCGACCGCTCGACCAGGCAGGCCGCCGGCCTGCTCACCGTGCCCGGCTCGGTCCTCTGGCCGGCGATCGGCTTCGTGCAGTTGTTGGCCGGGGCGGTGTTGTTGTTCGCCATCGCCTGGTATCTGGTCGTCATCTTCGGGCCGGGCGCTCTCCCCGTCGCCACCATCGACCTCCCCTACCTGGGCCCGGTCCCCGCACCCCTCGTCCTGATCGCCGGTTCGCTCGCCCTCAGCCTGCTCCTCGGATTCGGGCTAAACGTCCATGCCGGGTTGGTCGGCCGGCGGATGGGGCTCGAGGCTGCGGATCGGGTGAGAGAAGCGGTGACAGAGGCGATCACGACAGTGGGATTCGGCGGTCTCGACACGGTCGAGGAGACCCGTCGCCTGCTCGCCTCCCTGGCGGACTCGGATGAGTCCGGCACCAAACGCCGGGAGTAGGCTCTCGACACCGACGGAAGGATGCCATGGCGAAAACGTCCAACGAGATAATGAAAACGCCCGAGGAGACCATCAGGGAGGCCGCCGAGGCCTATATCTCCGGTGACGACGAGGGGTTGTACCGGCTGTTGGACCACAACGTTCACATGCTCGGCAGCGAACAGCACGACAACTGGGATAGCCGGGAACGTTCGCTCGCCCGGCTCGGTCCGGAGCTGGAACGACGCCGAACCGTTGCGAGGAGCGTGAGTGGCTCTCTAGTCGATCGTGCCACCACCCCCGATGAGGTGCACCAGTCAGGAGACCTGGCGTGGTGGTCGGGCACGGGAGATCTCACCGTCGACGGGAGCTACCACCGTGAGACTTCGTGGACGGTGGTGCTGAGTAGGAAGCCGGACGAAGAGAGCGGCGGCGAGTGGAGGATCGTCCACTCCCACTTCTCGATTCACCGCTAGACGTCCAAAGCCACCACCCGCTCGAGATCGTGGAGGCTGCCCACCTTCTCGAACAATCTGCGCGCGTGCTCCAGATGAGCGCGCCGCTCCAGGGCGTCGGGGCGCAGGGTTCGGGCCAATTCGAGATGGATCAAACCCTCGTCCCAGGTGAAGCCACTCTTCTTCGCCAGGTCCAACCCCTTGCGTAGCGAGCGCCGCGCCTTGTTGGCCCGGCCCTCCAGGTGTTCCATCCGTCCCTTGAACAACAAGTGCTTTGGGCGGGCAAACGGCAAGATCCGGGCGAAGCCCTTGAGCTTCTTCAGACCCTGACGGGTGAGCTTGGCGAGCTCCCTGGCGTTGGCCGAGGCGGGATCGCTCTCTACCGCCCAGAGTTCCAGCAGCGTGTCGAGCAGCCCGGCGAACCCGGCCAGATAGATGAAGATCGGGGTTCGGTCTATTGATGTCAAGGCGAGCTCCGCGCTCTCCCGGGCGTCTTCGGTATGTCCGGCCCGCAGCTGCACCTGGGATCGTGTCCCATGAATGATCGGCACCGTGAGCGGGTCGACGTCGTTGAGGATGGCCATGGCCGAGCTCGACATCGAACGGGCGTCGTCGAGTCGATTCCTTGCCAACAGCACGGGGATCACAAACGAAGTCGCCCAACCCTCATGCTCCCGGTTGGCCCGTTGGCGGGCAGAGGCGAGAAGCTGGTTGTAGTCGTGTTGGGCGTCCTCGAGATCTCCCGAGGAGTAACTGACGAAGCCACGCACCGCCAGGGCGATGCCGGCTGAGTACTTGTCACCGAGCCGGTCGCATCGCTCCAGCCCCTCGGTGACGATCTCCCGAGCCCGGCTCCACTCGTCGAAGGTCAGCGCGAGGACACTCTCTGCCAGGGCCACCGCGATGAGATGACCAGGCCCCATCTCCTGCAACTCCAGGACATAGTCGGTGTGCCCAAACTCACGGTCGGTTTCGAGGTCTTGGGCGGATCGAGCCCGCCGGAAGTACCTGTCGGCGAGACGGCGCATACGCAGCGTGCCCACCAGATATCCCAGGTTGCTGTAGGCCAACCCGGCCACCATCGGCTCGCCGGACTTCTCTCCCAGGTTGATTGCCACCAGGTTGAGCACCGGGAACCCGGAGAGATCCCCGGTGAAGTAGTAGATCTCGCCGATCAGGGCGGCGATACGGGCAGCCTGGCCCAATCGAGCCTGCTCGTCCTCGTCCTCGGGGATCCGGATCGTCCACGGCAGGGCTATGTGAACGGCCTGTTTGATGGTCTCCCACGTCAAACGTCCGATTCGGCGCAGCGGCTCGGCGGGAACATGTACGCCCACCAGATCGAGGGCGCGATACAAGCTCTTCTCGGCCTCATCGAAATTCCCCAGTGCCTCATAAGCCTGGCCGATCTCGACGTGCCACTGGCTCTGCCGGAGCCGGCTGACGTCGGGGAAGTCCTCCGGCGACCGGTGAACCAGATCCAGGGACTTCGAGTGGGCCTCGACCGCTTCCCGGTTGGCGCCCTTTCGGAGTGCGCTGGCTCCTGTCTTCTCGAAATAGCCCAAAGCCTTTTGATGGTCCTCGCCGCGGTCCCAGTGGTAGGCCAACAGCGCGTAGAGAGGCTCCTGGGGTTCGCTGCTCAGGGATTCGAGGAAGCCGGCGACGCTGCGGTGAATACGTCTTCGCTGGTCGAAGAGCAGCAGGTCGTATGCCGTGTCACGGGTCAGGCCGTGCTTGAAGTCATATGACCCGGGGGACGACTCGATGATCAGGTCCAGATCCTTGAGGTCTGAGAGTTGGCCGGCCAGCTCGGCGACGCCGGGGTGGCTGGGGTGCACCGCCTCGAGTGCTCGGGTGTCGAAGCTCCTCCCGATGACGCTGGCCACCTTGAGGGTCAGCTGTAGTTGGGGAGCGAGACGGTCGATCCGGCTCAGGACGACGCTGCTCAAGGCGTGGGGAACACCCAACTCGTGGACGGGACGGGCCAGCCTCACCGTCCCCTCGTCTTCGATGACGGCGTTCGTCTCACGAAGGGAGAGCGCCAACTCCTCGATGAAGAACGGGATGCCTTCGGCGGTTCCAACGATCACGTCGGCCACGTCTGGTCCTATCTCTCGAGCGCCGAGCCTCTCCTTGGCCAGTTCCAAAGCACTCTGTTGGCTTATCGGTTTCAGCACCAGATGGGCTGAGCTCCCCAAGTCAGCCAACTCGTCCATCTCCTCGGGCGGTTCGAGCGTGGGACGTGTGAGCAGGACCAGTAACAGGGGGCTCACCTTTCGCACCGCCGCCAGCGCCACCGCCCACGACGCCGAGTCGAACCAGTGCAGGTCGTCGAGGACGATCAGCAGCGGAGATCGAGTTGCAGCCTCACTGAGGAGGGCCACGAGCAGTTCGACGGTCGAGTCGCGGCGGTTCCTTCCCGACATCCCCCTCGTCGAAGCCGTCTCTGGAAACTGCAGATCCAGAAGGGAGTTGAGCAACGCCTCCCATTCCATGAAATGCGGCCACCGCGCCAGCCGTTCCCGCACCATCTCTTGGCGTCTCTCGAGAGAACGGATGTTGGTGACCCCGAGGACGTCGCCGATCACATCTCGCCACGCCTGATAAGGAGCCTGGGCCACCGGAAGTGCGGCTCCCGTGAGAACCTGCACATCGAAGGATCTGGCGGTCCGAATCAGGTCGTCGGCGAGGGCAGACTTGCCGATTCCCGCTTCTCCCTCCACCATCACCACGGCTGAGCTACCTGCGCGCACCAGCGCTCCCAACCAGGCGGTCAGCTGGTTCTGCTCGGTCTCGCGCCCCACCAGTGTCGTCGAACCGTGCTTTTCGGCTGCTCCGCCGGCTTTCTCCCAGAGCGGTTTGAACACCTGCACGGGTCGGTCCCAGCCCCGTAGCTGACGCACATCGAGGGCGTGAAACTCGATTCTGCGCGTGGCCCTGGCGGTGGCCTCGTCACAGAGAATCTCGAACCTGGCGGCCTGCATCAATCGCGCCGCCAGATTCACCTCGCGACCTATCGTCGTGTAGTTGCGTCTGACCGGGCTCCCCGAGGCCCCGCAAAACGCCCGGCCGGTGGCTACCCCTATCCCGTAGTCGAGCTTCATCTGAGTGAGGGCCTTCTGGATCTCCTCGGCCGCCTGGATGGCGAGATATGGGTCCTCCTCATGGGCGAACGGAGGCAGTCCGAAGGAGGCGACCAGCGTCGTCCCCTTGTCGTCGTCGAGGATCCGGCTCAACGTTCCTTCGTACTTCGCCAGCGTCGCCTGTGCCTTGGTGATGACATCCTGGAGTGCGTCACGTGCCGCGGGAACGGACGAATCCAGCTTGGGAAGGTTGACGAACACCGACGTCACCTGGCGGAACTCGGCCAGCCATTCGCTCTGGCCGGCGTCGATCCTGCTCAGCACCGGTTGGGAGAGGAAACGCCGGAGCTGTGCGGCAAGCTCCGGGGTCATCGCCGGTGGGGAGGGGCCCGGCGACGCCGGGCTGTCGACGTCGGTCAGCCGGAGGAACCCCTTTTCGTCGAGCCGCCCTCTGGCGGCGGCACCGATGGAATCGGTGGCCTGGGGCGACAGCACGACCTCACCGGGACGGGCCACCCCGCTGGCCATGCCGATTTGCTCGAAGGGCTTGCCCCCGATCATGAAATGCCACTGGCCATCGACCCCACCCAACTGCATGAGGACGCCGGTCCCGACGCCGATGCCTATGCGGAGCTCGAGGGGGGCCCGTTCTGCGTACACCTCGGGCAACTTCAGCTCGAGAACCTCCAAGCCGCAGCGGGAAGCCAGGACAAGGGCTTGCACCCGGTCGAAGTCGTCACCGATGGTCCACGTGGCGAGAACCGCGTCCCCGGCAAATTCGAGGACATCTCCGCCGTAGCGGGTCACCGTCTCGATGATCGTTCCGAATGTCTGGTTGAGCAGCTCTCCCACTAGCTCGGGCCCGGCCCGCTCCCGCTCGGTGATTTCGTAGGTCAGATGTGAAAAATCGGAGAGGTCGGCGAACCAGGTCACCATCTCATGCTCTTTGCTCGTCGGCTCCACTGGAAGGGAGACCTGTTCGGTCAGCCATCTCACCAGCTGGCCGGGCACGAAGCTTTGGAGTACCGCCGAGTCTGTCGCCATAAATGGGGGGGCGACGCCAGCCGCCCTGCACAGGAAAAATCTAGCAACGCTGCGGCTCGGTACAGTTGGATGCGTGCCGGATAACACCACGTGGCATCCTGGCGAGGCGGGCCGGGAGTCCATCGAGCGGGTCGAGCGTCTGGTCGCGGGTCTCGGCGGGGAGCTGGGATCTCTCGCCACCGGCCTCTTGGCCAGACATGGGTACATGATCGCCTCGGATGGGGGAGGGCCGCATCGGAACGTTCTCGGTCACCCCCTGTTCGAGCTGCCCATCTGGCTGGACAACGCCACCAGCGACGAGGGCGAGGTCGGCCGTGAGGTGCTGGCTGACATCTGTGAGTCCAGCCTGTGCGGCTACCTGGCGGTCCGGGCCGAGGACGATTTCTTCGACGGCGACTGGGACGATCCGACCGCGGCGCTGATGCTGGCGGGATTGTTCCGGACACGGCACCAGGCGCTTCTCGGGCCCCTCGTCCCCGACCCCCGCTTCTGGGAGCGGTTCGAGGACCTGTGGCGGGGTTATGGGGAGGCGATGCTGTTGGAGCGTGCCCTCCACGCTCCGGGCATGGAATACGGTCGAGCCGAGTTCGACGCGGTGCTCCTCCGGTCTCAACCGTTGGAGATACCGGGTGATGCGGTCCTCTCCATCAAGGGACGCTGGGATCTGACGGGTCCACTCGCCGACCTGGTCAAGCATCTGACCAAGGCCACACAGCTCTTCGACGACTTTGTCGACGCACCCGACGATCTCGAGGCAGGCAACCTCACTTGGATGGTCAGGAGGCTGGGCGGTCTCGAGGGCGGGCTAGCCGTTCGGCGGGGGATGATCACCTGGTGCGACCGGGTGATGGCCGAGGCCGCCGGGGAGCTCGACCGGGCCCTGGACATTGCCGCGGCACTCCGGATCGTCGAGATGACCGCGTGGGTGGAGGCGCGAAAACAGATCATGAACGGGGCGTCCGACAAACTCTATGAGGCGCTGTTCGAGAGGCTGGGCGGCGAGCGATTAAGCCGGCGCGCTCATCTTCACGTATGGTTCACCCTTCTCACGAAAGGGAACGTCAAACATGAGCCAGATACCCCCCGAATTGATCGGAAGGGCAGTCCAAGACCCCGATTTCCGTCATAGATTGCTCACCGACCCCCAGGGCGCAGTGGCGGCCGCTGGATTCGAGCTCGATGAGGATCAGATCGCGGCGCTGAAACAGCTCGACCCGGAGGCTGTCGATGAGGCTATCGACGCGCTGGTGGGGGACATCGACTCGTCCAAGTGGGGCTGACGGCACCCACTCCTTCCGGCTTCTACGACCGTTGGACCGAGCTGTTCCAGCGCGGTTTCGGATCGGTGCTCCAAGCGGGCATGGTCAAGACGGGAGACCCGCCTCAGGAGAACCCCCGACGGTCGATCTTGGCTCTGGTGGAGCGTGCCGGGCTGCAAGACGGTGATCGAGTCCTCGATGCGGGCTGCGGAGTCGGTGGTCCCGCAATCATCATCGGCGCCCACTATCCAGAGGTGGCCATCGAGGGGGTGACCAACTCCGTCCACCAATCGGCCATCGCTCGGGCCGAGATCACCGCGGCCGGGCTGTCCCACCGGGTACGCGTCCACGTCGCCGACTATCAGCAGCTTCCCTTCCCATCAGGAATGTTCGATCAAGTCCTCTTCTTCGAGAGCACGGGTTACGCCACGGACCTGGAAGCGACCTACGACGAGGCTCACCGCGTGCTCAGGCCCGGAGGTCGGCTCTACGTCAAGGATGTCTTCTCCAACTCGGGCCCGTTGCGGAACGGAGATGCCGAGTGGTTACTGGCGTTCGATCGGCTGTGGGGCTGCGTGAGATCGAAGACCTTGGACGAGTCGGTTGATGCCATGACCGGAGCAGGGTTCGAAGTGATGCTGTCACAACCCATGGAGGACATCGGGACCACCCGCTTCGTCGGCTCGATGGTGGTGCTCGACGACGTTGTTGGGCTCAGACCCACCGAATTGGGGCATGTCTTCTTGAGCAGGGGTCTCAATCCGCCGATCCAATTCGGAGAGATCCGGGCGGTCAAGCCAGGACCGGCCTGATTCGACCGGCCGGATCCGATCGGAGGCGGCCGGGGTCCATCGGCCAGATCCGGATCAGAAGCGCTCTCGTCGTCGAGGGGTCGGTCAGACGGCTCGATTTCGCTTGGCTTCGGCTGCGGTTCGCTTCGCCTTCTTGTCGAGGCGCTTCTGTTTCAGGTCCTTTGTGGCGACCGTCTTGGTGTTCTTGCCGCCTTTGTCCTTGTTTCCCATGATGTCTCCAAGTTCGACCACCGAGCTGGCGGCCAGAAGTCATTGTCCCATACTCGCGCCCGAGGAAGGGCAAGAGGCGCTGTTCTCGGTGGCTGTGCTCCCGGTGAACATGGCCGTGGGGAAGGTGGGATTGCCTAAGGTGAGCTTCTCGATGTCGTCTCCCCAGCCGAGCATGAGCTCCCCGGTCGACTGGGCTATCGAGGCCACACACCGAAATGACCAGCAATAAAGGGCGCCACGGCCAGTGTTGGTGAACCACCCTCTGGATGCCCGCCCGTTGCTGATCGCAGTGGCCCTGGTCGCCGGTGCCTGCACGATGGACCCGGCTGATAACGCCGACACCCAACCAGTCGACACCACATCCACCTCCGCCTTGGCCGACACCTCTACGTCGACCACGACCGTCCCCACCACCACGACGACCGCCTCCACCACGACGACCACCGCGGGCAACCCAGTCGATTCCGAGGTGATTCACGGCACGTGGCGATCACCGGAGGGCGGTTTCTATTTGATCTTCGACGAAAGCGGGTCATGGCAGGCGGCGTATGTCCCGGACTCCGACCGGCCCTTCGACTTTGGCAGATATCTCTTCGACGGGCGGGAGTTGACCCTGTTCTCCGGCTCCGATGTGGAGGGCTCGCCCTGCGCCGGGCTCTCGGGGACCTATGTGACCTCGTTCTCCAACGAAGGCGAGCAATTCAGCCTCCCCTCGAGGGGGGCCTTCGACGCTTGTCGTCAACGGCAGGGCGACATGGTCAGGGGTGGCTTCGTCAAGCAATCCCCCTGAAGCGGTCGCATCACCGCAGCCGGCAAGGTCGAGCTCGGAGGCCAGATCCTCACGTATTGTGCATTCGTGGTTTCCACCCGAGGCTCAGCAGTCGAGCCGATCGACGAGCCCATTCGGGCGGAGCTGTTCAGCGTGGAACGGCTTGAGGAGCATGCCCTCAGTCTGGCCGGAACCCAGGAGCTGAGTGGGCGACGGGGGCGACTGCGCCTCATCTCGCGGCGCCTCGCTGACAACGGAGATGTCCTCCTCGCCTCTTATAGGGAGTTGTCCAAAGCAATCAGGGAGGAGGCGCTGCTCACCCCGGCGGCCGAATGGCTGGTGGACAACTTCCATCTGGTGGAGAGCCAGCTGCGCGAGATCCGGGAGAACCTCCCGGCCGGTTACTACCGAGAGCTCCCCAAGCTGGAGGGTGGTCATCTGGCCGGCTACCCCCGGGTGTACGGGATCGTGTGGGCCTGCATCGCCCACCTCGACAGTCGTTTCGATCCCGAGGCGCTGCGCCGCTTCGTGACTTCGTACCAGGAGGTCCAACCGCTCACCATCGGTGAGCTCTGGGCAATCCCCACCACCCTGCGTCTGCTCCTCATCGAGAACCTGCGCCGGTTGGCGGAGACGATCGTCTCGGCGCGCGTGCTCCGTCACCAAGCCGAGGAGATCGCCGACGGGCTCCTCGGGGTCGGTGGCGGCGACGCCGACGAGGCCCGGGCGGCCCTCGACGGCTACGGCCCGGATCGTCTGCCGCAGCCGTTCGCGGTCCAGTTGCTCCAGCGTCTGCGTGATCACGATCCGGAGACCACTCCCGGCCTGACCTGGCTGCTCGATCGTCTCTCCGCCGAGGGAACTATCCCCGACGACGTGGTCAACGAGACCCACCGCCGCCAGGCGGCCACCAACGTCACCGTGCGCAACATCATCACCAGCCTCCGCCACATCAATCACTTCGACTGGGCCGACTTCGTGGAGGAGGTCAGCCTGGTCGACCATGTGCTAGCCGCGGGGAGCTCATACGGCGAGATGAGCTTCTCGACGAGGGACCGCTATCGGCACGCCATCGAGGAGCTGTCGAAGGGCTCCGCCACAACCGAGCTCGACATCGCCCGGGCCACGCTCCGACTCGCCGGTGCCGAGCTCGCCGACCGTCGCCAACGCGATCCCGGTTTCTACCTGCTGGGCGAGGGTCGGAGGAGGCTCGAGGAACGGGTCGGGTTCCGACCCGGGGCCGGGTTGGCCCTCTCTCGCATGCTCAGACGGCAGGCAACCGCGGTGTACCTCGGCTCGGTCGCGGTGGTGACGGCGCTGATCCTGGCCGTGCCGCTTCTCATGATCGAGCGCTGGTGGCCTTGGCGATTGGTGATGGCGGGTCTGGCCCTCATCCCTGCTTCAGACATCGCGGTGATTCTGGTCAACCGAGCGATCGCCGCGCTGACCCACCCCGAGGAGCTGCCCTCGCTGGCGTTGCGTGACGGGCCCAGCGCGGGGCTGCGCACATTGGTGGCGATCCCGGCGTTGTTGTCGCGCCCCGACCAGGTCGAAGAGCTGGTGGAACGTCTCGAGGTCCACTACCTGGCCAATCCCGACGGAGAGCTTCACTTTGCCCTGGTCACCGATTGGCGGGACGCCGTAGAGGCAGAGCTGGCCGACGATGTCGAGCTGCTGGCGGCGGCGGCTCAGGGTGTGGCCGGACTCAACGAGCGACACGGGCCCGGGCCGGGTGGGGCTGATCGGTTCCTGTTGTTTCATCGGCGGCGGGTTTTCAACTCCGCTGAGACCCTGTACATGGGCTGGGAGCGCAAGCGAGGGAAGCTCCACGAGCTCAACCGGCTCCTGCGGGGGGCGACCGACACCACCTTCATCGACACCGACCGTCTGCCCCCGCCAGGGGTGCGTTATGTGATCGCACTCGACGCCGACTCGAGACTTCCGCCGGGGGCGGCCACCCGCCTGGTAGCCACCATCGCCCACCCCCTCAACCGGGCCCGGGTCGATGAGCCGCTCGGGAGGGTGGTGGAGGGCTACGGAGTCCTCCAGCCCCGGGTCACCGCGTTCCTCAAGTCGGGGGGCATCAGCTTCTTCCAGCGTGTCTTCTTCCCGCCCACCGGGATCGACCCCTATGCGGCTGCGGTGAGCGACCTGTACCAGGACTTGTTCGGGGAGGGGTCGTATGCGGGCAAGGGGATCTATGAGATCGACGCGTTCGAGGCGGCGCTGGAAGGCCGGATCCCGGAGAACACCCTGCTCAGCCATGACCTCTTCGAAGGAAGCTTTGCCCGGGCGGGACTGGTCAGCAACGTGGAGGTGTTCGAGGAGTTCCCCAGCCACTACGAGGTGGCTCTCTCCCGCCAGCACCGCTGGGTCCGCGGGGACTGGCAACTCCTGCCATGGATTCTGGGGCGCCACGGACCGCTTCCCCCCGTGGCCCGGTTGAAGATGGTCGACAACCTCCGCCGCAGTCTCAGCGCTCCGGCCGCCCTCTTCACGCTGGTCGCCTCGTTTCTCCTTCCCGGGGTGCCGGTCTGGCCCTGGACCGCGTTGATTCTGGTGGCGTTGGCCCTCCCCGGGCTCCTGCCCCTGCTCGAGCGGATGGTTCCCCGCCGCACCACCACACCCGGGGCGGTGCGGCTGAGACGGTGGGGCACCGACGCCTGGCGGGCGCTGGGAAGAACCCTGCTCCAGGCCGCCTTCCTTGCCCATCAGGCGCTGCGGACGACCGACGCCATAGTCGTGACCGTGTGGCGTCTGGTCTTCTCACGTCGCGGATTGCTCACCTGGGTGACCGCCGAGGAGATGGAGCGGGAGTTCGGCCTCGACCGTGCCGGATTCATCTCGCGGATGACGCCGTCGATGGTGGTGGGGCTGGCCGGCACCACCGCCGCCGCAATCGTCAAACCGGGTGCGTTCGTGGTCTCCGTGGCCTGGTCCGTGATGTGGGTGCTGGCCCCCTTCGTTGCACACAAAGCGAGCATCCCCCGCCCGCTCAAGGTGGGTGACCCGCCCACCGTCCCAGAACAGGAGACCCTGCGGCTGACGGCCCGGCGCACCTGGCGCTACTTCGAGACGTTCGTCACCGGTGAGGACAATTGGCTGCCCCCCGACAACTTCCAGGAGGATCTGGGACAAGTCGCCCATCGCACCTCTCCCACCAACATCGGGCTCTACCTGCTGGCGGTGCTCTCGGCTCGGGAGTTCGGCTGGATCGGGCTCGAAGACACGGTCAGCAGGCTCGAAGCCACGGTGGGCACCCTCGATCGGCTGGAGCGATTCCAGGGGCACTTCTTCAACTGGTACGACACCTTGTCCTGTGAGCCCCTGGAGCCGCGATACGTATCGAGTGTGGACAGTGGCAACCTGGCCGGCCATCTGTTGGCGGTGTCCCAGGGCTGTGAGCGTCTCCGCGAGCTCGCGCCGGGCCCCGAGGTGGCAGCCGGCATCAGGGACGGAGCACTGCTGGTCCGGGAGGCAGCCGAGTCCTTGGCGGCCGAGTCCGACATCGAGGTGGTCTCTCCCCGCGATCTCGACCGGGCCCTCGCCGATCTCCTCGCCTCCCTGCGCAACAGGGGAATCGCCGGGTCGACGGGTCTGAGCGAGATCCTCGCCGAGGCGGAGACGGTTGCCGACATCGCTCGAACCCTTGCCACCAGAGATGGCGCCGAGGAACTGGCGGTCTCAGCCGAAGCACTGCTGGTGACCGTGCGCGGCCACCTCCACGACCAGCAGGTCTTCGGCCAGCAGGAGGGTCGGGAGCAACTCGCTCGCCGTCTGTCCGCGCTGGCCGAGAAGACTGCCGGTCTGGTGGGGGAGATGGACTTCTCCTTTCTCCTCGACACCGACAACAAGCTGTTGGCAGTCGGCTATCGCGTCGGCGAGAACGTCCTCGACGAGAGCCACTACGACCTGCTCGCCTCGGAGGCCCGCCTGGCCTCCTTCGTGGGGATCGCCAAAGGTGACCTTCCTCCCAGCCACTGGTTCCGGCTCGGCCGGTCGATGACCCCGATGGGGGTCGACGCCGCCCTCATCTCGTGGTCGGGCTCGATGTTCGAGTATCTGATGCCTCTGCTGGTGATGCGCTCTCCGCCCGAGAGCATCCTCGACACCACCTACCGAGCGGTGGTGCGGCGCCAGATCGAATACGGGAACGAGCGTCAGATACCTTGGGGGATCTCCGAAGCTGCATATGCGGCTCGTGACATCAACCTCGTCTACCAGTACCGGGCGTTCGGGGTCCCGGGTCTGGGCTTCGAGCGGGGTCTGAGCGAGGACCTGGTGGTGGCGCCCTACGCCACCATGCTGGCGACGATGGTCGAGCCGCGGGACGCTCTGGCCAACCTGACCCGACTCAACGGTCTCGGAGCCCGGGGGAGATACGGATACTACGAAGCGCTGGACTTCACCCCGAGCCGGCTGCCCGAGAACGGAGAGCCCGTGCTGGTGCGTGCCTACATGGCGCACCACCTGGCGATGGCTCTGGTCTCGGTGACCAACGTCATCTTCGCCGGGCTCTGCCGCGACCTGTTCCACGCCGACCCTTCGGTCCGGGGCGCCGAGTTGTTGTTGCACGAGAGGGTCCCCCGCGACGTCGAGGTGGCGCGTCCCCGAGCCGAGGAGGTCGCTGAGGGGGCCCATCCGTTGGAGGAGGCCAAGGGTGTCGTCCGCCGCATCTCTTCGCCGCACGGACCGGTCCCGGTCACCCACGCCCTGTCCAACGGTCGGTTGAGCACCGTCCTGACCACCGCCGGCTCCGGATACAGCCAGTGGCAGGGACTGGCGATCAACCGCTGGCGGGAGGACGCCACCCGTGACAACTTCGGCAGCTACTTCTTCGTGAGGGACGGGTCGGGGCGAACCTGGTCGGCGGGCTACCAACCGACCCTGGCCGAGCCCGAGTCCTACCAAGTGGCTTTCAGCGAGGACAAGGCGGAGATCACCCGTCGCGACGGCAGCCTCTTCACCAGGCTGACCGTGGTGGTGTCGGAGGAGGACGACGCCGAGGTTCGCCGGGTGAGCGTCACCAACCTCGACACGGTGTCCCGGGAGGTGGAGGTGACCTCCTATGCCGAGTTGGTCCTGGCACCGGCCCGAGCCGACTCCGCTCACCCCGCCTTCTCCAATCTCTTCGTCCAGACCGAATCGGTGCCGGGGCGCGACGCCCTACTCGCCAGTCGGCGGCCCCGCTCAGACGAAGAGGAGACGGTCTGGGCGGGTCATGTCCTCGCGGTCACCGGCGAGGTGGTGGGTGGCGTTCAATACGAGACGGATCGCGCCCGGTTCCTCGGCCGGGGAAACCAGGTGCACCGTGCCGCCGCGGTGGACCGCCCACTTTCGAACTCGGTGGGACGGGTGCTCGACCCGGTGTTCAGCCTGCGGAGGAAGGTGCGGATTCAGCCCGGCGCCATCGCCCACCTCGACTTCACCACTGTGGTGGCCCGCACCCGGGCCGAGGCCCTCGATCTGGTCGACAAGTTCTCCGACCCGACGGCTTTCGAGCGAAGCTCGACCCTTGCCTGGACCCAGGCCCAGGTGCGACTTCACCATCTGCGCATCGATCCCGAGCAGGCCCACCTCTTCCAGCGGCTGGCGGGAACGTTGATCTATTTCGACCCGGTTCTGCGTACCCCGCCAGGCCCGAAGAACCTGCCCTCGGTGAGCCAGGATGGCTTGTGGCGTCACGGCATCAGCGGCGACCTCCCCATCGTCCTGATACGGATCGACGAGCGGGAGGAGCGTGGGCTGGTGCGGGACCTGCTGCGGGCTCAGGAGTACTGGCGGATCAAGGGGCTGGCCACCGATCTGGTGATCATCAACGAGAAGCCGGGCTCGTATGCCCAGGAGCTGCAAGATGCGATCGAGGAGCTGATCAGAGAGAGTGGCCAGATGGTGGGCCAGGAGCCCAACGGGGGGGTTTTCGTGCTCAACGGCCCGCTGTTGTCCGCCGAGGATCGAGCGACGCTCCAGTCGGCGGCCCGGGCCGTGCTGCTCAGCCACCACGGAACCCTCTCCGACCAGCTCGGCCGCCGGCCCGGTGAGGGGCCGGCCCCGACCGTGCCCGCCAGGCAGTCTCCGGCACAGCAGCCGGGCGGACCTCGGCCGAGCCCGGACCGCGAGTTCCACAATGGGCTCGGTGGCTTCGCCGCCGACGGCACCGAGTACGTGGTGGTGTTGGGAGAGGGCCAATGGACTCCGGCCCCGTGGGTCAACGTCATCGCCAACCGCCATTTCGGGTTCTGCGTCTCCGAAGCCGGGTCCGGCTACAGCTGGGCGGAGAACAGCCGGGAGAACCAGTTGACTCCTTGGTCCAACGACCCCGTCGCCGACCGGCCCGGCGAGGTGCTCTATGTCCGGGACGAGGAGAGCGGAGAGGTCTGGGGGCCCACCGCCCTGCCCATACGCCACGAGGTCTCGGCTTACCTGGCGCGCCACGGCACCGGTTACTCGGAGTTCGAGCACACCTCCCGGGGGATAAACCTTCAGCTCCATCAAACCGTGCCGCTCGACGACCCGATCAAGATCTCCCGCCTACGGCTACGCAACCTCACCGACCGGCGCCGTCGCCTGTCGGTGGCCGCCTATGTCGAGTGGGTGCTCGGCACCACCAGAGCAGTCTCCTCCATGCAGATCGTGACCGAGCGTGACGAGAGCACCGGTGCCTTGCTGGCCCGCAACCCCTGGAACGTCGACTTCGGCGATCGAGTGGCCTTCGCCGACCTTGGAGCGGGCGAAGTCGACACCACCTGCGACCGGGCGGAGTTCTTGGGGAGACATGGCAGCGTCGACGATCCCGCTGCCCTGCGACTGGGAAGGAAGCTGTCCGGGGCGGTCGGAGTGGGCTTCGACGCCTGCGCCGCGATGCAACGCTCCCTGGTGCTGGCACCGAACGAGGAGGTCGAAGTGGTCTTCCTGCTCGGCCAGGGCCGGGACGAGGACGAGGCGCGGAGCCTGGTCGAGCGCTACCGCCGGACCGACTTTGAGGAGGTGAAGGCCGCAGTGGCCACCCGGTGGAGTGACGTCCTGGGCACCGTCCGGGTGAAGACCCCCGACCGTTCCATGGACTTGATGATCAACCAGTGGCTGCTGTACCAGACCCTCGCCTGCCGTGTTCTCGGCCGGAGCGCGTTCTATCAGTCCGGCGGCGCCTACGGGTTTCGTGACCAGCTTCAGGATGTCATGGCACTGGTGACGCCGATGCGGGACCTGACCAGAGAGCACCTGTTGCGGGCCGCCGGTCATCAGTTCGAAGAAGGCGACGTTCTCCACTGGTGGCATGAGTCTTCGGGCAAAGGGGTGAGGACCCGCATCTCCGACGACTACCTGTGGCTGCCGTACGTCGTCGCCCACTATGTGGAGGTCACCGGCGACGGGGACATCCTCCACCAGGTGGTGCCTTACCTCCGTGGCGCGGAGCTCGCCCCCGGGGAGGACGAGATCTACTTCGCTCCCGAGCGTTCGCCAGTGGAGGGGACTTTGTTCGACCACTGCCGGCGCGCCCTCGACCGGGCGCTCTCCCGGGTGGGAAGTCGCGGCCTACCCCTGATCGGAACCGGTGATTGGAACGATGGCTTCAACCGGGTGGGGCGCGAGGGGCGGGGCGAGAGCGTGTGGCTCGGATGGTTCCTCGAGGCCAACCTGATGCGGTTCGCCGAGATCGCCGATGGGTTGGACGAGACGGAGCTGGCCACCGGTTGGCGACGGGGGGCGGCTCGTCTCCGGGCAGGTCTGGAAGGGGAAGCATGGGACGGCGACTGGTACCGGCGCGCCTTCTTCGATGACGGGACGCCGATCGGCTCCTCGGTCAATCCCGAGTGCCGAATCGACTCGATCGCCCAGTCGTGGTCAGTCATCCACGGCGGCGCGCCCAACGGCCGGGCCCGGCGGGCGATGGACTCGGTGGAGGAGTACCTGGTCCATCGGGGCGACGGTTTGGTGCTCCTCTTCACTCCGCCTTTCGACAATTGGGATGTCGACCCCGGGTACATAAAGGGGTACCTGCCCGGGGTGCGAGAGAACGGTGGTCAGTACACCCACGCCGCCATCTGGTGCGTCATCGCCTTCGCCACCCTGGGCGATGGTGATCGCGCCGGCGAGCTATTCGGCCTTCTCAACCCGATCAACCATGCCAGCACCAGGGCGGGGATCCACCGCTACCGGGTGGAGCCCTACGTGGCCGCGGCGGACGTGTATTCGGAGGCGCCCCACGTGGGTCGGGGAGGGTGGACCTGGTACACCGGCTCGGCGGGGTGGATGTACCGGGCCGGGGTGGAGTGGATCCTCGGGTTTCGGGTGCGGGGGACCCGCCTCCTCGTCGATCCGTGCATCCCCCGTGCCTGGAGAGGCTTCGAGATCAGCTTCCGCTATCACTCCTCTCGTTACGAGATCAGGGTCAGCAATCCCCACGGGGTGAGCCGGGGAGTGGTGGGGCTGACGGTCGACGACACCATCTTGGCTCCCGACGCCCACCTGGACCTGGTCGATGACGGGTTGACCCACCAGGTACGGGTGACCCTGGGCTGAGGGGCCTGCCGCCCTGCCGATACCGTTCTGTGCGGGTCTATGGCGCCTGTGTCGGCATAGACCCGCACAGAACGGTAAGGGACGCCCGCTTGAGTCCCTACAGGCCTTAGATTCCCCTCGTGTTCCAGGAGCCGAGGAGCGTTCTCTCCCGAGAGTTGTTGCCGGCGTCGATCGCCGTCTTCGCCAGCGCGGCGCTGGCTTCGTTTCAGGCGCTGGGCATCGCCGCGGCGCTGCCCGACATCGCCACCGATCTGGGCAACGTCTCCTTGCTGCCGTGGGTGATCACCGCCTACCTCCTCACCTCGAGCCTGGCCACGGTGGTGGCCGGGCCGTTCATAGACGCCATCGGGGTGGCCCGGATGTTTCGGCTGGCGGTGGTGGTGTTCGCCCTCACCGGATTCGCCACCGCCTTCGCCCCGTCGATGGAAGTGCTCATCGGCCTTCGACTGCTCCAGGGCGCCGGAGCGGGTTTGATCCTGTCCACGGGCACCTCGGCCATCTCCTTGGTCTACCCCCAGCATCTGGTGGGGAGGGCATTCGCCGCCAACGCCACCGTGTGGGGGGTGATGGGTGTGGCCGGTCCCGCGGTCGCCGCCTTCATCCTCACCTTCTTGTCCTGGGAGTGGATCTTCTACCTCAACCTTCCTTTGGGCATGCTCGCCCTGGGCGCCGGATGGCGGGTGTTCCCTGGCCCATTCGGGGAGGCGACCGGCCGCTTCGATCTCAGGGGGTCACTGCTGTTGGCCGGGCTCACGGTGGCCAGCCTGTTCGCCGTCGACTCGCTCAATGTCGTCTCGCTGCTCTGGCTGGCCGGGGCAGGGGCGGCTCTGGGTGTCTACGTCTGGTATGCCCGGAGGGCTCGGTCACCGGTGGTCAGGTTGGAGCACATCGTCCCCCAGCCCTACCGCGGTCTGGCCTTGTCCACCGCGCTGCTCCTCACCGGCACCTTCGCCATGTCGACCTACATCCCCCTCTACGTGCGGGCCGGACTGGAGCGCTCCCCGGCTGTCACCGCCTGGTCGGTGCTTCCCCTCACCGTGGGATGGACCACCGGGGCGATCATCTCCAGCCGGATGGCCGACCGACACTCCGAGACGTGGATCGTCCTCGTCGGGTTCATGGTGAGCCTGCCCTCCCTGGCGCTGGCCTGGTACGTGACCACCGTCACCGTCTCCCTGGTGGTGGCCTTCGTGGTCTTCTTCGCCTCGGGGGTGGGCGTGGGGATGAGCACCAACGCCGCCCTGACCCTGCTCCGAGCCGTCACCGACTCCTCCCAGATGGGCCGGGTGGCCTCGGCCCATCTCTTCGCCCGCAACCAGGGTTTCACCTTCGGCTCGGCGATCGGTGGGGCCGTCCTCCTCTTCGTGGTGACCATCCAACTCGGTGACGTGGAGTTGGTCCGCGAACTGATCGCCTCACCTGAGGGTGGCGGACCCCCCGGGGCCGCAGCCGCGGTGCGCTCCGGTTTCGCGGTGACCGTGGCGGTGGGGCTGGGGCTCACGGTTCTGGGCTGGGTGGCGGCGTTGCGGATGCGGCGCTCCCTGAGCGATGCGCGCACCGCGAAGCGGGGAGCCCCGGCGGGTTAGCGCCGGGATGTGCACGTCGTAGACCAGGACCGTAGGGCATGGGCCCGGAGGCGGTCGGCGCCTTCCCAGGTCACGGAAAGGTTCGGGGCACCCGCTGAATGTTGATCCAGCGCAACTCGGTGAACTCGTCGAGTGCGGCCTGGCCGCCGAAGCGCCCGTACCCGCTGCCCTTCACCCCGCCGAAAGGCGCCTGGGGCTCGTCGTTGACGGTCTGGTCACCGATGTGGACCATGCCGGTCTCGAGCCGCAGGGCGATGTCGAGCGCTTGGGTGAAGTCGTTGGTGAGGATGCCGGCAGACAACCCGTAGTCGGAGTTGTTCGCCACCGCCAACGCCTCCTCCCGGTCGTCGACCACCACGATCGGAGCTACCGGGCCAAATGTCTGCTCGGAGAACAGCCGCATCTCCGGCTTGACGTCACTGACGATCGTGGGGTGATAGACGAGATTGTCGTACCGGCCTCCGGTGACCAGCTCGGCACCGCCGGCGATCGCTTCCTCCACATGGGCGTGGACCTTGTCCACCGCCCGCTGGTTGATCAGTGGGCCGATCGCCGTGGCCGGGTTGGTGGGGTCGCCCATCGGCATGGCTTCCGCCGCCTTCTGGAACTTGGCGGTGAAATCCTTGGCGATGCTCTTCTCGATGATGATCCGCTCCGTCGACATGCAGATCTCGCCCTGATGGAGGAACGCCCCCCAGGCGGCGGCCTCGACCGCGTAGTCGACGTCGGCGTCTGCGAGGATGATGAGCGGGTCCTTGCCTCCCAGCTCCATAACGGCGCGCTTCAGGTGACGACCTGCCTTCTCGGCGACGATCCGCCCCACCTCGGTGGATCCGGTGAATGAGATTCGTCTCACCGCCGGGTTGGAGATCATCTCGTCTCC
This sequence comes from Acidimicrobiia bacterium, assembly GCA_035512955.1. Lineage (GTDB taxonomy): Bacteria > Actinomycetota > Acidimicrobiia > Spongiisociales > ZC4RG35 > JANQRA01. The sequence continues at coordinate 26,628 of DATKCZ010000037.1, forward strand.
GACCTCATCGGCGCCCTCCCGGGTGCTGGTCACGACGTTGAGGACGCCCGGAGGGAGGCCGGCCTCATCGAAGATCTCGGCGAGCAGCAACCCTCCGGTCAGCGGTGCCTCTTCGGATGGCTTGAGGACCGCGGTGTTGCCGTAGGCGATCGGCAGGGTGAATGAGCGACTGCCCAGGATGTAGGGGACGTTGAACGGAGCGAAGCACGACACCACGCCCGCCGGTTGTCGGATCGCCATGAAGAACGAGTTGGCGTGATCGGCGGGGATCGTCTCCCCCTTCACGTCATATGGCGCCGACGCCGCCATCCGGTAGAGGCCCGGCACGAAGCCCATCTGGAACATGGAGATACCGATGGTCCCGCCGACCTCCTCCATCATGGCCTTCACCAGCTCGTCCTGGCGGCTCTCCATGACCTCGGCCGCCTTGAGAAAGATCTGGCGCTTGGCCCCCGGCGGGGTGGCCGCCCACTCCGGGAATGCTTCCCGGGCGGCGTCGATGCCACGTTTGGCGTCTTCTCTCGTCCCCGCCGGTACGTTGGCGTAGACCTCACCAGTGAAAGGATTCAGGTCCTCGAACGTCTCGCCGTCGGCGGCGTCGACCCACTTCCCACCGATGTACATCTTGTGGCTGTTGGCGGCCATCGTGCTCCTCCTTGGTGAGTGACCCGCATCCTCGGGTGCAAGGTGGTTCTCGCTTGCCTATCGCACCGTGGATCTGGTCGCGCCAGCCTGGTACGACACCCCACCAGACTAGTGATCGCGCGACGTCCGCTTCGATGCCCTCCCCATGACCCGAGGACGATCAGTAGGTGAGGACCCGATCGGCGGCGAAGGTCAACTCGACCAGCTTGGCCGGCATGGCAAAGGATGCCCCCTTCCCCTCCAGGTCGGCGTCGGTCACCCCTCGCCCCTTCGCCGACATCCCTGAGACGAACAGCGGGATCTCCGCCTCGACAACGGCTGCAAACGATTCCTCCAATGATCCGGTCCCGATCCCCCGGAGCCCGGCGATCACCTCGTCTTTGATCAGATAGGCGGCGTCACCGGCGAGGAACATGGTCACCTCATGACCTGAGTCGGCCGCCGCTTTGGCGACCAGAAAGCCCAGCGCCGCCCGGGTCTGGGCCTCGGGGCCGTGAGTGATGTGTACGAGCAGAGATCCCACGTCGTCCTTTCCTAGGGGCGGTGAGTATCACACGAACCCGGCCCTCCCCGGGCCGAGGGGTCTCCGCTGTGCTGGTTCAGAGCTCGATCACATAGGGACCGATCTCGGCAGCGAACCTCTCGATGTCGGTCACGTTGAGGATGACTGCCTCTCCTTCGGCGTCGATGCGGAAGCCGGTGGGCGTTGGTGCGATCCTGATCTCGTCGAGTGCCCAGTCGGCGAGCTGGTTTCCGGAAGTGGTCACGATCATCCGCTCCCCGGTCAAGTCGACTTCGACACCCAGAGGGAACCCGCCCTCACCCACGACCCGGAGTCTTGCGTCGAACGATGTCATGTTCACTCCAGTCACCCCAGACCGACCCGGCGCCACTCTATATCGGAGTCGAGCAAGGGGTGATCGAACCGGTCGGTCGGCGGGCAGCGCATCCCCCGAGTCTTGACCCCATCGAGGTGTGCGGCCATACTCTCCAGCCTGATGGCGCCAACAGTCACCTCAACCATCATCATTATCGATTAGGCACAGCCCGCAATCGGACTGTGCCCCTAAGCCCTCTGCCCAGGCAGAGGGTTTTCTAGTTGCCCGGCGAATGATTGCCCACGGACGAGAACCATGGACCTGGAGATATACGACACCACTCTCAGAGACGGATCCCAACAGGTTGGGATCAGCCTCACCGTCAACGACAAACTCCGCGTTGCGGGGCTGCTCGACGACCTCGGGGTGGCGTTCATCGAAGGGGGATGGCCGGGAGCGAACCAGAAAGACACCGAGTTCTTCGCCCGGGCGCGCACCGAGCTCGACCTGGCCAACTCGGTGTTGACCGCCTTCGGGTCGACCCGCCGGCCTCGGGCCACGGTGGCCGCCGATCCTCAGCTGCGCGCTCTCCTCGACGCCGACACCGAGTACATCTGCCTGGTGGGCAAGACCTGGGATTACCACGTCACCGAGGCACTTCGCACCGACCTCGACGAGGGGACGCGGATGGTCGCCGAGTCGATCGAGTTCCTCCGCTCCCACGACCGGCGTGTGTTCTTCGACGCCGAGCACTTCTTCGACGGATACAAGGCCAATCCCGACTTCGCCCTCGGTGTTCTCCGGGCCGCCTTCGACGTCGGGGCCGAAAGGCTGGTCTTGTGCGATACCAACGGCGGATCACTGCCCAGTGAGACCCTGATCGCCATCGAGAAGGTGCGCGGAGCCATTCCCGATGCCCAAATCGGGGTCCATTACCACGACGATGTCGGCACCGCGGTGGCCTCTTCGATCAGCGCGGTCGAGGCCGGGGTGACCCAGGTCCAGGGTTGCATCAACGGATACGGGGAGCGCACCGGCAACGCCAACCTGTCCACCCTCATCCCCGATCTCGAGGTCAAGATGGGGAAGAAGGTGATCTCGGGAGACCTCGGTTTGATCACCTCGATCTCGCATCACATCGCCGAGATCGTCAACATCACCCTCGACCCGCACCGGCCCTATGTGGGTACCTGGGCGTTCACCCACAAGGCCGGTCTGCACACCTCCGCCCTGGCGCGACGCCCCGATGCCTATGAGCACGAGAAGCCGGCCAACGTGGGCAATCACACCCGCATGGTGGTCAGCGAGCTCGCCGGGAAGGCGTCGGTGCTGTCCAAGGCCGAGGAGCTCGGCCTCGAGATCGACGAGACCCTCGCGGGCGAGGTAGTCGAACGGGTGAAGCAGCTCGAGCACCAGGGCTACCACTTCGAGGCCGCCGACGGCTCCTTCGAGCTGCTGGTCAGAGAGATGACTGGCTGGAAGAACCCGTTCTTCTCTCTCGAGTCGTTCCGGGTGCAGTCGGAGCGGAGGAGCGACGAGCGCATCATCTCCGAGGCCACGGTCAGGCTGGACGCCGGGGGTGAGCGGCGGGTCAGTGTCGGCGAAGGTGTCGGCCCGGTGCATGCCCTCGACATGGCGCTCCGCGAGGCGCTCCGTGACCACTATCCGGGGGTGAACGACCTGCGGCTCACCGACTACAGGGTGCGGGTCCTCGACAGCAAGGATGGGACGTCTGCCCGGGTGCGGGTCCTTCTCGAGACGTCCGACCACGAGTCCAGCTGGGGCACCATCGGGGTCCACGAGAACGTGATCGAGGCCTCATGGGAGGCGCTCACCGAGGGGATCGTGGTCGGGCTGCTGCGCCAGGGCTGATTCGCCCTAGCCTGACCGTTCCCCTCCGGACAGGACCGTGGCCCAACACCGAGTCATCAGCGACGACCCGCCCAATGCCGGAGTGCCCGTCGCCGCCCTGGATGGGGAACCGATCGGACAGGGCGAGATGTATGTCCGCTGCAACTTCTCCCTACCGGAGAGTCTCCCGAAAGGATTCGAGGTGGTGGTCCCCGGTGTCGCTCCCCGGTTCGTCACCGTGGATGAGCTCTCCGTTCACCGATCCGTGGAGGCCGAGCTCGTCTTGGAGTGCGCCGGCAACGGGCGAAGCCTGATGAGCCCGGCTCCCCCCGGCGTCGCCTGGGGGTTGGACGGGGTCTCCACCATCCGGGCGCGGGGGGTGCGGCTGGTCGACGTGCTCGGCCCGCTGCCCGACGAAGTGTTCGACGTGGTGTTCACCGGAGCGGACCGGGGCGTGGTGAGATCCGAGGGGGAGATCCCCTATCAGTTCGCCATCGACCGCGAGCTGGCACGCTCGGACGGGCCCATACTCGCCACCCACATCGGTGGAGAGCCGCTGTCCCTCCTCCACGGGGCGCCGGTGCGGTTGCTGGTCCCCGGGCAGTACGCCATGAAATCGGTGAAGTGGCTGACCCGGATCGAGGCTGTGCCCGCCCCATTCGAGGGTCACTTCATCAAGACGTACCGCTACTACGAGGACGACAAGGAGACAGAGCAAGCCCCGGTGGGCGAGATCGCGGTCAGGTCCGTGATCAGCTCACCTGTGGACGGTGACACGGTGCCAGCGGGCCCGCTCGAGGTCAGAGGGTCGGCGTGGACCGGCTCTGGCCGTGTAGCCGAGGTGGAGGTCTCGGTGGACGATGGCCGGAGCTGGCATCCCGCCCGATGGGACGCGCCACCGAGCGCCTGGGCGCCGGTCAGGTGGGTGGCCCGCGTCGAGGTCGGCCCGGGGGAAATGGTGATCGCTGCCCGCGCCTCCGATGACCGCGGCGGGTCTCAGCCGCTCCACCCCCGCTGGAACGCCAGGGGCTACGCCAACAACGTCGTCCACAGGGTCACCGTCACCTCTCTTTCTTGATGCCCAGAGCCGGAATGGTGGCCCCCCTGAACTAGGTATCAGAAGCGACGCCGGGCCGTGGCCATCAGGAGCGCGGCGACCCCGGAGAGGAGGGCGGCGACGAGCCAGGCCGCTCCGAACGAGAAGGTCTGGGCGACCACACCGAAGAGGAGGGGGCCGGTGGCGTTGCCGACGCCGAGCCCGGCGCTGCCGATCCCGGCCACCGCCCCGGGCCGGTGGGGGCTGGTGGCTACCAGAGAGAGGAAGAAGATGCCGGTCCAGGCCCAGCCCGCGGCGAAGGCGCCGATGGTTCCCACGATGAGCAGCCCGGTGTTGCCGCTGCCGCCGAGCGCCATGGTGACCGAGCCGACGGCGAGCATGATGGCGATCAGCTTGAACTGGGGCCCTCCGCTGCGGTCGGCCATGACACCGGTGCCCACCCTGGCGACGATCCCGGCGGCACTCCCGGTGGCGAGCAGCAACCCGGCGTTGCCCGGGCTCAGCCCCATCGCCACTGCGCTGTCGGTGAGGAAGATTCCAACGCCGCTGGCGGCGGTGGTACCCAATGCGGCGGCGAGCGCGGCGAGCGCCAGGGCCCGGCGCCGGGGTGGTGCGGGGGCTCGGGGGTTGTCGGTCGCTTCGATTGCACGTTGGCTGGTGTCGATCCCGGGGAGGAGGAACACGATCAGGGCCCACGGGACGAGCCCGATGGCGAAAGCCCATCGCCACCCGACGGTGAGAGCCACCGCGGGCACCGCCAGACCGGCGGCCAGAGTGGCCGCGGGGATCGAGGCCTCCTTGATGCCGAAGGCGAGACCTTGTCTTCTCACCGGGACGGCCCTGCTCACCAGGATGGCGAGACCGGGGTCGGTGATGGCGACGGCGAGCCCGGCGAGACAAAGGAAGACCACCATGAGCCCCCAACCGCTGGTCAACAATCCCAGTCCGGCGAGGGCGATCACGCTGATCGAGCTTCCCAGGTAGAGCGTGGTCCGCGGGCCGATCAGGTCGGCCAGCCTCCCTCCGAAGGGAGCCGACATGGCGCCGACCACGAACCCGAAGGTGACCGCCGCACCCAACTCGGCCTCCCTGAACCCGAACTCCTCCTTGATCTGGACGGCGAGCCCACCCACCATGAACAGGGGGAGGGCCGCCAGCACCAAGGCGCTCGACACCACGATCATCCCGGAGACGGTCCCCGCTCTCCCGCCGGCTCGCTCTGAGTTGGCTGCTCTCTCGGTCAAGACGACACCGTATCTCGTGGCTAGCGTGACTCGATGCTTCTGACCGAGGAGGACCGGGCCCGCCTCAACGGCGAGGCGGGGGAGGCGACCCGGATCGCCATGGAGCTGGTGGTGGCCGCCGGGGAGGCGGTGGGGGCGGGTTCACTGCTCGACATCACCGGCGCTCACGTCGACTCTTGCCTCTACCACGGTCTGGCGAGTCTCGACTTCGCCGAGAGGCTGTCCGGGGCGGGGGGCGCGGTCACCGTGCCTACCACACTGAACGTCACCTCGCTCGACCTGTTGCACCCCGAGCTGTACCGGGGCGATGAGGTCATTGCAGCCCGCGCCCGGAAGCTGATCGACGCCTACGTTGCCATGGGATGCCGACCCACCTGGACCTGCGCCCCCTACCAGCTGGTGGATCGTCCCCGCCTCGGTGACCAGGTCGCCTGGGGGGAGTCCAACGCCATCGTCTACGCCAACTCGGTGCTGGGGGCACGCACCAACCGGTATGGCGATTTCCTCGACATCTGCTGCGCCCTGACCGGGAGGGTCCCTTACGTGGGGCTCCACACCGACGAGGGACGACGGGCCACGGTCCGGGTCGACGTGGAGGTGCCCGACTCCTGGCTCGACGACGACCTGCTCTACGTCGCCGTGGGCCACGCCCTCGGCAAGAGCGTCGGCACCGAGGTGGCGGTCATCACCGGTCTCGACGACCGGGCCGACGAGGACCGGCTCAAGGCTCTCGGGGCGGTCGCCGCCTCCTCGGGAGCGGTGGGGATGTTCCATGTCGAAGGGGTGACACCGGAAGCCGCCACCCGCGGCGACGCCTGTCAGGGCAGGCCGGTCGAACGGGTGGTGACCCTCGATCCGGGCACGGTGCGAGCGGTCGTCACCGGGTTGAGCTCGACGACGAAAGGTCTCGGGGCGGTCAGTGTCGGCACCCCCCACGCCTCGCTCGCCGAGCTGGAATCGTTGGCATCACTCTGCTCGGGACGCCGCACCATGGTGCCCTTCTACGTGAGCACCGCACGCGATATCCTCGCCGCCGCCGGTGCCGCCGCACAGGACATCGAGGCATTCGGTGCCACCATCGTCACCGACACCTGCACCTACCTCAGTCCCATCCTCGAGCCTCCCGATGGTGCCGTGATGACCAACTCGGGGAAGTGGGCCTACTACGCCCCGGCGAACCTGGGCGTGGAGGTGGTGCTCGCCAGCCTCTCCGATTGTGTCGAGTCGGCGGTCGGGGGGGAAACGGTGCTGGAGAGCTGGGCATGAGAGCGATCGTCCCTGGCCCGGCGGCGGGCGAAGTGGTGACACTCGACGAGCCGCTTTCGCTCTGGGGAGGATACGACCCGGAGTCCGGGCTGATCGTCGACAGGGCCCATCCCCAGTTCGGGCTCTCTCTGTCGGGAAAGATCGTGGTCATGGCCCACGGGCGGGGGTCGAGCTCGTCTTCGTCGGTGCTGGCCGAGTCTCTCCGGCTGGGGACCGGCCCTGCCGCCCTGGTGCTCGCCGAGCCCGACCAGATCCTGGTCGTCGGCTCCCTGGTCGCCCGGCTCCTCTACGTGAAGGTGTGCCCGATCTACGTCGGTGACCCGGGGGCGGTCAACGGGACATACGTGGAATTGAACGCCGGGGAGGAGTCGTTGGGAGAGCCATGAGTATCGAGATCGGCGATTACGGGATCTGGCAACGGTCATCGGACACCACGCCCGAGGTGGCCCGCGAGGCAGAGAAGCTGGGGTATGGCGCCCTCTGGGTGGGCGGCTCCCCCGACGGCCGACTCGGGGAGATCGAACGCCTGCTCGATGCCACCGAGTCGCTTCCGGTGGCCACCGGGATCGTCAACATGTGGCGGAGCGACGCCTCCACCGTGGCCGGCTCCTATCACCGCATCAACGAACGTCATCCTGGGCGGTTCCTGTTGGGGGTGGGGATCGGTCATCCCGAGGCGACCGCGGAGTATCGAAAGCCCTATGACACCATCGTCGAATATCTCGACGCCCTCGACGCCGCCGACGTGCCCCGAGACCACGTCATCCTGGCCGCATTGGGGCCCCGGGTCCTCGAGCTGTCGGCGCAACGCACCGCGGGAGCCCACCCCTATCTGACCACACCACGCCACACCCGGATGGCTCGACAGGTGATGGGGCCGGGACCGCTCATCGCCTCGGAGCAGACCGTCATCGTCGGCTCAGGCGACGACGCAGCCGAGACCGCTCGTCGGTTCGTCAGCCGCTATCTCGGCTTGGTCAACTACCGGACCAACCTGTTGCGGGAGGGCTGGGACGAGGACGACGTGGCCAACGGGGGCAGTGACCGTCTCGTCGACGAGCTGGTCCTGAGGGGCACCGCCGAAGACATCGCTACCGGCATTCGCGCCCACCTCGACGCCGGCGCCGACCACGTGACCATCCAGAGCCTCGGGGGCGACCCGCTGGCCTCTTTACGCGCCCTGGCGGGGGTCCTATAACCCGCGAACCCAGGGTTCACAGCCCCGGCCAGCGGTGGTGCCCGGCCAGCGGTGGTGGGAACCCTGTGTTTGGTGATTTGGACGCGGTCAGGAGAACGCAACCGCCAGCACGTCGGCCGCGGTGTCGACGATGTGAAAAGTCAGGTCCTGACGAACCTGCTCGGGCACATCGTCGAGATCTTGTTCGTTGCGGCGGGGGACGACGACCTCGGTGAGACCGGCCCGATGGGCGGCGAGCACCTTCTGTTTGACCCCACCGATGGGCAACACCTTGCCCTGCAGGGTGAGCTCACCGGTCATGCCGACCGTGTCCTTCACCTTGCGCGCAGACAGCAGTGAGACCAGTGCGGTCAGCATGGTGATTCCCGCCGAGGGCCCGTCCTTGGGGATGGCGCCGGCGGGGACGTGGACGTGGTACCGGCCTCCTTTGAGCTTCTCCGGTTCGATGCCGAGCGCCTCGGCGTGGGCCTCGACATAGGAGAGGGCGATCTGTGCCGACTCTTTCATCACGTCACCGAGTTGTCCGGTGAGGGTCAGCCCCCGCTCTCCCTCCATGGTTGTGGCCTCGATGAAGAGGACATCGCCACCGGCTCCGGTGACGGCCAGCCCCGTGGCCACGCCAGGGACGTCGGTCCGGTCGGATGCCTCGTCCTTCCACACTTTGGGCTTGCCTAGGTACTCGGTGACGTCTGCCTCGTCGACGACCACGATCTGGTTCGTCTCGGGGCTCGCGGCGATGCGGGTGGCCACCTTGCGGGTCAGCTTGCCCAGCTCCCGCTCCAGATTGCGGACCCCGGCCTCTCGGGTGTAGCGGTCGACGATGGCCGCCAGCGCCTCCTCGCTCACCTCGAGCTCCTCGGGCTCGAGGCCGGTGTAGCGCATCTGGCGGGGGAGGAGGTGGTCACGGGCGATGTCGACCTTCTCCCGATCGGTGTAACCGTCGATGCGGATCATCTCGGTGCGGTCGAGCAAGGGAGCGGGAATGCTCTCGGCAACATTGGCAGTGGCGATGAACAGCACTTCGCTGAGGTCGAGGTCGACCTCGAGATAGTGGTCACGGAAGGTGTGGTTCTGGGCAGGGTCGAGGACCTCGAGCAACGCCGAGGAGGGATCGCCCCTCCAGTCGGAGCCGACCTTGTCCATCTCGTCGAAGAGGAAGACGGGGTTCATGGTCCCGGCCTCCACCAGGGCGCGGGCGACACGTCCGGGCCGGGCGCCGACATAAGTGCGGCGGTGGCCCCGGATCTCCGCCTCGTCTCTCACCCCACCGAGGGCGACACGGACGAACTCACGTCCCAGGGCACGGGCCACCGATTCCCCGAGAGAGGTCTTGCCGACACCGGGGGGCCCGACCAGCAACAGGATGGCCCCACCGTCCCGGCTGGTCTCACCGGTGACCCCACGGTCCTTGCGCAGCTTGCGCACCGCGAGGTGCTCGACGATGCGCTCCTTGACGTCGTGGAGACCGGTGTGGTCGGCGTCGAGGACGGTCCAGGCCTCATCCAGGTCGAGACGGTCCTCGGAGGTGGTGCCCCAAGGGAGGTCGAACATGGTGTCGAGCCATGTCCTGATCCAGGAGTGCTCGGGGGATTGCTCGCTCATCCGCTCCAGGCGGTCGATCTCCTTCTCGATGGCTTCAGCGACCTTCTCGGGCAGGTCCCGGTCGGCCAACTTGGCCCGGTATTCGGAGGTGACGTCGCCTTCTTCGCCGAGCTCTCGCTTGATCGCCTCGAGCTGCTGACGGAGGATGTACTCCTTCTGGCTCTTCTCGATGCTCTCGCTGGCGTCGTCACGGACCTTGCGGCGCAGCTCCTGGTCGGCGAGGACCTCTCGCATCCATTCGATGAGCAAGCCGAGCCGATGACGGATGTCGAGTGCCTCGAGGAGCTCCACCTTCTGTTCGAGGGTGAGGTCGGGGGAGTAGACGGCGAGATCGGCGAGTTGGGAGGGGCTGTCCATGGCGAGGAGACGCTCGGCGACCCGGCTGAGGCCCCGGTTCTCCAGGACCGCGCTCACCACGGCCCGGTACTCGGCCACGAGCTCGTCGAGCCCTTCGTCGCTGAGATCGACCTCTGGTGACTCTTCGGCTTCGACCCAGAGGGCACCGTTCTCGTCGACCGAGCCCGCCCCTACCCGGGCGCGGCTCTCACCGGATACGACGACGGTGCCGTCATCGTCACCCTGGACGGTGGCGATGGTCCCCACCGTGGCGTAGCGTCCCTTGAGACGGGGGACGAGAATGATTCGGCCTTCGGCCCTGGCCGCGGCCTCGAGGGCGACCCTGCCTTCCTCGGTCGAGACTTGGATGGTGACGGCCATGTGGGGGAACACCACACCATTGTGGAGGGGCAGGACGGGGAGAGTGAGTTGGGTGGTACCTGGCATTTGCGACTTTTCCTTACCGAATCGTGAGTATCTGAAAACAGACCTGTGTCACAGCGTATTCCGAATATGAGCGAATGAGACGCAGGTTTTCCTAGCGTGGCCCTAGAGGGGGCAGCTGGGATCAACGCAACGAGCGATACCTACCCCTGAAGTAGACGAGAGGGTCGTCGAGATCAGCGGTCTCCACCAGGTCGACGGTGGCGGTCACCAATCCCGAGTAGCCGATCTCACGTCGCCCTTCGAACGTGCAGTAGGCCCGGTCCGACAGGTCGTCGAGCAACGGGCCCCAGTCCGAACCGCTCACCGCCACCCCGGCGAACAGCCCGCCGGGACTGGGGCGAAGCCCGGCGAAGACCTCGGCGAGTCCCCGGTGGGCCCCGGTGCAGACGTGGACCACCAGTCTGCCGGTCTCCGTCACCGTGTCCCACAGATCGCTCGTAGGGCCGATCACCGCCTCCACACGACCCGGGTCGCCCTCGAGCACGATCAGGGAGGAGACGGTGAGCCCGGTGCGGGCGTCGTCGCCCCCCGAGGTGACGATGGTCACCGGGGCGCTCAGTCTGCCCCGAAAACGACGTGTCGGGTCGCGCGACGCCGGGTCGTCCACGAACGGGTTCTCGTCATGGATCATCGAGCGAACCTCTACGATCGAGCGTCTGGACTGTGTGTTGACCTACTGATCGGAGTCTCGCCGGTCGCTTCGCTCTCTTTCGTCCCGTTCTTCTGTCCGTTCCCGCTCGTAGCGCTCGCTCTCTTTCTTGCGCTCCGCCTCATGACGCTCATGGGACTCTTTCCGTTCCCGCTCGTGACGTTCGGAGCGCTCTCGCTCATTCTCTACCTCAGGTGACATGTCGTCTCCTTCTCCGGCTCATTGGTCTTCGAGATCGTGTCTCATCTCGCCTATCGCTTGGTCGTGGAGGAGGATGTCTTCGAGCCCTTTGTTGAATCTCTCGATGATGCCCCAGCGGAGGAAGGCGCGCTGGGTCGGGGACAGCTCGGACATCTTCTTGGTCAATCTCGCTCGGTCGATCCAGAACTCTCCCCTTTGCTCGGTGTCGAGCTCGTGTGTCCACCCGCAGATCTCCTCGATTTCCATCTCACACGACCAAGGGGGAGTATCGGGCCTCGAACCTCTCCGCCCGCAGCGCGATCGCCTGGGGCAGGGCGAGGAGCTTCTCTTGGAACCTGCTCGCCTCCGGCGAGAGGTCGGTCAACTCGGCGATGCCCCACTGTTGGATCAAAGGCACGATCACCCGGTCATGGTGGACCCGCAGGTTGTAGACCCCGGCGCGGGCGATCTGGAACGAGCGGCGGAGAAAATTGGGGATCACGGTCCCTGGCATCTCGAAGTTGACGAAGGCGCGGTAGATCCCCTTCAGGGCCAGCGACGGCGCCTGTCGGAGCATCTCGGCCATCACACCTTTGTAGAAGATGAAATGGTGGTTCTCGTCGCCGGCGATGAGACGCATCAACTCGAAGGCTGCGGGGTCGTCGGTGATCTTGCCGGCGTTGCGGTGGCTGACCCTGGTGGCCAGCTCCTGTGCCGCGGTGTACGCGAACAACTCGGCCGGGTTGGTCCAATCCGGCGTATACCCGGTGGTCATGACGGCGAGACGGTCGTCTTCGAGCTCCCTTGGGTCGCAGTTGCGCGAGGTGATCAGATAACTGCGCAGGGCGATGGCGTGCTGGCCTTCCTCGGCGGTCCACAGGTGGTTCCATTCGGCGAGTGCCGACCCGGCGGGTACGTGTCGCTCGATGGCGGAGTGGTAGTAGGGGAGGTTGTCCTCGGTGAGGAGGTTGAGCACCAGCGAGGTGCGAGCTTCGGGCGAGATGGTGCATTGTGACTCGTCCCAAGGATGGTCGGCGAAGCTCTGGCCCCGCTCCCAGGGGACATATTCGTGGTAGTACCAGTGCTTACGGCGCTCCCGATGGTCGTCGAGCAGGGTTTGAACCACGGGGTCGACTGATTCGAGTAACTCGAAATGCTCGTTGATGGCCATCTGTTCTCCTCACATGCCCGTCTTGTATACAGAAGCTGGCCTACCGGGCGTGAAATGGGAGGCTGGCTTAGATGAAACGGGAGGACAACCAAGGCGCCGATCTCGAATCGTCTCCAATGGTAGGGCGAATCCGCAACGAGTTTGGACAAATCTCCGGCCGGCCGCCGGGGCCTACCCGTCAGCGGACACTGGAGAAGTCGCTGGTGAGGAGGGTCGTCCACAGCTCGATGCCGTACCAGAGGTTGGCGATCCTCACGTTTTCGTCGGGTGCGTGCTGGTTGTTGTCGTGGTTGGCGATGGGGAGGATCGCCACCGGAGCCTCGAGAACGTCTTCGAACAGATAGAGGGGCACGGAGCCGCCAAAGGTGGGGAGGGCCACCACCTCACCGCCCGTCGCCGTCCGAGACACGTCCATGAGAGTCCTGGCGAGGGCCGAATCCATCGGGGTTCGCGCCGCCCGGTAGCCGGGGAGACGATCGAGACGCGCCAGATGGCGGTGCGCCCTGCGCTCTTCGGACGTCGGGGCCCGGTCGAGAACGTGATATCCGAGCTTTGCCAGGTGCGCCTCGACCCGGTCCAGCATCCGCTCGGGGTCGTCTCCGGCGGCGAGACGGATGTCCACCGATGCCGTGGCCTCCGCCGGTATCACGTTGCGGGCACCCGGGCCCACGTCCGCGGCGTTGATCCCTCGCACGTTGAAGCTGGGCAGCATGAGACGCTCGGCGTAGCCGGAGTCGGTCACCTCAGGGCCTCCATAACCCAACTCGGCCTGGAGACGGTCCTCGACTTCGGGGAGGGCGTCCATCGCCGCCCGGTCGGCGTCGCTCACCGGCATGGTGTCGTCGTAGAACGAATCGATGATCACCTTTCCCGATGTCTTGTCCTTGCACCCGGCGAGGAACGCAGCCAGCTCGAACGCCGGGTTTGGCACCCAGTTGCCGTAGTGACCCGAATGCAGCTCGCGCTCGGGTCCGTAGAAGGTCAGGTCGAAACCGGAATACCCTCGGGCCCCAAAGGCCACCTGGGGTGTCCTGGTCTGGTGAACCGGACCGTCGCAGAGAAGCCAGGCATCGGCGCCGAGACGTGGGGCGAGGTGTTCCATGTAGCGACCGAGGTTGGGGCTGCCCGACTCCTCCTCGCCCTCGAACAGGAAGACGAGATCGACGGTCCGCTCCACGCCTGACCTCTCCAGTGCGTCCAGAGCCGCGGCGATGGCGGCCAGCGGGGTCTTGTCGTCGGAGGCACCACGGGCATAGATCCGCCACTCGGGGTCGATCTCCGAGCCGGGGCCTGGGTAGGCGATCGGCTTCCCTCCTTGGTGCAACGCACCCGATGTCAGGGTCGCCGAGAAGGGCGGGACGGTCCAGTTGGCGGGGTCGACGGGCTGTCCGTCGTAGTGAACGTAGACCCCGAGGGTGGCCGTTGGGCTCGAGGTCCGGAGCTCACCGATCACCACCGGGCTGGCGTCGCCCAACTCGATCATTTCCATGGCGGCGCCTCGTTTCTCGAACCGGGCCACCAGCTCCCGGGCATTGACCCGGAGATCATCGACCGACCCGGTGACGTTGGGGAGTTGGAGCAGCCGGGCGAAGTCGGCCATCACCTCGGCGCCGGATTCGGTGAGGTATCCCGCGGCGAGGCTGGTCCCGGCGTTCTCGGTCACCCGGGGAGAGTAGGCATCGACTCTCCCTCGTTCAGACGAAGGGGGAGACCTCTTCGGCGAGTTGCTGCATGAGCTCGACCTGCGCCACGTATTCGAGGGTGTGGAAATAGCTGCGTGCCACGAACTCCACGGGCAATCCTGCCGCTTCTCGAATCTCGTTGAGTTGAGTGACGATCTGGTCTCCGGGCCCGGCGATGGTCGAGCGCCCGAGCACTCGCTCCCGCGGGGCCTCGTCGAAGGGAGGGGCGGGCGGTGGTGACCCCGATCGGGTGGCCGATGCCTCCATGTCGGAGTACTTCCAGGTCATCTGCCACAGATGCGACCCGTAAGTGTCGAAAGCGTCGTTCTCGGTCTTGCCGGGGAGCATCACCGAGTAGTGGATGATCCTGAGCTCCGATGGGTCACGGTCTACCTTCGCGCACTCGTCACGGATCCAATCGATCTGCTGCAGGAACTCGTTCTTGGGCACGTTGGCGAAAATGCCGTCAGCGAGCCGCGCCGCCCTCCGGACCGCCGCTTCGGCGCCTCCGCCGATCACCACTGGGATCTTCGCGGAGGGCGCGGGTCTGACCGCCAGCCCAGGCAGCTGATAGACCTTTCCCTCGTGTTGGAAGGGCTCTCCGGTCCAGGCCCGAGGCAAGAGGCCCAGGATCTCCTCCATCGCCGCACCCCGTTTGCCCATGTCTGCTCCGAAGCCGTCGAACTCGATCGGGTTCCAGCCCAACCCGAGGCCGAGGATGAAACGCCCGTTGCTCAACAGGCTTACGGTGGCGGCGTCCTCCGCCAGACGCAGAGGATGATGGAGCGGGGCGAGGAGGACCCCGGTCCCGATCTCGATCTCGTTGGTGACCGCGGCCATGGCCGCGCTGACCACGGCGAGGGACGGCATGTAACCGTCATCGACGAAATGGTGCTCTGTGTTCCACACCGAGCCGAAGCCGAGACGCTCGGCCTCGACGGTGATGCGGATCGTCTCCTGATAGGCACGGGACCAGTCGGTCTCACCGGGCCGCAGTTGTGCTGTGAGCAGGCCGAATCCGATGCTCAATTCTCCTCGTTCCCTTCTCTCGGTTTCACTCAGTGAATGTATCGTGACCGTACGCCGGGCGCGGAGTCCTGAAATCAGTGGAGGGTGCCTACCGTGACCCGGTTCATGGGCGCCTCCTTCCGGCTGATGACGGCCAATCTCCTCCACGACCAATGCGATCTAGCCGATTTCGCCCGTCTCCTCGCGGTCACCGATCCCGACATCATCGTCACTCAGGAGCTCGGCCCTCAGTGTGCGGAGATAGTCACCGGTGCCTACCCCAATCATCGGTTGCGACCCGCCCTCGAGCTCACCGGACGGGGGATAGCCACCCGGTTCGACGCCGAGTTCGGCAACATCGACATGCCAGGCCGTGACGGGACTTCGGCGCTGCTCGACGTAGATGGACAGATGCTACGTCTCGCCGGAGTGCACCTCCTCAACCCGATCAACTTCCCGTGGTGGGTGTCGGCGAGGGGTCGGGCAGGCCAGCTGGCACGCCTCTTCGAGTGGCTCGAGGACGGTGAGGGCCCGGTGGTGGTGGCCGGCGATCTCAATGCCTCGCCGGTTTGGCCGGCTTACCGGCAGGTGGCAGAGCGGCTCACCGACCTGATCGCGGTGCGGGCCGAAGCAGACGGAACCAGGGCCGCCGCCACCTGGGGATGGAGACCGGGCTGGCCCAGCATGTTGCGAATCGACCACGTGTTCGGCTCCGGGGTGGAGGCGTCTCGGGTCGAGGTGGAGCCGATCGCGGGCAGCGATCACGCCGCGGTCGTCGTCGACCTCCGGTTCGACGGCGGGGTAGGCGAGGAGAAATAGGCTGGCTCCATGAAGGTGACCAATGCCGACCGGGTTGTCTTTCCCGAAGACTCGATCACCAAGGGCGAGGTGGTCGCCTACTACGAGTCGGTCGCCGCCCGAATGATGCCTTTCGTCGCCGGACGTGCCCTCACCGTGGAGCGCTTCCCCAAAGGGACCGGGTCGAAGGGGTTCATGCAGAAGAACGCCCCCGAGCATTTTGGCGACGACCTGATCGGCCGTCATGAGGTGCCCAAAGAGGACGGGGGGACCACCGTCTATCCCGTGGTCGACGACCCCGCTGCGATCGCGGCATTCGCCAACATCGGCGTCATCACCTTCCATGCCCCGCCGGTGACGGTGGCCGATGAGTCGCACCCCGATTGGGCGATCTGGGACCTCGACCCGCCATCCGGCCGGTTCGACCTGGCCCGGGAGGCCGGACGCGAGCTCAGGTCGGTCCTCGAGGACTTCGAGATCACCACCGTCCTGATGACCTCTGGATCCAACGGGTACCACCTGAGAGCCCGTCTCGTGCCGACCGCCGATTCCGAAGCGGTGGCGCAGATCGCTCGTGGCACTTCGGCTCTGGGCGCGGCCGCCCATCCCGACCTGATGACGCTGGCGTTTCGCAAGGCGGATCGGGGAGACCGGGTCTTCGTCGACTGGTTGCGAAACGCCCCGTACTCGACATCGGTGGTGCCGTGGTCGCTGCGAGCGCGGCCGGGTGCGCCGGTTGCGGTGCCTCTCGACTGGAACGAGCTCGACTCCGTCGACCCCAACGGGGTGAGGTTCGCCGACGTGGTCTCCCGGTTCGAGTTGGATCCCTGGCCGGACGTGACGCCCATCGACCTCACATCTGTCAAGGACAGAGTCGACCAGGTCCTCGAAGACGCACAGGTCGAGCTGGAGCCGTTCGACCGTTTCCGGTCGTGAATCTTGTCGTAATGATCCGATCGCAGATACCGTGTCTTCGACCCACCCCGAGCCAGGTTCCCCTCACACATGAAACGACGAGCATTTGTCCTGCCCCTCGCCCTGAGCATGGTCATCGCCTCATGCAGCGTGGGCGAGGCAGAGGACTCGACCACGACGGCGGCGCCCACCACCACCACCACCTCCAGCACCACTTCGACCAGTGTCCCTCCGACCACCACCACCACGACGCCAGTCACCGTCGACGACGCTCCGCAGCATCTGGTCGACGCCATCGAGGCTTTCTACGACTTCGCCGCCGGGCGAACCGACACGGCACCCGAGATGCCCGAACCGGTGCTGGCCGCGATCACTCCGGGTGACACAGCCACACCGAAGTCGGGCGTCGCCTCGGTTGGAGTCTTCGACCAGGCTCAACTCGCAGTGGTGGAGATGGGAGAGGACCTCTTCCTCGCCGTCGCCGACGGAGGCGGTTGGAGGATCGTCGGCGGTGAATGGCCCTCCCTTTCCCTCCCGGCCTACTTCGGGGAGGGCCCGCGTCACGTCGCCGTCGTCGGGTCAGACGCACGACCGGGCCAACCGATGGATCGGACCCGCGCCGACAGCATTCACTTCGTGGCTCTCGACGGTGCCGGCAGCGGTGCGGTGGTGGGGGTCCCCCGCGACTCGTACGTCCCGGTACCGGGCTACGGGAGGAAGAAGATCACGGCTTCACTGGCCCTCGGCGGGCCAGAGACGATGATGGCCGCCTTCAATGACCTCACCGGTCTGCCGCTGGAAGGCTACGTGCTCACCGGGTTCTCGGGCTTTGAGACCCTGATGGACAGCGTCCTCGGTGGGGTCACCGTCGACATCCCGTTCGCCATCAACGATCGTTGGGCGAAGGTGGCTCTCAATGCCGGAGAGCAGTTGCTCAACGGGGCTCAGGCCCTGGGATTCGCCCGGGCCCGGAAGACGGTCCCCCGTGGCGACTTCACCAGATCAGAGCATCAGGGCGTCATCCTCTTGGCGGCGGCACGCACAGTGGGCTCTATGGGCTATCTAGCCATCCCCAGGCTGATCGAGCTCTCCGAGGGGCACTTGATGACCAACCTCGACGTCGAGCAGCTGCTCACCTTTTCGGCGCTGACGATCTCCACCGACCTCGACACGGTTTCCAACATGGTGGCCCCGGGCAGCGTGGGCACGGCTGGAGGGGCGTCGGTGGTGTTCCTCGCAGGCTCGGTCGCAGAGCTCTGGGTCGACCTCGCCGACGGTCGTCTCGGCGGCTGACCACCCACGACATCGACCCTGACTCTTACACCCACGCTGGGTACGGTTGAGACGGTGTTGCTCGAGGAAATCGTTGCGGTGTCCGAGGCGGTCTCGGCGACCCGGGCCCGCTCGAGGAAGATCCAGCTCCTGGCGGAGACCCTGCGGAGGCTTCGCCCCAAAGAGGCCAGCGTCGCCCTGTCCTTCCTCACCGGCAAGCCCACCCAGCGCAGGCTCGGTGCCGGATACGCAACCGTCTATGGGGTCAGCGTGCCCCCCGGTGACGAGGCGGTCCTCGAGGTGCTCGAGGTGGATCGGATCCTCGAGGAGATCTCGGTGACCTCCGGCCGCGGCTCGGTGGCCCGGCGGGAGAAGCTGTTGGGCGACTTGTTTGGCAGGGCCACCGCGGCGGAACAGGACTTCTTGCGCGGACTGATGCTCCGCAACCTCCGTCAGGGAGCCCTCGAAGGGGTGATGGCCGATGCGGTGGCTGCGGCCCTCGAGGTGCCGGCAGAGCGTGTCCGCAGGGCGGCCATGCTGGAGGGCGACCTGGTGAAGGTGGCCTCGACTGCGCTGGCCACCGGCGCGCAGAGCCTGCAAGATGCGGTGCTCGCCCCATTCACCCCTGTGCAGCCGATGCTGGCCAAGACGGCGGAGACTGCGGCGGCTGCGGTCGACGCTCTCGGTGAGGCATTGGTGGAGCAGAAGCTCGACGGTCTCAGGGTCCAGGTGCACCGCGAAGGTGACCGGGTGGCCGTGTACTCGCGCAACCTGCGGGAGATCACCGCCGAGATGCCCGGCGTGGCCCAAGCCGCGCGGGTCTTCGGTGTCGATTGCTTCATCCTCGACGGGGAGGGTCTCCTCATCGGCCCCGATGGGTCGCCGCAGACCTTTCAGGAGTCGATGACCCGTCCGGGGCCCGGAGGAGGATGGCCGCTGACCGCGTTCTACTTCGACATCCTCCATCTCGATGGTGTCGACCTCATCGACGAGCCGCTCGCACGGCGCCGCGAGGCGTTGCAGTCGGTGGTGCCCGCGGCGGCACGGGTGACCGCGATCGTCACCGACCAGCCCGACGAGGCCGAGGGGTTCTTCACCGACGCGGTGGCTGCCGGGTATGAGGGCGTGGTGGTCAAGGGCCTCTCCCAAGGGTATGCGGCGGGTCGGCGCGGGTCGGGGTGGTTGAAGGTGAAGCCGACCCACACCCTCGACCTGGTCATACTCGCCGCCGAGTGGGGCTCGGGACGCCGTCAGGGGTGGCTGTCCAACCTCCATCTCGGGGCCAGGAACCCCGACGGCGGGTTTGTGATGTTGGGCAAGACCTTCAAGGGCCTGACCGACGAGATGCTGGAGTGGCAGACCGGCGCCTTCCTCGAGATCGAGCACGGACGGGAGGGTCATATCGTCCATCTCCGGCCCGAGATCGTCTACGAGATCGCTTTCGACGGCGTGCAGCGGAGCACCCGCTATCCCGGTGGGGTGGCCCTCCGCTTCGCCCGGGTAAAACGGCATCGGGACGACAAGGACCCCTCCGACGCCGACACCATCGACACGGTGCGCTCCTACCTCTGATCCATCGGGGGAACCGAATCCGCTCTCGGGGCATCCAAGTCTCAGAGACGCGGAGGAGACCAATGCTTCGGAACAGCACCACAAGACTGGTCACAGGCTTGGCCGTCGTGCTCGGCGCCTGCACCGCAAGCAGCGCGGCCGGCGAGACCCTTCCCGTTGGCACCACCCCCGAGCCGATCGCAATTCGAGCCCAGGGGAGTTTGGTTCAGTTCGACGCCTGTGATTCCTTCCTCGATCACGTCATCTCCCATGCAGTCGATCTCGTGGGCCCCTACGGGCTCGAGGGCCCTCCCGGTCGCTGGCCTTGGGTCGCCCGTGACTCAGCTGTCTTGGGAGGAGCCCAAACCGACGGGGAGGCCGTGCCCGGCGCTGTGCCCCATTTCTCGGGGACCAACGTCCAGGTCGAAGGGGTGGATGAGCCCGACATGGTCAAGACCGACGGCAATCGCATCGTCCTGATCTCCGACGGCCAGCTGATCGTCGTCGACGTGACCGGCGAAGAGCCCGTGGAGACCGGCCGCCTGCGGATCGATGACCTCTCGGTGCAGGCGATTTTCCTGTCCGGGGACACGGTCCTCTTGTTCGGCTCGATTTGGAACACCCAACCCCTCCCATTCGTCGAGCGTGACGCACTCATCGGTCCCATACCCTCCTCGGCGACGACCCGGATCGTCGAGGTGGACATCGGCGGCCAGCCCGAGAAGGTTCGCACCATGACCATCGACGGCTCGTTCATCTCCGGTCGGATGGTGGCCGACTCGGTCCGGCTCGTGCTCACATCGGCGCCGGTGGGCTTCGAGTGGAGCTATCCCGGCGGTAACGGCCTACGTTCCGAGAGGGAGGCGACCGAGGCCAACCGGGAGATCATCCGCAACTCGACCGCGGACAACTGGATTCCCTACTACGTGGTCGCCGATGCCGACGGCATCATCACCGACGAGGGGGTGCTCTTCGATTGCGATCGGGCGGCCCATCCGGAGGAGTTCTCCGGGCTGGACATGCTGTCTGTGGTGACCATCGACCTCGGCAACGGTCTCGAGGTCGTCGACGCCACCGGTGTCCTGGCGACCGGCGACACCGTCTACGCCTCGGCCGCCAATCTCTACGTCGCCACCCAGGACTGGCAGACGTGGCGGTGGTTCCGGACCGGAGCGGACAGCGATCGACCCGAAGGCCCGAGCACCGAGATCCACAAGTTCGACATCGCCAACCCGGCGAGAACCACATATCTGGCCTCCGGTTCAGTCGGGGGACACCTGCTGAACCAGTTCGCCATGGACGAGCACGACGGGATGCTGCGAGTGGCCTCCACGACCACTCCCAACTGGTTGAGAAGCCCCGAGTCGGAGTCGATGGTCACCGTGCTGCGGGAGATCGGGGACGGTCTCGTCCCCATCGGCGAGGTCGACGGGCTGGGCAAGACCGAGCAGATCTATTCGGTCCGCTTCATGGGAGACACCGCGTATGTGGTCACCTTCCGTCAGACCGACCCGCTATACACCCTCGATCTCTCCGACCCGCGCCGGCCCGAGGTGCTGGGCGAGTTGAAGATCCCGGGATACTCGGCGTATCTGCATCCGGTCGGGGAGGGGTTGGTGCTGGGGGTGGGCCAGGACGCCACCGATGACGGGCAGGTGCGGGGGACCCAGGTGTCGGTCTTCGATGTGAGCGACCTGTCCGACCCGGTCCGTCTCGACACCTACACCCTCGGCGAGCGCACCAACTCACAGGCCGAATATGACCACCATGCCTTTCTCTACTGGGACGGTCTGGCGGTCGTCCCGGTACAGCAGTGGTGGTGGGATGGGAGCAAGGACTCGGGCTTCATGGGGGCGGTCGGTCTGAGCGTCGGCGCCGACGGTGAGCTCACCGAGCTGGGCAAGGTGGTCCATCCTGGTGGTGACGAGAACTGGGATGGACGGGCACAGATCCTTCGCTCGGTGGTGGTCGCCGACTCGGTGTACACGATCTCGCCGAAGGGGATGATGAAGAGCTCTCTCGACACCCTCGACACCGAGGCCTGGCTCGACTTCTAGCCGGGGCCACCGGGTTCAGGGCAGGCTGACCAGGCTCCGTCGCGTCACCGTCGCCATACGAGCAGCCATAATCGGTGGATGATCTCATCCATCAGCCCCACCAACGGAAGGTTGCTCGCCGAGTACGACGAGACGTCGCCAGACGAAGTGCAACGACACATCGAGACCGCGGCCGGGCTCCAGCGGGAATGGGAACGGACCTCGATAGAGGATCGCGCCGTGCCCATGAAGGAGATGGCCGAGTTGCTCGATGCCAATCGCTCAGAGCTGGCCGAGCTCATGGCAGACGAGATGGGCAAGCCCGTCGCCCAGGGTCTCGCTGAGGTAGACAAGTGCGCCTGGGTATGCCGTCACTACGCCGAGAACACCGAGCGGATCCTGGCCGAGGATCACATATCGACCGATCGGTCCCGCGCCTATGTCGCCTATCGACCGCTCGGAGTTGTCCTGGCGGTGATGCCGTGGAACTTCCCGTTGTGGCAGGTGTACCGGTTCCTTGCACCTGCGCTGATGGCGGGCAACGGAGGGATTCTCAAGCACGCATCCAATGTGACCGGCGCCGCATTGTGGATCGATCGTCTCGTCGTCGAGGCCGGGTTCCCCGACGGGCTCTTCCGGACGCTGGTTCTGCCCTCGAGCCGGGTCGACGAGGTGCTCGAGCGTCCCGAAATCGTGGCCGCCACTCTCACCGGCTCCGATCCGGCGGGGAGGGCGGTGGCCGAGAAAGCCGGGTCGCTGCTGAAGAAGACGGTGCTCGAGCTGGGTGGATCGGACCCGTATGTGGTCCTGGCCGACGCCGACCTGGAGAGAGCCGCCGAGACCTGTGCCACGTCACGCCTCATCAACGGCGGTCAGTCGTGTATCGCCGCCAAGAGGTTCATCGTCGAGGCAGCGGTCGTGGAGGAGTTCAGCCAGTTGCTCGCCGCCGGCCTCTCCAAGGCGGTGCTGGGCGATCCCAAGGACTCTGCCACGACACTCGGGCCGATGGCACGACTCGATCTCAGAGACGACCTCCACGACCAGGTGGAGCGATCGTTGGCGGCCGGGGCGCGTCTGGTCATGGGTGGAGAGATCCCCGACGGCCAGGGTGCCTTCTATCCCCCGACCATGCTCGCCGATGTGACCGAGGCGATGGCCGTCTATCACGAGGAGACCTTTGGCCCGGTGGCCGCGGTGATCACCGCCGACGATCTAGACGACGCGGTGCGTATCGCCAACGACACCCAGTTCGGGCTGGGTGCGGCCATCTTCACCTCCGACGTGGAGTTGGGAGAGCAGGTGGCCAGAGATCGTCTCCAGGCGGGGGCTTGTTTCGTGAACGCCTTCGTTGCGTCCGACCCGAGACTCCCCTTCGGTGGGATCAAGACCAGCGGTTACGGCCGGGAGTTGTCAGACCTCGGCATGAGGGAGTTCCTCAACGCCAAGACGGTCGTGGTCGCCTGAGGCTTCCTAGAGACCGGCGGCCTTAGGGAGCTTGTCGGCTCTCGAAGGGACCGGGGGATCGTCTTTGGTCATCTTGAACGAGATGTGACCACACGACTCACAGACTGTGCGTCTCACCCCGACCGAGGTGACGACCAGGGTGTGAGGGTGCTCACAGTCACCGAACATCCTCTTCCAGATACGTGGCAAATGGCCTCTCCTCGCTGACTGTGAGCAGTCTCGCGCAGAGAGTGGTCAAATCGGTGGCAAATCGGCTAGCTGAGATGTCGAGCGTGCCAGTCGAGGATCGCCTCGTAACGCTCTCTGCGGTGCCGCGGTTTGCCCGACCGGCTCATCTCGTGGCCCTCTCCGGGAAACCGCAGCAACTCCGTCGTGGTCCCGTTGCGCAGCAGGGCCATGAAGTATTGCTCTGCCTGCTCGATCGGGCAGCGGAAGTCGTCCTCGGCATGCACGATCAGCGTCGGCGTCGTCACATTGTGGGCCAGGGCCAGCGGGGAGAGACGCCACCAGGTGTCCCAGGCTTGCGGATACGACTCCCCGAGGTAGTTCTCGGGGAACACTCCACCGATGTCGGAGGTGCCGGCGAAGCTGGTCCATGAGATGAGCGCCCGCTCGACCACGGCCGAGCTCCAGCGGTCTTCCTGGCCGATGACCCAGGCGGTCATGAAGCCACCGTACGACCCGCCCATGATCCCCATCCGATCGGGGTCGAGACGGTCGTGTCGCGCCAGAGCGGCTTCGACCGCGGCGGTCACGTCGGCATAGTCGACGGTGCCCCAGTCCTCACCGACCA
Source organism: Acidimicrobiia bacterium (assembly GCA_035512955.1). Taxonomy (GTDB): domain Bacteria; phylum Actinomycetota; class Acidimicrobiia; order Spongiisociales; family ZC4RG35; genus JANQRA01. Next base: position 50,611 of record DATKCZ010000037.1, read on the forward strand.
CCGCCCTCACGAAGTCCTCACCCCGACCCGCCGACCCCCTCGGGTTGCAGGCCACCACGCCGTAGCCGGCGCCGGTATAGATCTGGAACTCGTCGAAGAACCCGAAGCCATACTGGGAGGCCGGCCCGCCGTGGACGTTGAGCAGGAGCGGAACCTTCTGTTCACCGTGGGGGAGGTAGACCCAGACGTCGATCTGGTGACCATGGGAGTCGATTCTGAAATGGTCGAGTGCGGCCAGATCGAGATCGGTGGCGTTGAGTTTGGTGAGTCGGGTCCCGTTGGAGAAGACCTCACCGGGTGAGTCCCACCTGGAGGCGGTGTAGACCACCCTGCCCGCTTCGACATCGAAACCGGTGACCACCTCCTCCTCGTCGACCAGCTCGTGGACATTCCCATCCTTGTCGACCCTGATCAGGCCGTATTTCCCCGAGTCCTCCAGGCCGATCACCGCGTCGTCCTGGTCCCAGCGGATGGCGGCAGGCCCGGCGGCGAGCGAGACACAGCCACGGTCGAGGTGACCGGTGAGATCGGTGAGGGTCCCACCGTCCTCACGTCGATGGAGATAGAAGTCGACGGGGTACTTCGAGCCCGGGTTGCCCAAGAGGTGCAGACTCCCGTCGGAGCGGTAGGAGACGGCGGCCCAGAACCCGCGCTCGGTCACCTGTGAGAGCTCGCCGGACGCCACGTCGACCTCCCAGACGTCGTTGCCGGACACCAGACCCTGACCGGGATCACGATCCGAGACAAAGGCGATCCTCGACCCGTCAGGTGACCAGGCGGGAAACTCCTCGTCGAAGGCTCCAGGGGTGAGACAACGGGTCTCGGATTCGCCGAGAGGATCAACCAGCCAGAGATGACGCTTGCGGTCGTGGGTCCAGCCCTTGTTGTCGTAGCGGTACGGAACTCGGTCGATCCTGCGTGGGCGTCGGGAACGCTCTTCGTCGTCGAGGTCGGCCCACTCGTCGGTGTAGGTGACGGCGACGACGACCAGCTTCTGGCCGTCCGGTGACCACTCCATGGCCTCGACTCCCCTGGCGAGGTCGGTCACAGTGCCAGCCTCTCCACCACCCACCGGGATGACGGCTACCTGAGCTGGTTCTCCGTCGATGCTGCGCAGGAACGCCAGCCGGGACCCGTCGGGTGACCAGCGGGGGGCAGTGTCGCCGGGTCCCGAGGTGAACTGCTCCTCGTCGATCCAGATCGTCTTGTCGTAGCGATCCTCTTCGAGATTGGGCGACGCCACGGCGAAGGCAACGTGCGCGGAGTCGGGTGACAGGCGCGGGTCTGAGGGCACGGAGACAAGGGCGAGCTGGTCTGGTGTCATGCAACGAAGATAGACGGAGCCCGCCGATCGGAGCGCCCGAAGACGCTACCTGCTCGCGCCTGTTTAACCGTTCCGTGAGTGGAGACTCGCGCTGAACGCGACTCTCTAGTCACAGAAGAGATGTCGGTGGGTTAGTCCAGCGAGTCGCCGGCCTCGACAGGCGGCAAGAGGCTCGGGTCGCTGGCGAGGCGGATCACCCTGTGGACGGGGTGATCGGAGTCACGGGGGCGTCGGAAGACGACCACGTCGCCGACGTCGGCTCGGGAGACCTGGTCGCGCCTGACCCGCACCGAGATTCTCTCGTCGTCGGAGATGTCCACCGTCAAGTAACACCAGTCGAGCGGTTGGGCGCCTTCGGGCGGGCGAAAATCCTTCCCGACCACCAACCCGGTGTGTCGCTTTGGCATGTCAGCTCCTTCGCTGATCATCCCAGCTCGACCCAATCCGGCCCGGTCGATTCTAACCCGTCATCGCTTTGCGTCGAGGCTGAAACCGACGTGACCCATCGGAGCCCCGGACAACTGTCCGGGGCTCCGAATCGCCCCCACGCTTCATGACCTCTAGCTACCCGGTCGACCTGGCGGCGCCCCTCCGGGAGGGCCGGTGCCGCTTCCCCTGCCGTTCCCAGTCCCTTGGCTGTTGCCTTTGCCATGCCCGACGCCGGCGTCGGCCGGCGTGTCGGCATCTCCGGCCTGGCTGAGTCCTCGAGCCCTTTCGGCCACTCCTTGACCGAAATCCTTTCCAGATCGGTCCGAGGAGGCGATCCACTCCAGCATGCTGGCCACATCGTCGGTGACCTCAGTCGGGGTATCCGCCTGGCGGAGTTTGTCAGCCGCGGCTTGAAGAGCCTCGGCAGCACTCGGAGAGGAGGACCCCAGCACGTCGGCGAGGTGATTCAACGCCTGCGGGGCCAATCCTTTGCCGGTCAGGTCTCTGGCCTCGGCCACGCGCTCATCGAACCCACCGTCGTTGACTCCGATGCGCTCGAGGGCGCGGTCGATGCCGTATAGGAAGTCACCAGGCGCAGCCGAGTTCGATGCCGATGCCACCCCGGTGATACCAACGAGGACGACGACGGCCAACCCAGCAACTGCCAGCCTGGGGGTGAGGGCTCTCAGCGGTCGATTGGGAACGACACGCGGAGCTGCGTCGGCCCCGACCATGGCGGCGGCGCGCAAGGCGAAAGCCTCCACCCGGTCGTCGACCCGGACGTCGAGCAACTCGAGGTCGAGCTGGGCGAGAACCGACGAAATCCCCTGGAATGCAGGGTCGTCGGGCTCCTGTCGCGAGAGCAGCGCCTCGACAATTTGGTATGTTCGGCGTGTCTGGAGCATTCGATAGGAGTAATCGTCCGGCGGTCTCACCGGGATACCTCCTTCAACTCCAGACGTCTCTTCAGATTGACCAGGGCGCGACGTTGTAATGCCTTGACCGATCCGACCCGTTTTCCCATGACCCGCGCGGTTTCCTCCAAAGAGAGGTCGGCGATCATGCGAAGGGTGATCACCTCGCGCTGGTCGGCGGTGAGCGGGCTGAGCAGGGCCTGCATGTCCTCCAAAGCCAGCTGGTTCAGGGCCTCGGTCTCCACATCGCCTCGTGGACCTGTCCGGTCGGACAGCGAGGTGGTCTTGACGCGACGTCCCTCGGAGCGGCGGGCATCGATGAGTCTGCGGTGAGCGATCACGAAGACCCAGGATCGAAAGGACTCCTCGGAGCCTTCGAAGCGTTCGATGTTCCGGGCGACGTGGAACAGAGTCTCCGAGGCCTGGTCTTCGGGGTCGGGGGCGCCTCTGAGCGCGAGATATCCCGTGATCGGGCCCGCGAGAGTCCGGAAGATATGTTCCCAGGCCCACGCCTCACCCTTCTTGGCGGCTTCCAGCATGTCTTCGAAAGTGGTCACGGGTATTGGAGAATCGACTCGATCGGGTCCCATCTCAACCTATTCGTGCCGGGGCGTATCCCAGGATAAGAGACTCGAAGGAGAGGAAGCCGGCCTGGCTCGGGCCACGCGGGTCGGTGGCCCAAGTCGCGTGGTGGCACCTACTCTCGTGTCATGGCCCATTCAGTTCAGATCACCTTCGCCTGTGAGGATCCAGCGCGGATGGCCGAGTTCTGGTCCGAGGCGCTCGGCTACATCGAGCAACCCCCGCCATCGGGGTTCGAGACCTGGGACGAATTCGCCGACTCGGTCGGCATCCCCGAATTGCAGCGGAATGACCTCAACGCGGTAGTCGACCCCGATGGTGTCGGTCCCAGAATCCTCTTCGAGCGCTGGGACGCCGGCGAGCCGAACAAGAGGGTCCACATCGACCTGAATGTGATCGCCGGCATCGGGTCGTCCCTCACCCCCGAAGAGCGGCAGTCCAAGCTCGATGAGGAACGGGCGAGACTCGAGGAGCTCGGCGCCGCATTCCATCGCACGGCATCGGGTATGGCCGGGGAGACGTGGATCGAGATGTTCGACCCCGAAGGCAACTGGTTCTGCGTCCAATAGGCACGTCTCGAAGGACACATGTCAAGGTGTGCGCGGTGGCGTTTCTGTCCCAGGCCCGCGTCATGCTCGACCCAGATATCGGAACCACACCGAACCCAGGGTTCCCACCACCGCTGAGCGGGGGCCACCGCTGAGCGAAGTGTGCAACCCAGGGTTCGCGCCGGGTCGAAACAATACGAAACAGGTTGACACATGGTTGCGATTGACACCAGGTTGCGCGATAATGATGTGGTGGACACCTCAGTCGCTGCAGATGACGTTGCCAGGGAACTGATCGACAGCGCCGACCCCGATTGGCTGCGTGAGTTGGTCGATGCCCTGGACCGCGAGGTCCGCATGGCTCCACTGCACCGGCTCACCTCCCTGTGGGACCTCTCCAATGCCGCGGCGGCCAGGATATTCGGGGTGTCCCGCCAGGCATTCTCCAAATGGCTCGCCAACGGACCACCCGCCGACCGGGCCGATGACGTGGCGGCGGTCGACAACATCACCGGCCTGCTCGACCGCTACGTGAAGAGAGAGCGCATCGCCGCAGTGGTGAGACGGCCCGCACCGGCATATGGCGATCGAAGCATCATCGAGGTCGTGGAAGCGGGGGGGTATCGAGAAGCAGCCGATCTGGTCCGGGAGACATTCGACCTGCGTCGCATCCAGCCGTGAGACCCCGGGTCGAACGGCTGCCGGATGGTCACCGCTGGCTCCGGGTGGCCGATCCGCGCTGGGCCGACCCGCTCGACCCGTCGTATGCGATGACCTTTGGCGCGAGATGGAATCGACCTGGCTCTTTCCCCACTCTCTACCTCAACGAGGACATGCTCACCGCCCGCGCTCAGGTGACGGCACTCCTGAGCGGGTCGCCGGTCGAGCCGGACGATCTCGACGACGGGTTCGACCTGATCGTGACCATGTTGCCGAGGTCGCAAGACGTTGCCGACGCGATCAGCGACCGAGGTCTCACCGCCCTGGGGCTGCCCGCCAGCTATCCGAACCATGCCAACGGCCGTCCGGTGCGCCACGAGGCCTGTCAACCAGTTGGCCAGGCCGTCAAGGACGAGGGACTGCGTGGCGTCCACGCCCAGTCGGCCGCCACCCACGACGGGTCCGGGCGGGAGCTCGCCTGGTTTCCCGCTCGCGAGTCGTCACGGGCGACGCTGCATGCAAGGCTCCGTTATCGGGACTGGTGGTATCAGTCGGAGATGTCCCGGCTCAGCGAGTGAAGACGTGCACCGTCCACAGGGTGCCATTGGAGTCTTGCCACACCCCGATGCCCATATGGGTGAAGTCCTCGAGCATGTTGGCCCGGTGACCCGAGCTGTCCACCAACGCGTTGAAGATCGCGCTGACCGACCCGCCTTGGCCCAGGTTCTCGCCGGCGGCGCTCCACGGTGGGAGCAGCGAGCTGAGATTCGAGTGAACGAGGCTGCCCTGCCCGGCCATGTGCTTGGCCCAAGAGCGCGCATAGGAGTTGAGGGAACCATCTCTGCTCAGCGCGGCCTTGCCGTTGGATCCCCGGTAGGAGTTGATCCGGGAGGCGAAGTCGTTCTCTGCTCCGGACAGGTATCCGGCAGAGCTGGATTGGGTGGTGGTGGTGGTCGCCGGCTGAGTTGTGGTAGGCGAGGCGGGGGCCGGGCTCGAGCCACGGCTGGGAGCGGTGGTCGTGGTGGCGACGATGGTGGTGGTGGTGGTCGTCGATGTCGAAGTGGTGCTGGTCGTCGAGGTGGAGCGGGTCAGGGCCTCTTCGGTGAGCTCGGCTTCTTCTTCGGTGACTGCGCCGACCACGCCCGAGGCGACCAGGGCTGCAAAGTCGGGCTCAGAGGTGGTCGTCGATGCGGGGACCGGGGCACTCGCCGAGGGGGATCGGACCTCCCGAGGCTCGCTGATGATGGCCATCGCACCGGCGGAGATGGCGACGACTACTACGACGACTGTGGCGAAGAGGGGGCGGTTCATTCAGCGCAGAGGGCAACCGTATCGAATCGATGCGGCCCGTGCCGGCCCGGGTGGACTCTGGTTTTCCCCCTCTCAAGCTCAGGCGAGACAGGTGATACGGGGTAATTCTGTGATCAGAACCGACCAGTTCTCACCAGCATCCTCGGACCGCCAGACCCTGTCCCGGTGTCCCACATGGGCGACGCGACCCTCCGCCACCACACAGTGGGTGTCCACGTTCCCATCGAACCATTCGGGCAGGCCGCGGGTGACTGGAGCGAACTCACCCTCCCACAGCGGGGACGTGTACAGGCGGCCCTGGCTGGTGCTCGGTCCGGTGGAAGCAGAGATCAGCACGCTGTCCTCCATCACCGCCACCGCCCGACAGTAGGAGGCATGGAGGCCCTCGCTTCTGATGTCGAAGTCGTGCCCATTGTGAGTTGCGGCCAATCCGCGGGCACACGCCGCGAAAATCGCCCCCTGGGCGGTGGGATGAGCCGCCAATTGGTGGACGTCCGCTGAGATGTCGAGTGTCGGGACGAGCCCGGTGTCGTCGTAACGGAGGATGCCCCCGACGTGGACGTTGACGTACAGGGTGAGGTCGGCGTCAAGCGTCATCGAGCGGACCGCAGCCGGGTCGCCCCACGGCGTGAACCATTGTTCCCGCCCTGGCGCCTCGGCGAAGAACTCGTCTTCTATCAGCTCACCCGCATCGAGTGCGAAGAGTCGCGCCCTGTCTGCACCGATCCAGATGGTGTCGGGACTGGGCTGGACACAAAGGGCCGCCCCCGAGGTGATGACCGCCATTTCGGCGCCGTCGTGGGTGATGCGCCCCGCAGAGTCCACCGTCCACCAACCGGTGGCGTCACGGGCCACGTGATTGATACGCGTGTCACCGCTGAGTTGCTCGCTGGAGCCGTCGACCTGAAACAGGCCCTCCGTCGTTCCGACGAGAAGTGTCATCGCTCCAACCCTACGCTCGATCAGTCGGTGAGCCTCGAGACCACTTCGGCGACCGGGTAGTCCACGGTCGTTGTGGTGTTGGGCACCGGTAGTGCGGTCCATGACCCACCGACAACCCGCCAATGAGCCGTCCAGTCGTACTCGACGGTCAAGACGGCGCCTTCGGGATCCTTCACCTCGTAGATGTGGGTCGCCGACCCGTCGGGGTAGCCGGCGAGCACCCCAGGGTCTGGTGGGTAGGTATCGGTGACGCCGTCGCCCCAGGCGACGATCACCGCGTCGACCTCGATCTCCACTTCGAGCGTGCTCGCCCCACTCGAGAGGGTGGCGTCGTGATCGGCGGGGACCGGAACTCCCACGAAAGTGGCCAACCCGGTGATTCCGTCTCCAGACGGCGGATTGAGGTCGGGTGTCGGCGGGTCGTGGACATATGACATCACATAGTTCCAGGCGTCGGCGGAGGGATCGGCGGGGGTGGGCTCGGAGCTGCACCTGGGGAGCGTGGGGCCGATTGCCACGAGGCCACCCGGGTCGGACGGGTCGGGGTCGTAGCCGACGTCGGCGCTGCCGTCGGCGTACTGGTTGAGGATGATGTACTGGGTGGTGGCGGAGGTGAGGTACCAGCACTGTCCAGTGAGATCGGTGCCCAGGTTGGGGGAAAGGACGTCGGGGACATCGGCGTCGGAGGCGTAGTCGACCACCTCGCCACCGGCGATACGACACCGGGTGATGGTTTGTTGGACCCCGTAGGGGTCAGTTTCGCTTACTACCCAACATGCGATATATGAATCGGCCATGGTCGGGAGAGGCAGAGTCCAGAGGAACGCTATGGCGGCGGCTATAATTGAGCTTCGCAATCTGCCTCCCAAAGGTCGTTTCTCAACTGCCATGCGCTGGCGAACTTCCATTCACTGTCGACGAGTCGCATAACCTCGACACCGGAGCGAGGTTGTGACACATCCAGAAACTCCGGAATCGTGACGGACCAAGTGGCTAGGCAGTCATTCGTTGACATAAGAACTTCCAGTTCAAAGAAGCGGAGTCCGTCTGGAGAAGGTGCGTCGGTGAAGTCCAAAGTCCCGAATGCATCCACGCCACTCTCATAGAACTGTTCCGTGGCGACCACCTCCCGGATCCTCTCCTCATCCTGGTTGTAGATCCCCTCGAACCAACCGAACCACAACTCACGCAAGATCTCCTCTGCCTCCTCGACGGTCTCGACCACATGTGAGTCGTCATTGGTCGAAGTTGTCGTGCCCGGCGCGGTGGTGGTGGTGGTGGTCAACGCGCTCGTAGTGGTGGTGCTCGCCTCGGCTCCGGGCGGGTCATCCGCGGTGGACCGTGGCCAAAGGAGAACCACGCCGACCGCGAGGCCGACGACTATCAGGGCGGCGATCACCCTCCTCATGAGAACATCGAACCTACGGCACTGGCGACGCTCCGTGAAGGTCTCCGTGCCAGACCGCGAAAAACCGGATCGCGGTCGAGCAGTACAGTCCGACGCCCAAGGAGGTAATGATGGAACAAGAGACTGCCGCTCAGAGACACCCGCTTCGGTTCATGATGAAGCTCGCCGTACTCGCCGGTCTGCTCTATGGCGCCGGTCGTTTCCTCGCCGGGAAGAAGAGCGAGTTCGCCGACCTCACCGAGACGCAGGCTCGTGACAGACTCATGGAGAAGATCAGCCCCCGGCTGGGAGAAGATACGGCTAACGAGATCGCCGACCAGGTCATCCCCAAGCTCAAAGAGCGTGGGCTCATAAAGGCCGATCCCATGGACGAGGCGGCCGAGGAGATCAAGGAAGCAGCCGACAAGGTGAGCGAGGCGGTCGATTCGGTCGTGAAAGACTGATTCCCCGGACCTAGCACCCAGCCGTCGCCGGCAACCACTCTCCGTGTAGTGTGACCGGGTCGCTGCAGGGAGGACTTTTGACGTATGTAGCGCGTTCGTCGCGGACTTCCAATCGCGTCTTGATCGTGTTGGTGGTGGTGACGATCGTTGTCGTGGCCTACTGGGCCGTCAACGGAGGGTTCGACGAGATCCCGGTGACTCAGACCGGAACGGTCACCGTCACCGAATAATTACCTGGCGTGGTCCGGTGCCCGATTCGTACTCTGACCCCCGATGGGGATTCAGATCGAACAGATCCACACACCGAGCGCGCCCGAGTTGCTTCTCGAGGAGCTGGCGGCTTACTACGTCATCGTCGAGGCCGAGGACATGCCCGAGGACCCTCCCACACCCCTCGAGATGCGGATTGCCGACTGGCGCCATATCCCGGAGTCACACCAGCCTGTCTTTCGCTGGACCATGAGAGACGAGGACGGCATCGCCGGTTCGGCAGTGGTCGTCTACGACTTGAAGCAGAACCTCCAAAACGGCTTCGGTCGGGTCCATGTGCACCCGGAGAAGCGAGGCAGAGGCTATGCCCGCGACCTGGCGACCGCGGCTTTCGACCAGCTGGAGTCGGCGGGGCGTACTCGATTCGACACCTGGATCAAAGACGATGAGCCGGCGGTGACCTTTGCCGAGAATCTCGGCCTCAAGCCGGTGTATGCCGAGAAGAGAAGCCGGCTCAGCATCGCCAACCTGGACAGAGACCTGATGAGATCCTGGATCGATCGAGCCGCCGAGCGCGCCTCGGATTATGAGCTGATGTACCTGACCCTGCCCTTGCCCGACGAACTGGTGGAGAAGTTCTGTGATCTGGCCCTCATCATGAACACCGCTCCGCGTGAGGACTACGAGGCAGACGACGAGGTGTTGACCCCCGAGGCATGGAGGGAGATCGAGTCGACCGTCCTCGACTCGAAGTCTCAGCTACACAACCTCACCGCGGTGCACAAACCGTCGGGCGAGTTCGCCGGGTACACCCAGATCAAGACCCAGGACCTGCAACCCGACCTGGCGTCGCAGTGGGAGACCGGGGTCGACCCGGCGCATCGCAACAGAGGTCTCGGTCGTTGGTTGAAGGCAGCGATGATCGAGCGGATCATCAGTGAGTATCCGGCTGTGGAGAGGGTCGACACTTTCAACGCCGGCTCCAATGAGCCGATGCTCAACATCAACATCGCCATGGGGTTCGAGCCGATCCACCTCAGCCATGCCTGGCAGGGCGATCTCGCCACCGCGAGGAAGCGTCTCCGCGCCTGAGGCACCGGCCATCGCCCGTTGCTAGCGGCTGTAGACCCCCATCAGGTGGACGTTGTCGATCACCAAGCCTTCGATGGCGGCGTACACCTCTGCGGCATCGACGCCCGCGGGTAGGCCGAGCATCCCGTCCAGGGCGTAGACCGTGTATAAGTAGCGGTGCTCCTCACCCGCCGGCGGACATGGGCCCCCGTATCCGGGCAGGTTCCAGCTGTTGACCGCCTGGACTCCGAGCTGGCCGGTGGCACGCTCGATGTGGAGTTCCATTTGCTCGGGGACGATGTCGAACTCGACCCAGTGATGCCAGGTGCCGACAGCTGCGTCGGGATCATCCACCGCCAGGACGACGCTCTCGGTGTTCTCGGGCAAACCGACGACGTTCAACTCCGGCGACACGTCGGCACCATCGCAGGTGTACTCCGCGGGGATCCTCTCCCCGTCGGTGAACGCGGGCGATACCACTCCGAACGGGGGGATGACCCTGGTGGTGGCTGTCGGTCGAAGGGTCGTCGACGTGGTCGACGTAGTACTCGACGTGGTGGTGATGGTTGGCTCGGAGGGCCCGATCTCGGCTGATGATCCGTCAGAAGGGGAGCAGGCGACCACTAGGAGCCCGATGGCGATCAGGCGCCTCATCGTCGACAACTTAGGCGCCACGTCGAGATACACACCTTCCGCCGGGTCATGCCCGCCGCGGCCCGGTGAGGAGCCAAGACCTCGACCCCAGGCGCTGGGGTAGCTTCTGGCCCATGATTCGCACCGAGCCCGGAGGGCCGGAGGTCGACCCACTCGACGTCCAAATGGGATATCCGCGTGGGCGTTCCGACCGTCCCTGGGTGATGGCCAACTTCGTGACCACCGTCGACGGCGCCACCGTCGTCGGAGGTGGGTCCAGCGCGATCAACGACCATGACGACAAGGCCATGTTCGCCGCGGTGCGGGCCGTACCCGACTTCATCGTGGTGGGGGCCCAGACGGTGCGGGCCGAGAACTACGGGCCGGTCGACCTCGACGAGAGGCGGCGGAGCGCGCGGCTGGAGGCCCGTCTCGAGGAGACGCCCCATCTGGTCATCGTCACCAGGTCACTCGATATCGACCCGGGGGCTCGGGTGTTCGGCGACCCGGAGCGGCGGGTGATGATCCTCACCGTGCCAGACGCACCGGATGATCGGTTCGCCGCATTGTCCGAGGTGGCCGACGTCGTGCGTCTCAAGGGGACCGCCCCAGCCGACCTGCTCCATTACATGCGGATGGCGCGGGTGGTTCTCTGTGAAGGCGGTCCCACCCTCGTCGGTCAGTTCGTGGCCGTGGGACTGATCGACGAGTTGGCGTGGACCGTGGCGCCGATGTTGGTGGCCGGCGAGTCCCCCCGTCTCGCCCATGGGCCGGCGGCCGAGCCACCGCTGGAAATGCGTCTCGACCGGATTCTCTACGGCGACCGGTCGTTGTTCCTCCGCTATCTGCGAGCTTGAACCCTTCCGGCTGGGGAACGGCTCAGACCAAACCCTTGAGGTCTATCTCGCACGACGGGTGACGGAGCTTGGCGAGCCCCCGGGCCTCGATCTGACGAACCCGTTCCCGGGTGGCGTTCACGACCTTGCCCACGTCGGAGAGAGTCCAGGGCTCGTCTCCATCGAGCCCGAACCTCAGCCACAGGACCTGTTGCTCTTCGTGGTCGAGATAGGTGAGCGCCTCGATCAGCCGGTCGCGTCGCCACGCCGACGCGGCGCGGTCTTCGGGGTCGATTGCCTCTTCGTCCTGAACGAAGTCCTGCAGGGAGGCGTCGCCGTCCTCTCCGACAGGCCGGTCGAGAGACACCGTCTCGGCGGGCGCCTCCAGTGCCGCCAGCACCCGATCGGGGTCGAGTCCCGATGCCTCCGAGATCTCTTCGAGGGTGGGGGTGCGATGGAACTGGTCATGGAGGAGTTGCTTGGTGTCATGCACGGTGCGCACCACGTCGACCATGTGGACGGGGAGACGAATCGTCCGGCCGTTGTTTCCCAGCCCCCTGGTGATCGCCTGGCGTATCCACCACGTGGCGTAGGTGGAGAATTTGAA
>DATKCZ010000038.1:0-57644 GCA_035512955.1 Acidimicrobiia bacterium
ATGGCCTACCGCACCGAGGTGATCGGGCGGGGATCGACGGTCGACGCCGATGAGATGTTGCGCAGCTTCTTGGGCAGGGAGCCGAGCAACGGGGCCTTCTTGAGAAAGGCGGGCATCGAATAGCCCTTTCCGGGAACGCCGGGGGCAAATGTACCCTGCCCGGCTCCATGTCGAAATACACCGAGCTCACCCCGGCCAAGATCCAAAAGGGGATCGAAAAAGCCATCGAGAAGGCGGAGGCGGTCCTCGACGGCGTCGTCGCCGAAGAGGACCAGCGCAGCTTCGAGAACACCCTCCGCGCACTCGATCGGATCGCTGACATCCTGGCCCGCTCCGGGCTCGACTACCACTTCATGGGATACGTGCACCCCGACAAAGAGGTGCGCTCCGCCGCCAAGGATGCCGAGGAGAGGGTCACCAAATGGGCCTCCGACATCTTCTTTCGCGATGACCTCAACGCCGCGGTGAAGGAGTACGCCGGCACCGAACAGGCCGCATCGCTTCGAGGCGAGCACCGTCGACTCCTCGACTTCGTGCTCAGGGACCTGCGGCGTGCCGGACACGAGCTTGACCCGGAGACACGGGAACGCGTCAAGCAGCTCACCCAGCGACTCATCGAGCTCGAAGTGCGCTTCCAACAGAACATCGACGAGTGGGAGGACTGGATCCTGGCCACCGCAGACGACCTGGAAGGGATGCCGCAGGCCTGGATCGACGGCCTCGAAGTCGACGAGGAGAGTGGAAAGTACAAGGTCACAATCGCCTACCCTCACCTCGTTCCGTTCCTCGAGAACTCCCCTCGTCGTGACCTGCGGGAACAACTCCGCTTCAAGTTCAACACCGTGGCCGTCGAGGAGAATCGGAAGATCCTCGAAGAGGCGCTGCTGATCCGCCAGCAGATCGCCGAGATGTTCGGCCAGCCCACCTGGGCACACCACCGTCTCGAGCTTCGCATGGCCAAGGCCCCGGAACGAGTGACTCAGTTCTATGACGAGTTGCGTGACGGGCTCACTTCGCGGGCCAAGGAGGAGGTCGCCGCTGTCAGCAGGCTGCTCCAAGCCGACACCGGCGACTCGGTGGTGGAGGCGTGGGACTTCTCCTACTACGACACCCAGCAGCGCAAGACCGACTATGGCGTCGACAACTTCGAGGTGGCGAAGTACCTCCCGCTCGAGTCGGTGCTCGACGGCATGTTCGAGCTCACCTCCGAGATGTTCGGGATCAGCTTCGAGGAGATCGTGTCTTTCGACAGCTGGCACGAGGACGTGAAGCTCTATGCCATCCATGACACCGACACGAGAGAGGAACTGGGTCGGTTCTTTCTCGACTTGTTCCCCCGGGAGGGCAAGTACGGGCATGCCGCCGAGTTTCCGCTCCTCCCCAGCCGGCTCCACGAGGAAGGGTCGTACCAGAACCCGGTGTGTGCGATGGTGGCCAACCTCACCAAGCCGACCAAAGACTCACCGTCGCTGCTGCAACACTCCGAGGTGGAGACACTGTTCCACGAGTTCGGCCATGTGCTGCATCAGAACCTGGGACGCACCGAGGTCGCCCGCTTCTCCGGGACCAACACCGAACGCGATTTCGTCGAGGCCCCCAGCCAGATCATGGAGAATTGGATCTGGGACGCCGACGTGCTCCGTCGCTTCGCCCGGCATTACGAGACCGGGGAGGTCATCCCCGACGAGCTCGTCGACCAGCTGGTGGCGGCCCGAAACCTCAACAAGGGACGGTTCTACCTGGGACAGATGGCGTACGGCTGGTGGGACCAGGAGCTCCATGCCGGGCCGGATCGAGACCTCGACGAGATCCTCATCGAAGGCACCCGGATGTCGCTGCTCCCCCATCAGGAGGGAACCTTCTCCCTCGCCTCGTTCGGCCACCTGCTTGGTGGCTACGACGCCGGCTACTACGGGTACCTGTGGGCCCAGGTCTTCGGCGACGACATTTTCTCCCGGTTCGAAAAAGAAGGTGTCACCAACCCGGAGGTGGGTAAAGCGTACCGACGAGAGGTTCTTGGCCGAGGTGGAGCTTTGGACGCTGACGAGATGCTTGTAAACTTTCTGGGAAGAGAACCGCGCAACGAGGCGTTTCTCAGGAAGCTGGGTATCGAGGGAACCAATTAGACAGGTTCTGTCGTCTTAAGACCGATACCCATGGGGAGAGATTTACCTTCAGTTAGCATTCCGGCACGCACCATATTTGAGTGTATGTTCAAGGTTGTTATCTCGGCTGGTTCAGGAATCACCCCTGAGAACCCGATAGATTTGCCAGTGCCGGCCCGGACCAGGAGGGCCCTGAAATGACAGATACAGTTAGAGGTGCAGCGATCAAAGGCATGACCCGACCATCGAAGAGGTTTGCCACCGGTCGCGTGTGCGCCAAGCCAGGCTGTGAGACCAAGCTCTCGCAGTACAACAAGGCGGAGTACTGCCATGCTCACGCCCCGGTCCGGTTCCCCCGGGTCAGGGGCAAGATCGTGGACAGTGAAGACTGAGAGCTCCGCACCAGCCATGATTGCGAGGGCCCCCGACCGACCGGCGGGGGCCCTCTCAGTTGATCGAGAGTCGGTCCGGCCCTCAACCTTCTAGTCGGCTGGAAGGTTGTTGTGATAGAATGACGGGCATGAAGATCGGGGAGCTGGCCGGACGCACCGGGGTCTCCACCAAGGCGATCCGCTACTACGAGAACATGGGAGTCCTCCCTGAGCCGAGTCGGTCTCCCAACGGGTACCGGAGGTACGGTCCCGGCTCCGTAGACCGGCTCGGGTTCATCCAGGACGCCAAGTCGGCCGGCCTCTCCCTGCTCGAGATCCAGATGATCCTCGAGTTGCGCGACAGTGGAGAGTCCACCTGTGGCCATGTCATCGCCGGTCTGGAGGGTCATCTCGCCGAAGTCGACCGGCAGATGGCAGATCTCACACGGACCCGACGGCGTCTCGCCGAGATCATCGAACGCTCCCGGTCACTCGATCCCGCCGACTGCAACGACCCCAACCGCTGCCAAACCATCCCCCAAGGAGAGAAATGAGCACCCAGACCACACTCCAGGTCCCCGAAGTCCATTGTGATCACTGCAAGACCAGTCTCGAGGGCGCGGTCGCCAACCTCGGCGGAGTGACCCGTGTCGAGGTATCTGTGCCCGACGCCACCCTCGATGTCTCCTTCGACGAGGAGGCGGTCGAGCTGAACACCATCAAGAAGACGATCGAGGAGCAGGGCTACGCCGTCTTCGGATAACACTCGGACGGTCCTCTTCGACGTCGAGGGGATGACCTGTGCCACCTGTGCGGTGCGCATCGAGAGAGTGCTGGGCCGTCAGGAGGGCGTGGAGAGCGCTTCGGTGAACCTCCCCGGCGCCAGCGCGTCGGTGCGGGTGGCTGCCGATGCCGACGTGGAGGGTTTGACCACAGCCGTCGACAAGATCGGATACGGGCTCAACGTCCACGACGCCGACCATGAGACACGCGACGTAGTCGAGATGTACTCCGACGAGGAGAGACAGCAGAGACGACGCTTCCTCGTCGCCCTGGTCTTCACCGCCCCGGCCATGATCCTCCACCTGTTCGGGCCACACGCGATGTGGAACGCTGTGGTACAGGGTCTGCTGGTCACACCGGTCGTCTTCTGGTCGGGGGCGCAATATCACCGTCGGGCGCTGAAGTTGGCCCGCACCGCCAGCGCCAACATGGACACCCTGATCTCCCTGGGATCGCTGGCCGCCTATCTCTACTCCTTGGCGGTCCTTGCTTTGGGGGAAGCGGTGTTCTTCGAGACCGCGGGGATGATCATCACCCTGATCACCCTGGGCAAGGTGTTCGAGGCGAGGGCGAAGGGAAGGGCGTCCGCGGCGGTCCACCGGCTCGGCGAGTTGGGGGCAACCGAGGCGACACTCATCACCTCGGCGGGCGAGCAACGGGTGGCGCTCGACCGGATCATCCCGGGCGACCGCCTGGTGGTGGCTCCCGGCGAGCGCATCCCGACCGATGGTGTGGTCGAGGCCGGCTCGAGCACAGTAGACGAGTCGATGCTCACCGGAGAGCCACTCCCGGTGAACAAGAAGGAGGGCGACGAGGTCGTCGGCGCCACCATCAATCAGGGGGGTCGTTTGACGATGAGAGCCACCCGGGTGGGGTCGGAGACCACCCTGGCGTCGATCATCCGGATGGTCGAGGAGGCCCAGGGGTCGAAGGCGCCGATCCAGCGACTCGCCGACCGCTACTCGGCGAGGTTCGTCCAGATCGTCCTGATCATCACCCTGGGAGTTTTCGCCTTCTGGCTTGCCGCCGGGGACGGGCCGGGCCCCGCCCTACGCATCGCGGTCTCGGTCCTGATCATCGCCTGTCCCTGTGCGCTGGGTCTGGCCACACCAACCGCGGTCATGGTAGGCAGCGGGCGTGGTGCCGAACTGGGGATCCTCTTCAAACAGGCCGAGGTGTTCGAGAGGTCCAAAGACATCAGCACGGTGCTCTTCGACAAGACCGGCACCCTGACCACAGGTGTCATGGCCCCCCAAGCGGTGATCACCGACGAGGACCGGGGCGAGTTCCTCCGACTCGTCGGCTCGCTCGAGGTCGCCTCCGGGCACCCGATCGGGATTGCAGTGGGCCTCGCGGCCGACGAGGAAGGTGTCGATCTCATCCCCGTCACCTCGGCCGAGAGCACCGCTGGCATGGGTGTGCGCGGCGTGGTCGACGGTCAGGCCGTCTTCGCCGGCAATCATCGCCTCATCGCCGAGCATGGGGCACGTGGCATGGAAAGATGGTCCGACGACTTCGAGAGATGCGAGGCCGAGGGCTACACCACCTTCTATGCGGGATGGGACGGCGAGGTCCGTGGTGTGCTCGCTGTCTCGGACTCGGTGCGCGCCGAGTCGGCGAGCGCCGTCGCCAGGCTGGGACACCTCGGCATCACCGCAGAGATGATCACCGGCGACAACCAGGAGACTGCCGAGCGTGTGGGCCAATCGATCGGGATAGAGGCCATATATGCCAGGGCCACCCCCGAGTCCAAGGCGAAACGAGTCGGCCAACTGCAGGAACAGGGCGAGGTGGTTGCCTTCTTCGGGGACGGGGTGAACGACGCACCCGCCCTCAGCCAGGCCGACCTCGGTCTGGCCGTCGGCTCGGGCACCGGGGTCGCCGTCGAAGCCGGCGACATCGTCCTGCTTCGTGACGATCCCAGACTCGCCCCCACGGCCGTCGAGTTGGCCGGGGCCACCCTGGCGATCATCAAGGGCAACCTCATCTGGGCGTTCCTCTACAACACCATCGCCATCCCTGTCGCCGCCGTCGGGTTGCTCCACCCGACGATCGCCGCGGCGGCCATGGCGCTCTCCTCGGTGTCGGTGGTGCTCAATGCACTCCGTCTGCGTCGTTTCGTGCCCTTCTACGAGGCTGCCTCTCTACGGGCAAGTGGCGTGTAGGTTGGACACATGAGCTCTTTGAAGTGGCTCGACCGGCCGGTCCTCAAGGATCCTGTCGGGCTGATCGCATTTCAAGGCTGGGGTGATGCGGGCGACTCGGCCTCTCTGGCGGCGGAGCGGTTCCTCGACGCTTACGACAACGAGCTGGTCGCCTCGATCGATCCCGACGAGCACTACGACTTCCAGGTGCGTCGCCCCATGGTCTTCGTCGACGACCTGGGGACGAGACAGATCGACTGGCCCGAGAATGAGCTCCACGTCATCAGAGGCCCCCATCGTGACCTGGTCGTCCTCATCGGGGAGGAGCCCAACTACAAGTGGAAGTCATTCACCAACGAGTTGGTCGAGGCATTCCAGGGGCTGGGCGTCGCCAAGGCGGTCACCCTCGGAGCCTTCATCGGTCAGGTCGCCCATACGCTCCCCGTGCCTTTGGTGGGGTCGTCGACCCGACCCGACGCGCTGACGCTGCACGGTCTGGTCCCCTCGGGATACCAGGGCCCGACGGGGATCCTTGGGGTCTTGAATCACGCCCTCGGCAACGCCGGCATCGAGGTCATCTCGGTGTGGGCGGCGGTACCGCATTATCTCTCGAATCAGGACTACCCGCCGGCTGTGGAGGCCCTGACCGTCAAGGCCTCTGAGCTGCTCGGCGTTACCGTCGATATCGGAGACCTGACCTCCAAGTCACGTCAGTTCCGGGACACCGTCGACGAGGCCCTGGAGTCGAATTCGGAGTTGCAGCAGTATGTCGAGCAACTCGAGCACGACGCCCGCGAAGAGACCGGGGAGCGCGGGGACCATCTGGTCGAGGAGATCGAAGACTTCCTGAGGGACCGATAGGGGCGCCGGCCCAAAACAAAGAGGCCGGGCACCTGGCCCGGCCTCTTGGTTCGCTAATTCTTGCGCTTGTGCCTGTTTGCCTTCAAACGCTTGCGGTACTTGTGCTTGGACATCTTCTTACGACGCTTCTTGATGAGCGAACCCATTGAATAAACCTCTCGGAAGTGGGAAGACGTCCTCAATGCTCGCGGCCACCGGGTGCTAGGTCAAACCGACGGGGGGATAGGAGGTAAGGGGTCGCGGGATGCCAACCCCCGGACCGGGTCGGCGGCGGGCCCGATCAGCGGTCCCCGCTCGGGTGGTTTGGTTGATTCTGTGGTTGGGGGAGGCGCGCTATGCG
The DNA here is from genome assembly GCA_035512955.1 of Acidimicrobiia bacterium. Lineage (GTDB taxonomy): Bacteria > Actinomycetota > Acidimicrobiia > Spongiisociales > ZC4RG35 > JANQRA01. The sequence continues at coordinate 6,605 of DATKCZ010000038.1, forward strand.
CTGTCTAGCTGCTGTATCTCTCGAGAAACCTGAGTACGGCGGCATTGAATGCATCGGGGTTGTCTCGGAACATGAGATGAGAGGCGTGGTCAATGTCGACTCGCTCTGTCTCGGGGATGAGCTTTTCGAGCTTGTCGGTGATGCGGTGGAGGACGGGAGCGCTCTTCTCTCCGGTGATGAGCAATGTCGGGATGTCGATGCTCCGAGCGTCTTGGTCCCCAAAGGGCGGCATCCCGGCGGCTAGTACCGCCTTGAACGCATGGACGTTGTCTCGGGCTCGCTGCAATTGTTCCTCAGTCCAGGTTGCAACGGTCTCTTTACCGATAACGGCGGTGAGGAACGCCCGTAGGCCCGCTTCGTCATCGCCACGTTCGAAGGCACGTGTGGCGGGTCCAAGCCCTCGTGCGCCGAACTTGATCACGTCGATTGCGGTCGATGGTTCACGTAGAAGAAGACTCAGAATCTGTGTTGGCTTGGGAGGCACGTCCAAACCAAGTAGAGGCAAGATCGGTGGTTCGGCGAGCGTGAGACTTTGCACGAGGTCGGGCTGGTCTCGGGCCAACAAGAGTGAGACGAATCCTCCGGTGGATTGGCCGACCAGGTGAGCAGCGGCGATGTCAAGCTGTCTAAGCAACGTGGCCAGGTCATCCACGAGCATCTCGTGTGTGATATTCGAACCGGCTGGTACGGGCGGATTTGGGTGGTAATGGCGGAAGCTGTACACGACTGTTCGGTACCGATCAGCGAAAGCTTTGTCCTGGAACTCCCAGACCCTGAGGTCGGACAGGCCTCCGTGCACGAAGACAACAGCTTGGCCAGATCCGTGGTCAAGGTATTCCAGACGGGTGGAGTTGACGGCTATTGAAGTCATCAGAGGCTCGCCTTTGGACAATCCATATCACGCTGACAGACTCGGCTGGGCGCAGACCCGCCATGCTGGGCCACAGAACGACCCTAACCAACATGACGGCGGGCTAATGCACGCGTCTGATACCGCCCTGGATCGGCTGCGGTTGCGTTTGCCGCGCGTCGCGGTCAGGTCTTGGTACCGGGCGAGGTGACACGACGCCGGAGTTCATTTCGCATGCCGCAGCAGTGATTTGAGGTCGGCGACTGGTCCGAGGTGCGTCAGCTTGTCGGGATTGAGGATCGTGCTGATGCTTGTAACCTGACCGTCGGCGATGTCGAGCGCCATCACGCCGATCAGCCGCTGCTGTCCGTCGAGGAAGAGAGCTCCAGGGCTTCCGTTGACCTCGACGGGGCGCCACGACACGCCCGGAAGGCGGGCGCCTAGGCGGATTATCCCCTTGACCAGGGTGCGTGCGACCCGGCTGCGCCCGCGCAATGAGCGCGCCAGGGCTGGAACCTTGCCCCCGCCGTCGCCGGTCAGCTTCACGTCGTGAGCGAGCAGCGTCTCGAGTTCAGCGAGATCGCCTTGCTCGACTGCGGCGAAGAACCGTCGTGCCAGCTCCTCGCGCTGGTCTCTTGTCGTTTGGAAGCGGGGCCGGCGCTGTTTGACGTCGCGTCTGGCACGGGTGGCGAGCTGGCGCACGTTGGCCTCGCTCTTGCCGACGATCGCCGCGATCTCCGGGTACCCGTAGTCGAACACGTCGTGAAGCAGCAGCACGGCCCGCTGCTCTGGCGAGAGGCTCTCCAGCAGCACCAGCATGGCCACCGACAGCGATTCGGCTGTCTCGGCGTGCCGGGCCGGATCATCGTGGCCGTTGGTGATGATCGGCTCTGGCAGCCACTCGCCGACGTAGCGCTCGCGGCGGGCGCGCGCCGAGGACAGCTCGTTGATCGCCAGCCGGGTGGTCACCGTGGCGACGAACGCGCGCGGCGATTCGATCTGTTCGCCGCCATCAAGTGCCTGATGCACCCGCAGCAGCGCTTCCTGCACCACGTCCTCGGCCTCGGAGACACTGCCCAGCATCCGATAGGCGATGCCGAACGCCACTGCCCGCAGCTCGTCGAGGAGGCGCTCGTGATCGGTCATTGCGCTGCGAACCCCTGCCGCCAGCTCGGATGCGCCGGGCTCCACGCCAGCTCGCGTTTCGCCTTCGCGTTCGACGCGCCACGGGCGTCGGTCATCATCACTACACCGCCCTCCCCGGCAAACAGTCGCAGAATGAACCGCGGCATACGCCTCGGATTCTTGCCGCTAAGCATGTGCGTCAGCTCCCGCAACCATTCGGCGACCGGGGCTGGGTCGTCATCGACGATGTTGTAGACACCGCGGCTGCCGTGCTCAACTGCGGCCACCGTAGCCTCCGCCGCGTCGGCGATGTGGATGAAAGACCAAATGCCGCCACCATCGCCAATCAGCGGGAACCTGCGCTTGCGGATCATCTCGAACAGCTCCCCGCCGGGCGCCATGTTTGTGCCCGGCCCGTAGAAGCCGCCGTAACGCAGCGCGATTCCCTCGGTCCAGCGTGCATCGAGGACCGCCTCCTCGAGGTGCCGCATGGCGGCCAGGCCTTCACCCAACTTGCCCGGAGGCGCGAGGTCGAGCGGGTCCTCCTCGGTCTTCACCGGCCCGCCAGTGCGCGCGTATAACGCATAGTTGCTCTGCGCCACGAACCGCCGCACCCCCACCGCCTGTCCGGCCGACAGGAGATGATCCGTCCCCTCGGTCCGCAGACGGTTGGTCAGCGCGGCGCCGCGCTTGAGGCTACGCATACCCACCCCTGCGAGCGCGGTCAGCTGATGGACGATCACATCCGGCTGGGCCTTACCCACGGCCTCCGCGACCTGATCGGGATCGAGCGCGTCCGCCACCACCGGCACAGCGCCCAGCTCGTCGAGCATCGCCTGCTTCGACTCACTACGCGTCATGCCATGAACCTCATGCCCTCCAGCAACCAGACGCGGAACCAGCTGCTTTCCGATCGCCCCCGTCGCTCCCGCAACAAGCACTCTCATAGTCAACACCTTCATCGAGGAATACCTTCACCCATAAGACAAGACAGCAGCCCAATCTGTGACACCTACCAGCACCCGGCACCCGAACACGGGTGCGGGAGTGGCAATGCTGGATCGGCTTGCACGACGAACATCCGCCCACAGTGAATCGCAAAAGGTCAAGAACGCGATCGGCATCGGGCACGAACAAGCGCGTCTCCCAGGGCGGCGAGACCCCACTCGATCGTCCTAAGGCACGCCGTTTCGAAATCGAGCAGAACCGGACCGTCACGCTTGGGAACCAGCTCCCGGCATGCGACTTCCCTGCAGCGGCCAGCACGATGCCCCCGGAAGCCGTGCCCGCAGAGAGCGGACAGCGCCGGAGGCTGAGCTTTGACACCAGTAGAGATCAACAATCCCGGTTGGAATCGCTCAATATCTGGACCTGCCCTGATCCGCACGTATGAGCGCTGTCAGTCTCGCACGGAGACGATGCCGATGAAGCCTTCGTCATCGGGTTCGGTCGGCTCAGGCATCGAACCGCGTCCAGCCCACCAGTAGCCACAGCCATCAAAACGAATCCGCACGTCGTCCGCCCTATTGAGGCCCCACTCAAGGGCGTCTGTCGCACAACGCAGCTCTGGCATCTCCTCGATGTCGCCTCGTTCGCCGCGATCCCAGTAGCCAACGAAGTGGACTTCCGAATCGGCGTCATGGACGTCCCCCGCAATGAAGAGGACCCCTTGTCTGTCAGGCATGCTCCCTCCACTTCTGAGCAAAAAGGAAACGCGCGTGCATCGTACCGACGCGCACCCGATCAACAGTTCCGCAGCGGAACCGAACGTCGTCTTCACCTGCGCGCTATCAGCAGCCCTTCGTGCTCATAGTTCTCGACGTCGGGGCGGCCAACTCTCATGGTGCACGTGACGAGTCTTGACGGCTGCCTGATCAACCATGCCACGGGTCTCTGGCGCCATGCCGGGTGAACTTTTCTGGCACGATGATCGTCTTTGTGGCATGAGGATCACCGCTCCGGTCCTTGTTTTCCTGGTAATGGTGTCGGCCTGTGTCGGCGAGGCGACGACATCGACCACGCTGAATGAACAGGCGACTACGACATCCTCGATGGTGACGACGACATCGACCGGCCAGTCGCCGCCGTCAACCTTCGAGTCCGGGGCCAGGACCTCGCTTCAGAGGGTCGACGGGTCGACTTTGCAGCCGATGGGGTCGCCGGTCACGCTGCCCGGCTACCTCGCGGAGGAACACGTGACGCTCCCAGACGGCCGGTTGGTCCTGTTCACGTTCGAGGAGGACGAATGGAAACTCATCCTCTTTGACCGGACCGCCAATCATGTGGTGTTGGAGACGGAGGCTCCGTTCACGGGCGGGGTCCGACCACTCGGCTACAGCACCGCCCTCGAGCAGGTGGTGATGATCGGATTCGCGTCTGACTCCCCCTTCCTCTACCTCTTCGACCCGGCGACAGGTTCCTTCGCCCACGAGCCGGTATTCAACGGCAGTGACATCGGGTGGGTGCACGACGCAGCTCTCATCGACGACGGCCGAAAGGTGGCCATCTATGAGACCTTCGGCTACGACGAGGCCAGGATCGGTGAGCCACCTCAGGTACGTGTGGGCGATCTCGTCACCAACACCTTGGGAGAACGTCTCGAAGTCACAGGCGTGGTGCACGGGCACACCGAACTGGCACCTGATGTGATACGAGACCCCCACTGGCCGTACGGAGAAGTGGAGCCGGCGATCGTATTCGATGAGGTTGGGGGCCGGTTGTTCGTCGTCCATGCCGGTGGCGCCGGCCTCACCACAGTCGATCTGCTGGCCGGGTCCGTCGCGGTCAAGGACTTCGCCAAGCCTCCGTCTTTCTGGACCAGGGTCATGTCATGGCTGATCCCACCAGCTCAGGCCAAAGGTGGTGAGCCGTCGGCGAGTCTCTCCGCATGGCTCAGCGAGGACCGCTCTCAGCTATATGTGACAGGCGAAACGGGCGACGCCTGGCGGGATGAGGTAAACAGGCTCCACACCACCCACACCCCACTTGGGTTGATGGTCATCAACACGGAGACCCTCGAGCTCGACAGGGTCCTTGAATTGCCGGTGAGCTACGGGCTATCCACAAACAGTGCCGTTGTGCTCACCGGATCCGGAGGGACGCAGATCTGGTGCGATGAGGTCTGTAAGCCCGGCAACAATGAGCCGGAGGTCGAAGGTGAATATGAGAGTTCTGGGTTGATCCTTCTCGACCCGACCACCCTGCAGATCCGCCAGTATCACCTACCCGGCCAGGGATTCCATCCCCGCGGAGCCGTCAACGAATGGCTGCTGGTCGAGACCTTCAACGACGAAGTTTGGGGGTACGAGACCATCAACCTGATCACCGGCGAACGCGCCGGTCGTGCGGAGATCTCCGGGTCCAGCTACTTCATCATCACCGACCGGGGCATCTTCCTGGCCAGCCAATCCGGCTAGCGGCTAGCGGTAACACTCATATCTGATGCCGCTCGCTATCGGCACCTCCGGTGCGGTACCCAACGAAGACATGACCACGTCTCGTGATCAGAGGATCGAACTATCGGCCGGTCCTGTAATTGGCGGTCTCGTAGCCCGGCTGACGTGGCTTCCTGCATTCAGAGCGTGTAGAGGGAGGGCCCACCGGACAGCGAGCCCTCCTCAGAGTTTCAGGGTTGTCTCAGTCGCCGATTACTCGCAGGCGGTGGCCTCGATCCCGTCGACGCTAGCGAGGAACGCACCCAAATCGGCGACGTGATCGAACCCGAGTGCTCGCGCCACATTGCCGAGTCCCAGGCGGGGCTCGCCCGCAAACGACGAGCTGTGTGAGCCAATATCCCCCTCAGCAACAGCTCGCTGGGATGTGACCACACCCCAGCAGTTCTTCGACGCCCCCAGTGCCGGAACCGTTGCTACCAACATAAGAACGGCCACCGTCAACAACAGGGCCACAAGACGAAGTGTCCTCAACTGATTTCCTCCAGTCGATCAAAATAATGAAAAGCCAATGGCTTTCTGAGTGAGCTCTCGACCTTGTTATCGCGAACGTCGTCGCCTGTGTCAAGAGAATCTCACGGTCAGTGGTCACAGCCGAGGTGGAGATCAATTGAGGCTAGGAGCCCGTCCCCAGCGCCGATCACCCGATCGCCGGTTCCACGACGGGCTCGTTTGTAGGTGACTGGTCCGGCCGCGGTCCCGAGGCACTGGTCGCAAGAATGCGCGAACAGATCGTCAGAGGGGGGCGACACGGGCCAATCGCCTTGCAGCAGGTGTACCTTCCGGGCTGCTCAGAAAGGAGAGCACGATATGGCAGAGCATCCCAATGTGACCATGTATCGAGAGATCCACGAGAAGCTCCAACAAGGCGACTTCGAGGCAGTCTTCGAAGCCCTCGATGATGAGGTCGTCTGGCATCAGCTCGGCGCGGAGACCCTCCATGGCAAGGAGGCGGTGCGGGAGAGCATGTCCGGTATGGAGGAGTTCGGAGCCGACGCCTTCGACCTCGACCTCCACGATGTGGTCGGCAACGACGAGCACGTCGTCGGCCTGGTCGAGGCCACGCTGAACATGGGTGATCAGAGCTTCACCTATCGCACCGCCGAGATCGCCCACATGAAAGACGGCAAGGTCACGGAGCGCTGGGCATTCTCAGACGACACACAGCGGATCATCGAGTTCTTCGGGTCCATCGGTGGTGAGTAGCACCGAGCCGCACCCAGCCCCATAAGTGACACCGGAGCTACGGCTGGTTGACCGCGGCCACCAGCCCCCGTTGGGCCGGGAGCAACCGAGCCCGGAGGAGGGCATGGGGGCGCGATAACGATCGAAGTGGACGGCGACGCCATCCTCGTCGACGGCGCCCTCCTTTCCGAGGCCGACGTGGAGGCATCGAACGGGTAGTGCACGTCATCGAGTCCGTCATGCTGACTGAGGAGCTCGTCGGGTCTCCATAGCCTCCAATGCGAACTGCTCTAAGGGCAAGGAGAACAGGGGGCCGACCGGTGGTTGGTCAGTCGTAGCGGTGCCGAAACATGAGGGCGAGACGGGGCTGAGCCATCTTCGCCTTGGGCACCGCGTGCTCACAGGTCCGTTGACATGACCCGCCCATCACCACCAGGTCACCGTGGCCGAGGGAAAACGACAGGCTCTCTCCACCGCTCTTCGGTCTGATGAGGAATCGGCGCGCCCCGCCGAGGGAGACCGTGGCCACCACCGCCTCGTCCCGCTCCCGGGCGATGCGATCACCATGAAAGGCGACGGAGTCGTTGCCGTTGCGATACCAACCGGCGCTGAGTTGGTCGAGACGCCGGTGGTAGCGGCCCGAGAGCGCCTCGACCATGTCTGGAAGCATCTCATGGGCCGAGGGCTCGAGATGAGCCACCAGGCGAGGCGTCACCACCTCCCGGTCGTACATTCGCACCACGGGCTGGCTCCACTCGGCGACCCCGACGAGGGTGTCGAAGAGGGTGTTGTCGCCCTGAAGCCACATCGGTGCGTAGTCGAGCCAGGCACCATCCCCGAGGTCGAACCGCTGCATCGAGGAGAAACCAACATCGAAGCCGACTTCGCCCTCACCGAACAGGCTCGCTTGATTCACCGCTGACCCGAACATCTGTTCGATGTTAGGGAGACCGAGCCGAAATCCAAAACCCGTTCAGCCCTCCGGACGGCTCAGCAGACCGCTCGAACCGCCCTGGCCCGGGCACTGAGCCTGATGACCCGTGGAGGCGATGGTCGCAGCTCCGCGCGCAGCCTCTCTTCGAGACGATGGCGGCTCGCCATGTCGAGGGTGGCGACATAGCCCGGCGCCGGGCCCTGACCACCGAGGAACGAGCTCCGGTGGTCGTCGAAGTCCTCGAAGGAGGTCTCGATCTCAACATCATCCCCACCCGACGCCCTAGATGAGCCCCGTCGTCTCGACGGGGGCGTTGATCACATCGACCCCCCATTCGTTGAAGGCGGAGACCACCCGATCGACGCTGTCCACCGTGGCGATCGCCAGGACCGAAGGGCCCGCCCCTGAGCGCGCCGCGTGCAGCGCCCCGGCGCGCCTCGCCACGTCGATCAGCTTGGCGACATCGGGGCTGATTGCATCACGCGGTGCCTCATGGATCTCATCGCCGTGCGCCGACGCCAGCATCTGGGGATCACCGGTGATCAAGCCCGCAGTCAGCGCCGAGACCCGCCCCAGGCTCCTCACCACGACATCGCGGGGATATCGGAAGGGCACAACCGCACGCGCCTCCTTCGTGGGAAGACGCACGTCGGGAACCGCCACCACCGGGCGAAGCGTGGGGTGCATGGGAAGCCGTATCGGCGGACCTTCCGCCGGGATCAACACCAAGCCTCCATAGACGGAAGCGGCCACCTGGTCGGGGTGGCCCTCGAGCCCGGCGGCGATCCGGAATACCCGGTCTGGTGAGGCGTCCTCGCCGACCGCTCGCAGGGCGGCCGCCGTCCCGGCGACGAAGGCGGCACCCGAGGAACCCAGCCCGCGCGATCTGGGGATCTTGGTGCTGACCCTCATTGCCAGAGGACGATCCCCGACCGCCCTTCGGGCGGCCGCGAGGACCCCATCGTCTTCGCGTGGGCCGGGGAGGTGCTCTCCGGTGTGCTCGACCGACCATTCATCGGAGTGAGTGGCCTCAACGATGCAACGGGGAGCGAGAGCGAGGGCGAGGCAGTCGAAGGCGGGGCCGAGGTTCCCCGTGCTGGCCGGCGCCGACGCGGTCGCAGGTTGATTCACGCCTTGAGGTTATCCGCAATTAGCGTCGCGCCGATCGACGACTTCCTCGACTTCGAGAACCTCCTGCCGGAGATGATCCTTGCCCTCGGTCTGGCTCTGCTGATCGGCAACGGGCTCGCCTGGTGGAAGCACCGGAGAGGGGAGACTCCGAGAGGAGTCGAGCAAGCGCAATACCGCCGGGGTCGAGTGATCTTTCTCTCTGTCGTCGGAGTGGTGCTCGCCGTCTGGGGCGGGGCCACCCTGCTCGGCTGACATCTGCTGCCGGCTAACCCCGGGCGAGGCTGATGAAAGCCGTCTCCGGCTCGTCTGAGATCGCCTCGTGCACGGCTACCGACACCGCAATCAGCGGCACCGAGAGAAATGCCCCGAACAACCCGAAGGCTATGCCTCCGGCGGCAACACCGAGCAGGATCACCAGTGGGTGCAGCCGCAGCGTCTGACCGAAGACCAGAGGCATGATCACATCACCCTCGAACTGTTGGACACCGACCACCACCGCGAGGATGATCAGTCCATCGGTCAACCCGCCGTTGACGAAGGCCACCACCACCGCGAGGAGACCCGAGACGAATGCCCCCACGAGGGGGATGAACGCTCCGAAGAAGACGATGAGCGCCAGGGGGATCACCAGGGGAACACCGACGACCCAGAGAGCGACTGCGATCATCGTGGCGTCGAAGGCGCCGACGATGGCGACGCCGCCCATGTATTGGGCGAGAGAGCGTCTCCCCACCCGGAAGCCCTGCTCCACTTTCTCCGCCCGGTCTTCGGAGAGACGTCCCCGCAGCCCGTCGAGCAACCGTCTCCCGTCCTTGAGAAGGAAGAAGGTGACGATCACGGCGAGGAATGTGCCGGTGATGAATTCGAGGGCGGCGGTGGCCCCGACCAGGAAGGAGTCCTCACCGAACCCTTGGGCCCACTCCAGGATGCTCTCCCAATAGGACTCGACTTGAGCCTCCGAGAGACCCAAGGGCCCAACCATCAACCATCGCCTGAGGGAATCGCCGGCCGAGCCCAGATCGTCGGCGAGAGTGTCGACGCCCGCCGCCACCTGGGGGATGATCAGCATGATGACACCGGCCAACACCGCCACAGCCCCGGTCAAGGTCAGGAAACTGGCCAGCGCCGGGGGGAACCGGCGGGCCCGAAGCCAGTTCGACGGGGTCCACAGGACGGCTGTGAGGAAGAGGGCCACAACCACCGAGAGGATGACGACGCTCACGATCTTCAAGGCGCGGAAACCGAAGAACACCACGACGCCGATGGCGATCAGCCGCCACGCTACCGCACCCCAGTGCAGCAACCATCCGGGTATCGAGTCACGATCGACGGGACGCTGTGTCATTGCATGACCAAAGTAGTGACCCGATTACCCCAGAATGCGGCTCGTCATGTTTGGCCACGACGTGCAATCCGCCTGGCACCGCTACGCTTGCCGGACTCGCGGGTGTTGTTCAATGGCAGAACGTGAGCTTCCCAAGCTCAAGACGCGGGTTCGATTCCCGTCACCCGCTCGACAGTGATCTTCTCCGACCGTTCCATCAGAGAGGCCATCGCGGCCGGCTCGATCCAGATCGACCCTTACGAGCCTTCATTCGTGCAACCCTCCTCGGTCGACCTGCGGGTCAGTGACGGGTTCCGCGTCTTCGTCAACCACAAGTACTCCGAGATAGACCCCCGGGCTCCCCAGGAAGACCTGACCCAGCTGGTCGAGGTGGGCGAAGAGGCGTTCATGCTCCACCCTGGCGAGTTCGTGCTCGGCTCGACTCTGGAGCGGGTCAAGCTGGGAGGCGACGTGGTCGCACGTCTCGAGGGCAAGTCGTCGCTGGGGCGTCTCGGACTGCTCATCCACTCCACCGCCGGCTTCGTCGACCCCGGTTTCGAGGGGCATATAACCCTGGAGCTGTCCAATGTGGCGACCCTGCCGATCGCCATCTACCCCGGGATGAAGATCGGCCAGATCAGCTTCTATCAGATGACGACCGCGGCCGACCAGCCGTACGGCTCGCCCGAGTTGGGCTCGAAGTACCAGGGCCAGACCGGCCCCACTGCCTCGCGGTCACATCGGGACTTCGATCGATAACTAGCGCGGCCGCGTATATTGGGTTTGGTCCGGGCTGGCGGGTGCAAGCGGGCATTTCCCGGCCAGACTGGGCATGTAAGTCCGTTGCCCAAACGAGTCCCCGCTCAGAAGCACCACAGGCTTCACCGGGCAAGTGACGAACCCCTCCGCGGCAGCCACCAGGCTGCCGCTCAGCCTTTTTCAGGGTTCCGTGCCACCGCGTTCGCGGCCGAGATCATCAGGTCGATGGCGGCCTCGAAGCTGGCGTCGATATCGACGGGCATGCCGAACCCCGACTTGGACTCGAGGTCGAGGAACCCATGGAGCAGGGAGCGAAGTGCCCTTATCAGATGGATCGACTCTCCCGCTGGGATCCCCATCTCGAGAAGCACCCCGGCGACGACATGAACCGGTTGGGCCATGGCGTCGTAGAGCACATCGTCCTCGCCGGGCTCGGGGGCGGGAAGGAACGATGCGTAGAGGCCGGGGTGGGCGGTGACAAACGCCCGATAGGAGCGGGCGATGGCGCGCAACGCGGCGGCTCCGCTACGACCCGATACGGCATCGCCGAAGTCCTCGAGGAGGACGGCCGAGCCGCGTAGGGCGAGCAGTCGACGCATTCCGGCGAGCCCGTCGACGTGGTTGTAGAGCGAAGGGGTCCGAATCCCGAGCTCACCGGCGACGGCAGTGAGGGTGGCCGAATCGAGCCCATCCCGATCGGCGATCCTCGCCGCGGCTCGCGTGATATCTGTCTGGTCGATGCCGACGCGGCGTCCCATCAGACCGTGTCCCGCACCATTCCTTCGACCCGGGTCTTGAGGGCCTCATTGAGGCTCACGAACCCGGCGCGGATTCTGGTGTCGAGTGCCCGGGCCAGCATCGGGACCATCAGCCCGGTGAACCGCTCCGAGTGGGTGAGCCGGGTTCCCCCCGCCGTCTCCTCCAGGTCGAAACGATGCCGCCCGTCGAACATCCCGGACATGAGGACTCTCCCGAGCCACTCGAACGAGACCGGTTCGGTCGCCTCGGTCACCAAGGGTTTGAAGGTCATCGCCCGCCCTCCCGGGGGCTCCATGCGCACCTCGAGACGGGAACCCACGGCCACCCTGCCCGTTGCCTCCGTGATGAACGGATTCCACTCGGTGAAGGCGGTAAAGTCGGTCAAGACCGACCATACCTCCGCCGGTGCAGCGGCTATGTGGATCTCGGTGACGAGTTGGCGGTCGAAGACCGACCGCTGAACTGGGGATTGCTGAGACATGGTGACTCCTCACATGACTAAAGGTATTAGGCACTATAACTAACCCGTTTAGTCAGTGTCAAGCCCTTCCCTCAGGTGACGTCTCTGCCCAGGTTGGCGAAGCGAGTGAACTCGGGCTGGAAGGTCATCTCCACCGGACCGGTCGAACCGGCCCGGTGCTTGGCCACGATGACCTCGGCGATGCCCTTCTTGTCCTGGTCCTCGGGGTGGTAGTACTCGTGGCGGTAGACGAACATGACCACGTCGGAGTCTTGCTCGATGCTCCCACTCTCCCTCAGGTCGGAAAGCCGCGGCCGTTTGTCCTCTCTCGACTCCAACGATCGGTTGAGCTGGGAGACGGCGATGATCGGCACCTCCAACTCCCGGGCCAGGTTCTTCAAGTTCCGGGAGATCTGGGCGATCTCCTGCTGCCTGTTCTCGTTGCCGTGGGCCTCCATCAACTGCAGGTAGTCGACCACGATCAGGGAGAGGCCCTTTTTCCGTTTGAGACGACGACACTTGGCCCGGATGTCGGTGACAGTCACCACCGGGGAGTCGTCGATGTAGATCGGGGCCTTGTACATGCGTCCGGCGGCATCGACCACCCGCTGCCACAGGGGTCCGAGTTGGCCTGAGCGCAGCTTCATCGAGTCGACCTTGCCCACCGATGACAGAATCCGCTGCACGATCTCCTCTTTGGACATCTCGAGGGAGAAGATGGCCACCGACTCACCGGCGGAGGCGGCATTGGTGGCGATGTTCATGGTCAACGAGCTGTTGTGAACCAGGACGTCGTTGGCCACGAAGTTGTGGTGGCCCTCGACCGTTAGGTCGTAGGTCTGTTCCACTCCAGCCGGCTCGATCGACACGACTGGATCCCAGATGATCTCTGAGTTGGCCAGGGTGAGGAGACGATCGCTGTTCAGCGCCTTGGCGATCTCGGCCAGGGTGCGCTTGGAGAGCCGCCGACGATGGACGTGCCAGTTGTGGTGAGCCGACCGACTCGTCGCCAATGAGACCTCGCGCCAGGTCTTGTCACCCTTTTCCTCGAGGACCATGTCCCATGTCTCCATGGGCAGGAGCTCATGTGCCGCGGCGTTCACCTTGCGGTTGAGCGCCGTCTGGAGCACATCGGCCACACGCTCCGTCTTCCCGTAACCACCGATGTGACCGACGAACCTCTCGACATTCGTCGGATCCTGGAACGAGACGTCGAAGACTTCAAGACGGCCCTTCTGGCATTTGACGAGTCGTCGTCTCTTCTTGGCGACGATGCCAAAGCGGAGCAACAAATGCTGGACATCGTCGGCGAGTTGCTCCGAGGCCGTGCAGTATTCGATCCGGTAGTTGTGCTTGTCTATCCAGGCGTCGCCATCGCAGGCGTAGAGACGGTTGAGGAACAACGCGATCTGACGGGACGGAGCTCGAAAGATCGGGGCTGGGACGTGCTTGTCATGGGCCGTGCAGCCGGGGATCCCGAGGGCCCGCATGATTGTGGTCAGCTCGTTCTCACGCTGGCGGCCCGCGCGCCGACGGAGCCGGTACTGGGGGACGAGTGGATCCTTGTACAGCTCGAGGTCGAGCTCCCTAGCCCAACGCCCGATATCCGCCACCACCTCCGGGTCCGTGTTGGTGAAGAAAGGTGTCCGCGCGGTGCACGTCCCGTCACCGATCATGTAGGCCAGCAACGCCACTTCCGCGTCAGTCAGCTCGGGGCGGGAAGAGCGAACCTCGACGCGGCCGGGAACCGCGATCTCCGAGCCGACCATGAGTTCGCGCAGCTCGGTCCAGCCGTCGATCGTGAGAAACGGATGGTTGGCGGTCGCGGTCACGGTCCGTCCCAGACGTGTCGTTACCTTGAAGGTCTCCTGAACGCCCTGATCCAGCCACCCGGTCTGTCTTCCCGGCACAACTTCCAACCGCCCTTCGTGTAGGGCCAGAACTGCACCCTGCGGGCGCAGCTCTTCGATGCGCCGGAGGGCGCCGGTGTTCGGGTCGACCACCCTTGAAGACCCGGCCAGACACTTTCCCATCGCCGGCCTCCCCGCGATCACCACGAGATTGGAAGGTTGCAGCCCGGCCAGCTTCTTGTCCAGGTCGACGAAGCCGGTGGCGAGACCGGTGATCTCGTTGCCTTGCTGCTCGAGCAACTCGATGTGCTCCAGCACGTCCTGGAACAACGGCCCCACCTCGAGCAAGGTCTGCGACGACCGTTTCTCGGCAACCCCGAGCACGGCCTGTTCGGCGCGGTCGAGGACACTGGCGATCTCATCGTCGATGTTGAAGGCGAATTCGGTGACCGCGGCCCCGGCCCGGATCAGCTCACGTCTCTTGGCGTGCTCCTCGACGATGCTGGCGTAATAGGTGACATTCGAGGTGGAGGGGACGATGTCGACCATTCGTGTCAAATACTGGACGCCGCCGATCTTCTCCAGCTCGCCCTTTCGGCGCAACGATTCCGATACGGTGACGGCGTCGATGGCCTGGCTGCTGTCGAACAGCTCGCGCATCGATTCGAAGATGGCCTGGTGCGCCGGGATGTAGAAGTCCTCGGGATGGATCCGGTCCATGACCTCGTTGACCGCGTCCTCGGAGAGAAGCACCGCACCGATGACAGACTCCTCCGCCTCACGTGAGTGGGGTGGGCTGCGGTACCCCGGCCGCATCTCAGTCTGGTCGCCAATGGTCATGTATGTCCTCGTAATCAATCAACAACGCGCCACCGACAGATTTTGGGGGCCCCGGCGCGTGAGACCCCGCTGGGGCGGGGAAGCCGTGCCGCCAGCAGCGGGGAAGTGGGAGCCAACTTAGGCGCGACCACGTCGATGAGCAGGCGGTGAGACCCCCTTGATTTTCCCACTCTGCTTATTGTTTTTCGCGCTGGAAGAGATTGGCTCTAGAACGCGAAACCCATGACTAGGTCGCGAAAAGGAATCGCGGCTTGCCGTTTTCAGACGCCGTACGGACGGGATACCGCCCCACAGCACTAGGAATACTATGCGGGGATGACGTCGAGGGTGAGCGGGAACTCGACCTCGGGGTGGGCCTTGATCGTGATCTCATGGAGACCGATCGCCCTGATCGGCTGACCGACCTCGATCTGGTTCCTGGCCAGCTCGATCCCGGTGAAGCGTTGGATCCCCTCGACGATGTCGGCAATGCCCACCGAGCCGTAGAGCTGGCCCTCGTCGCCGGCCTGGGCGGCCAGGACGACCCGGCTACCCACCAGCTGGGTGGCGATGTTCTCTGCGGTCTCCTTGGCGCGGCGCTCGGCCTCGAGACGTGCCTCGCGGACCGCCTCCGCCTGCTCCAGTGCGCCTGCGTTGGCCTTGATCGCCTTTTCCCTGGGAAGCAAGAAATTGCGGGCATAGCCGTCGGCGACGTCGACCACGTCCCCACGTTTGCCGAGCTCGTCGACGTCGGCGGTGAGTATGAGCTTCATCGCCCCCCCACGTAGGGCAGCAAGGCCATCTCGCGGGCGTTCTTCACCGCCACTGCCACCTTGCGCTGGCACTGGGGGCACAAGCCGGTGACACGTCGTCCCCGGATCTTGCCCCGATCGGAGACGTACTTGCGAAGGAAGGAGGTGTCCTTCCAGTCGACTGCGCCCTCGGGGCAGATGACGCATGCCTTGGGCTTGCCGCGCCGGAAGTCCTGACGGCGACTGCGTGTCGTAGTCCGCGGGTTTCTCCTGTTCTTACGAGCCATTCAGTCTCTCCTAAAAGGGCGCCTCGTCGGGCCCATAATCATCTCGGGCTGCTGGAGCGTCGGCAGCGGCGGACTTGTTGTCGGACCAGTTGTCCTGACGTTGGGTCTTGTTCACCGTGGCGGTCGCCCAGCGAAGCGAAGGCCCGATCTCGTCTACCTGGACCTCGACAACCGAGCGCTTCTCGCCCTGTTCGGTCTCCCAACTCCGCTGCTCGAGACGACCGGAGACGATGACCCGGGCGCCCTTCTGCAACGACTCGGCGGCTTGTTCGGCCTGCTCCCGCCAGATAGTGCCGCTGAAGAAACTGGTGTTCTCCTGCCATTCGCCGTCCTGGCCACGCCAGCGCCGGTTGACGGCCATACGGATCTTGGCCATGGCCACACCGGACGGTGTGAAGCGAAGCTCCGGGTCGTCGACCAGGTTTCCGATCAAAGTCACATTGCTTGACATCGAGTACTCCTCTTGCAGTCCCGCCACCGACTATGCCGGGTAGTCGGGACAGAATCCAGTCAGTCGTCCAGACGCACGATCTTGTGACGGACGACATCGTCGGCGAGCGAAAGCAACCGATCCACGCCGGCGACGGTCTCCGCCCCCGCCTTGAAGGACACTACGGAGTAATAGCCCTCGCTGAGGTGGTCGATGTCGTATGCGAACCGTCGTTTGCCCCAAATGTCACGCTTGGCGACCTGTGCGTCGCTGTTGGACAGAAAGGCCTCGAGCTCGCCGATCCTGGTCTCGACGTCGTTCTCGGCCAGATCGGGCCGATGAATCGTCATCAGTTCATAGTCGCGCATCACACCTCCTGTGGACATCCGTATGGAAGGCCCCACCAACTCGGTGGAGCAGGGGCCGGCGGCGCGTGTCGCCGGGTCGGCTCGGAATGGTAGACGCGCTCAGGGGCTTTCCACAGTCGAAAGCCGGGCTCCCGTCTCGAGCTCGAACTCCCCCGCCGGTGTCTCCAACGCCCATCTGATCGGCCCGGGCGACCCATGACCGGCACAGGGCTCGGCGGGGCATGGCTCCATCCGGGTGGAACCGAGGAGAATTCCATCCCCGTCGAACCACCAGATGTCGAGGGGCATCATGGTGCCCAGCATCCCAAAGGTGGCCGGGGTCGGTGCGTCCCAGACGAACAGCATCCCGTCGATCCCCACCGGCAGTGACGGGACCTTCCCCAGGCCCTGACGGCGTTGAGTGGAAGTCTCGGCCAATAGAACGGTCAGCGGCTGGTCACCGACCTCGATCGTGGCGATGGCGAACCCGGCGAGGCCGGTCGTCGTGGCACACCCAGCCACCACGACCAGCAGTGAGATGAGGAGTCTCAGTTGCCCTTGAGCAACTCGTCGACCACTTCCTCGGAGACGTGATAGCTCTCGTCCTCGCCGGGGAACGAGCCCGACTCGATGTCGGACTTGAAACGCTCGAGAGCCGCCACCGCCTCGTCGGCCAGGCTGGCGTAGGGCCGCACGAACTTGGGGTACTTACCCGACCCGAGACCGAGCACGTCATGGAACACGAGCACCTGTCCGTCGGTCATCGGCCCGGCACCGATGCCGATCGTCGGGGCGTCGACCTCCTTGGTGATGATCTCGCCGAGAGTGTCGGGGACACCTTCGATGACGATCGAGAAACAGCCCACGTCGGAGAGTGCCTTGGCGTCTTCGATCATCTCCCGGGCGGCGTCGACCACCTTGCCCTGCACCTTGAACCCACCCATGGCATGGACCGACTGCGGGGTGAGGCCGACGTGTCCCATCACCGGGATCTCGGCGTCGAGGATCGCCTCGATCACCGGAAGCCTCTTCCGACCACCCTCGAGCTTGACGGCTTCGGCACCACCCCCGCGGACGAGACGCCCGGCGTTGCGCACCGCGTCCTCCGGCCCGAGATGGAAGGTGAGCCACGGCATGTCCGCCACCACCAGGGCGTTGGGCTTGGCCCGCTTCACGGCCCGGGTGTGGAGCACGATCTCGTCGAGCCCGATCTCGAGGGTGGTGTCCATGCCGTGGACCACATTGGCCACGGAGTCACCGATGAGGATGATGTCCATGCCTGCCCGGTCGGCGATGACCGCGCCCGGGTAGTCGTAGGCGGTGACCATGGCGATCTTGGGGCCGCCTTTGCGTTCTCTGATCGCCGGTGCAGTTACTTTGGTCATGTTGGCTCAAGGGTACCTGAGCGACAGGTATGCGGTTTCGAGCCGGAGGCGATAAGGCCGTTGGTCAGTCGGCGGCTCGAAATTCGTCGGCGGCGACCCGCACGTCGCGCCAGTCGACCACGGCCAGACGTACCCAGCGAATCAGCTCATCGAGATCTCCGCGGCTCAGAGCGAGCACATCGAGAATCACCTGATCAGGCGGCGTGACCTCTCCGTGCACGTCGTGCCAAGCGATCTCCATCAACTCGAGGAGGTCGAGTGCGCGGTCGGTCTCGTCGGCGAACAGCACCGCCACCTTGGTGCGCCGGCCGGCCCGTCTCTCGGCTCTGCTGACTGCCATGAGACTCAGACGAGCCCTCTGACCCACTCGATGTCGGTGCGCTGCTCCTCTACGCCACCCGGGGTCTCCACCACTATCGGGGCTCCGGCGCTGACGATCAGCCTGGCCAGATCCTCTTTTGGTATCTCCCCCGCCCCCAGATTCTCATGGCGGTCCCGTCGGGAGTCGAAGGGGTCTTTCGAGTCGTTGGCGTGGACCAGGTCGATCCGTCCCGTTGCGTCGATCACCCGCTCCACGAGCCCGTCCAAAGGCTCCCCGCCGGTCCAGGCATGACAGGTGTCGAGCACGAACCCGACCCCGTAGGAGCCGATCTCCTCCCACAGCCTCTTGATCCACTCCACCCGACGCCCCAGTGCCTTGTCGCCACCGGCGGTGTTCTCGATGAGCACCCTCATGTCCGTGTCCAGGGCGTCGAGTGCCTTCCGCCACCGCACGATCCCCTCCTCGTGGGGACCGTCACCGGTGACATGGCCTCCGTGGACGATCACTGCAGCCGCGTCGATCTCCCCGGCAGAGTCGCAGGTGTCCTGGAGGATCTTCCGGCTCGGGATCCTTACCCGGTTGTTGTCGGCACATAGGTTGACCAGGTAGGGGGCATGGACGTAAACGGGGATAGGCGAGCCCTTCAGCTCCGCGGCATCCAGGCGAGGCTTGGGCTTCTTCCACGACTGGGGATTGGAGAGGAAGATCTGGACCAGGTCGGCGCCCCGTTGCTCCGCCTCGGCCAGCGGGTGCAACGACGGGACGTGGGCTCCGACCTTCATCATGAATCCTGCCAAAGCTTCGCCGTTCGCTCCCGCTTGTGTCTCTTCACCGCGTCGACCGCATAGTCGGCGATCTGCTCCGCCACCAGGTCCGGGTCCTCTTGCCAGTCCTGGGCCATGACCCCGAGCTCGCGCTCCTCCACCCAACGGGCCCCCCACGGGTTGTCGGGAAGGTTCTCACGACCGAACACCGACACCACCAGGAGCGGCACCATGTCTCCCTCATCGTCTATCTCGGCGCCGCCGACATCGCGAATGTTGTTCCACGGGATCACCGACGGGCCGCGCAGGGGGCCGTTGATCCTGACCGCCAGACCGTCGTCGCGGCACTCGACGACCTTGGTGGGGAGGAACAACTCCTTCAATCCCCAGGCGACGAGAAACCCACCGAACAACAGCATCGCCCAGGCGTAGATCACGTCGCGTGGCTCATAGATCTGCACGTCTTCGGGTCTGAAGATGAGGTCGGTCAGCCATCGGGTGATCCGACGCTCGGTGAGGACGTCCAGGGAGATGATCAGCAGCGGGATGCCACCCATCGCCATCAGCCACATCTTGAGGGCGGAGCGTCTCACCACGACCGTCACGGCCCCACTCCCAGGTCCTCGGGTCTGATCAGCGCTTGATGCTCGATACCCAGGGTTGCGAAGCTCTCCCTCGCCTTTCCCCCCGAACGATCGACGAGCGCTATGGCCTGGACGATCTCGAAGCCATGATCGAGGAGATACCGCGCGGCTTCGACGGCGGCACCCCCGGTTGTGGTGGTGTCCTCGACCACCGCCAGCGGCATCGAATTGACGATCGGGCCAACGATCCGACCACCGGCGCCGTAGTCCTTCTCCTCCTTGCGGATCGAGAACGCCTTGAGATCTCGTCCCTGGTCGGCTGCGGTCATCGCGGTGGCGATGGCGATGGGATCGGCCCCCATGGTCATGCCGCCCACAGCCAGAACCTCGCGACGGAGCACCGAGAGCACCGCCGCCCCCACCAGCCGGGCCCCCTCCCCGTCGAAGGTGGTCTGTCTCGCATCGAGGTACCAATCGGAGACCGCACCGCTCCGCAGGGTGAAGGGACCATCGGTGCGCAGCGCATTCTCGGTGAGATGGGCGATGAGGGGTTGGCGGGCCACCACCCCATCGTATTGGTCACGGCCCCCGAATCGGCAACGTATAGGTTGGGGACATGGACCTGTATCTGGTCAGACACGGACAGCCGGACTGGGCCCCCGATCACATCGCCCGCAACGACCCTGCCCTCACCGAGCTGGGACACGAGCAGGCGCAACGGGTCGGCCACCGGCTCTCAGCACTCGACAACGTCGACGAGATCTGGGCTTCGCCAATGGTGAGGGCCCTGGAGACGTCGATGCCGGTTTCGTCGAGTTTGGGCCGCAGGAGTGAGGTCTATGACTGGCTCAAAGAGATCCAGAACCCTCCGGAATGGGAGGGCGAGCCGGTTGAGGTGATCGAGAGGGCGTTCGAGAAGGCCAACTTCCGGACGATGGACGAGATGTGGGACGGTCTGCCCGGAGGCGAGTCCTTTCGGGACTTCCATGTGAGGGTGATCTCCGGGCTGGTCGAGACCCTCGATGCCCACGGCATTCACCCCGCCGACCCCGAGGGACGTCACCTCTGGAACGTCGACGACCCTGACCGGAGGGTGATCATCGTGGCCCATGCCGGCAGCAACGCCCTCGTCCTCGGTCATCTCCTCGGTCTCGACCCGGTCCCGTGGGAATGGGACAGGTTCCGCCAACCACACACCGGGGTCTCGCGATTGACCATGATCAGGGTGAGCACCGGTTGGGCCTTCTCCCTCCGCCAGCTGGGTGACGTCACCCACCTCCACCCGGGCATGGTGACCGCCTGACCACTGGCGAACACGGTGCCATGACCGCCCGCGATGGAGTGTGTTCACTGGCCGAAGCGGCGGGTGCGGCCTTCGTAGTCTCGAAGGGCGCGCAGAAAGTCGACCCGTCTGAAGGCAGGCCAGTTGACATCGACGAACACGAACTCGGAGTAGGCGGATTGCCAGAGCAGGAACCCGGACAACCTCGACTCTCCTGACGTGCGGATGATGAGGTCGGCGTCGGGGAGATCGGCCGAGTACATGTGTCTCGCCAGCGCGGCGGCGTCGATGTTGTCCGCGATCTGGTCGGCCGGGACGCCTTCTGCGGCCAGTTCGGCAACCAGGTCCTTGGTGGCGTCCACGATCTCCTGACGGCCTCCGTAGCCCATGGCGACGCTGAGCCTCCTCGTGCCGATGGGGTGCCGCTCCTCTGCATTCTTGGCCGCCTCGACGAGCCGTGGGGGGAGTAGGTCGAGGCTGCCGATGAACTTGAGGGCCATGTCGTACTCGGCGCACTTGTCGGGAAGCCGATCGAACAGGTCGATGAGCACATCGAAGTAGGGGTCGAGCTCTGCAGAGGGCCTCGACAGGTTCTCCGGCGAGAGCACCCAGGCGGTCACGGCCGCGATCTTGAGGTCGTCGGCCCAACCGAGGAACTCCTCGAAGCGCGCCATCCCCACCCGATACGAGTCGCTGTAGCTGGCCAAACCCTCCGCCCGGGCATGACGGCGATGCCCATCCAACACCACCCCGATGTGCCGGGGAAGACGGTCGCGATCGAGCCCGTTGAGGAGATTTCGCTCGTAGATGCGGTAGAGGAGACCGAGGGTCATATCGAAACAGACATGGTACTTCCACCTCGTGAATTGCACCGTCCGGGCCGTGCTAGTCGAGTTGGACGTGGTTTCTCATATCCTCTCCGGCATGGACCGCATGACTCTCGGTCGCATGCAGAACCCGATTCGTGGCCTCCTCCACGGTGCAGCCGCGGTCGCCGCCTTGGGAGGGACGGTCTATCTCGTCGCCCGTGCCTGGGGAAACACCATGACGGTGGTCGGCTCAGTGGTGTTCGGCTTCGCCCTACTCGTGATGTATACCGTCTCGTCGCTGTATCACTCCGTCCCCTGGGGGCCTGCCTGGAAACGTCGTCTGCAGAGAGCCGACCACTCGATGATCTACCTGGTGGTGGCGGGGACCTTCACCCCGATCGCCATCGCCGCCCTAGAGGGGGGGTCGTTGTGGTGGTGTCTCGGGCTGGTCTGGGGGATCGCCGCCGTCGGTATCGTCCTCAAGCTGGCCCTGGTCGACATATCGACCGGTTTGTCGGTGACCCTGCAGCTGGTCATGGGCTGGATGGTGATCTTTTGGCTGCCCCAGATCTGGACTCGCCTCGGCCCGGGGGCCATCGCCCTGATCGCCCTCGGCGGGGTCTGTTACACCGTCGGAGTGGTGTTCTTCCTCACCAAGCGCCCCAGACTGTTCCCCAGGACCTTCTCTTACCACGAGCTGTTTCACGTGTTCGTCGTGCTGGCCAGCGTGTTCCATTTCCTGGCGGTCGTCCTCTACGCCCTGCCCACCTCCGTCTGAGCAGAGGGCAACAACGAGATCTCAGTGCACAACGACTCGACGTCGTCGATCTCCCTGGGGACCGACTCGGTCATGTTCTCGTGTCCGTCGGCGGTGATGAGGAGGTTGTCCTCGA
Source organism: Acidimicrobiia bacterium (assembly GCA_035512955.1). Classification (GTDB taxonomy): domain Bacteria; phylum Actinomycetota; class Acidimicrobiia; order Spongiisociales; family ZC4RG35; genus JANQRA01. Next base: position 29,108 of record DATKCZ010000038.1, read on the forward strand.
TGCGGACTGCGATGCCCAAGAACTCCTCGGGCAACTCGTGGGTGAGCTTCTCGGCTTTCTGTTTCTCCTCCGCCTCGAGCTTGGCCGCGGCCGCCCGGCCGAGGCGGATCCGGCGTTGGTTCCAGCTCTCCAGATCGTGGTCGAGAAGGATCAGCTCGACCTCCCCTTTCTCCGCCGCGACGTAGAGACCGGGCTCGACGGTGAACGACATGCCCGGCTCCAGGGGACGGGACACACCGTCGATTCGATAGGCCCCGCGGTCGTGGACGTCGAGACCGAGCCAGTGGCTGGTGCCATGCATGAAGAACACGGAGTAGTGGTGCATCGACAGGGCGTCATCGAGCAGACCGGGGAGGATCCCCAGATCGACCATGCCCTCGGTGAGGATGCGGGTGGCCTGGTCGTGGATGGTCTTCAGCGACGACCCGGGCACCGACAACTCCACGCCCTTCTTCTCGGCTGAGAGCACCACTTCGTAGATCGCCCGTTGCGGCCCGGAGAACCTCCCACTTGCGGGGAACGTGCGGGTGATGTCGGAGGAGTAACCGTCGACCTCGGCGGCCGCGTCGATCAGGACCAGCTCGTCGTCGCCGAGGCGGTCGTCGTTCTGGTCGTAGTGGAGAATGCAGGCGTTGGCCCCGGAGGCGACGATGGAGGGATACCCGTTCCTCGGCGATCCGCCGAGACGCCAGAAGTACTCCAGGGCGGCCTGGACCTGATACTCGTACATGCCGGGACGTGCGAAGCGCATCGCCTCCCGATGACCCCGGGCGGTGAGATGACAGGCCCGACGCAGGCTCTCGGCCTCGTCGGGCGTCTTGAACAACATCATCTCCCCCAGCGGGACCGAGATGTCTTTGATGGTCGAGGGAACAGTCCCCCCCATCCGCTCGCGGTGACCGCGGGCGCTGTTGACGATCGAGGTCACTTTGTCGTCGAACTTCTCGTTGCCGGTCGTGTACCACAGGACGTCACGGCCGATCATCATCCGCTCGAGCACCTCGTCGAGTTGGGATATCTCGTAGGCGGCGTCGGCGCCGAAGTCGCTCTTGGCCTTCTCGGTCCCGGCGCGGATACCGGTCCACACCTCCTGTGCGGGGTCCTTGGGACGGACAAAGAGGGTGTAGTCGCCGTCGTCGTGGCCGGGCGCCATCACCGCCACGGCCTCTGGCTCGCCAAACCCGGTGAGGTACCAGAAAGCGGTGTCCTGTCGGAATGGGTGCATAACGTCGTGGTTGCGGATGACCTCGTGCGCCGCGGGGATCACGGCAAGGCCCTCGGTGCCGATGACCTCGGCGAGACGGCGGCGAGCTTCGGCATGGCGGTCCGACATGCGCCCGATCGTATCCATTCCGCCGCAGTTGGGTCCAGAAGGATTCCCCCAGGGGCGAGTGCAAGTCCGAGGCCGGTCGGCGCGATGGGATCCGAGCCGCTAGCCGACGAGTTGGAGATCGACCAGGAGCGGGAAGTGGTCGGAGCCGAGCCTGGGCCCGAGTTGGCGACGGGTGACCACGAGGGCGTCGGAGTGGAGCAGGTGGTCGATCGGCACCCGGAGTAGGAGATTCGAGTCTGTTGAGAAACTCGGTTGGAGACCAAAGCCCCTCTGGCTGTTCCTCAAGTCCGCGGAGCCCATGAGCCGGCGGAACGGTGACGACCACGGCGTCGCGTTGAAATCTCCGACAACGATGAACGCACCGGTCTGCCCGGCTGCCCACTCCCCCGCGAACCTCAGTTGGGCATCGCGCAGGTCGGCTCGCTCCTGATCGGTTGGTGCGAGGGGGTGGGTGCCCAACAACGAGACAACGCTCTCCCAACCAGTCGGGATGAAGTTCAGCTCGACCGCCCGCGGGCTCGCCGCGGCGAACCCGTAGGAGACCACCTCCACCGATTCCCCCCTAACCAGCAGCAGCGTCCCGAAGATCAGATCGTCCGACCGGGGTCGGATGATCTCGTAGCCGAGCTCCGCCGACCCCATCGCCACCTCCCACGGTCGGCTCGCCTCATGGAGCAGCACCACATCGGGGTCGACGGTGGCGATGTAGTCGATCACCCCTGAGTAGCTCTCGTTGGTCGAGAGGAGGTTGAAAGACATCACCCGCAGCGAGGGAGCGTCGACGGAGGCCTCTGCCGGGGAACCGACGTACAGGGGCAGCACCACCACCAGATTGACCAGCCCGACGGCGAGAATCACATACCCGGTGCGACGCCATTTGGACATCATGATGACCAGCCCGAACAGCGCCAGGGCCACCACGTACTGGGCGCGGAAGTTAGCGAGCACATCGAGCCACCACACCCATCTCCCCAAGAACGCCCCCAACGAGACGACCGCCAGGGCGACCGCCGGAATCGCTACAACGATCACCGGCGCGAGGCTAGGAAGATTTCACAGTGACTGGAGCCAGGCCGATATGGCACGTCCGATCTCCGCGCCCGAGTCCTCCTGGATGAAGTGGACCCCGGGAACGGTGACCTCCGTCAGATTGGGCCAGGACCTGACCACCCCCCGAACTCGGTCACCCACGATCGACCCGGGCTCGGCGTTGACGAACAGCTTGGGGATGTCGGGGCTGGACAACCACCTCGAGTTGGCCTCGACGACCGCCACCATGAAAGCCGGCTCCCCGTCGATGGGAATCTCCCGGGGCCACGTCAGGGTGGGGCGACGCGACTCGCCGGGCTCTAGATACGGCGCTCGATAGACGGCCATGTCGGCCGGCGAGATCGGGTTGAGCACCGATCCCGGGAGGATTCGCTCCACGAACACGTTCTTGGTGAGGACCAATTCCTCGCCCGCATCCGAACGCATCCCCTCGAAGATGCGCATTGCCGCTTCCGGCCAGTCGTCCCAGGTGATCGGGATGAGGATGGTCTCCATGAACGAGACTGCCTTCACCGCGTGCGGGTTCTTGCGTCCCCAGTCGAAGAGGAGTGCGCCTCCCCAATCGTGACCTACCAGAGTGACGTTTCGCTCGACCTCGAGGACCTCGAGCAAGGCTTCGAGATACTCGGCGTGCATGGAGAATCGGTAGGCGTTCCTCCCAGCAGCGATCCGCGCGGAGTCTCCCATACCGATCAAATCGGGGGCGATGCATCGGCCCACGTCGGCCAGCTCGGGGATCACCTTGCGCCAGAGATACGACGAGGTCGGGTTGCCGTGGAGAAGCACGATGGGATCACCTCCGCCGTGCTCGAGGTATGCCATCGAGGAGCCCAGCACCTGGGCCGTCTTCTTCTTGCGCGGGTCGAAGCGGCGGCGAACCATCGGCGCACATTATCCGTCCCGGGTCTACTCCTCCTCGGTGACCGGGGGAGGCCCCGGGTCTTTCATCCCACGTTCGACGGCCCACGACCGGGCCGCTTCATAGGCCTCGGCGGGTGGGTAGGGGCCGTCCTCGATGCGCTTTTCGAGGAGCACTCCCATGATCTCGCCGACCGGGGGGCCGGGCGCCATGTCCAGGTAGGCCATGACATCGTTGCCGTCGATAGGAGCCCTCAGCCTGGAGAGCTCCTCCTTCTCCGAGAGGACGGCGATGCGCTCCTCGAGCTCGTCGATCCGGCTCTGGATCGCCTGCTCTCGCCGCTTGTTGCCGGTGGTGACGTCGCAACGCACCAGCTCGTTGAGACGATCGAGCAGAGACCCGGCGTCCCTGACGTAACGACGAACCGCCGAGTCGGTCCACCCCAACTTCAGGGTATGCGGACGCAAATGCAGGTAGACCAGTTGGGAGACGTCGTCGACGACGGGTTTGGCGAAACGGAGATGCCGCAGCCGGCTGCGGGCTATGCGGGCGCCGACCACCTCGTGATGATGGAAGGTCACCCCCTCGGGCCCGAACTCCCGGGTCGCCGGCTTCCCGACGTCGTGGAGCAGGGCGGCGAGACGCAGCACCAGGTCAGGAGTGGTCTTGTCGACCACCGCGAAGGTGTGCGCCAGGACATCTTTGTGACGATGATGGGGGTCCTGTTCCATCGCCAGGGCGCCCAGCTCGGGGAGGAAGTAGCCGGCGAGCCCGGTGTCGACCACCAAACGGAGCGCGGCGCCCGGGGCGGGGGCCACCATCAGCTTTGCCAGCTCATCCCGGATTCGCTCCACCGAGATGATACCGAGCCGTGGGGCCATCTCCCTGACCGCCTCGACCAGGCTGAGCTCGGGCACGAACCCAAGCGTCGCCTGGAACCTGAACAGCCGGAGCATGCGAAGGGGATCGTCGCCGAAGGAGACCTCGGGCTCGAGCGGGGTGCGAAGCGAGTGCCGGGCCATGTCGGTCAAACCCCCGTAGGGGTCTACCGCCTCGAGCCCGGGGAGGGAGAGCGCCACCGCATTGACGGTGAAGTCACGTCGGCCGAGATCGGTCTCGATGTCGTCGGAGAAGCTGACGTTCGGCTTGCGAGAGTCGTCCCGGTAGACCTCGCTGCGAAATGTCGTGACCTCCACCGTTCGCCCGTCCTTGCGGGCGGCGATGGTCCCGAAACGGGCACCGACGTCGTAGATCACATCGGCCCACGGCTCGAGGAGTTGGGAGACCCTCTCGGGCCGGGCGGCAGTGGCGAAGTCGAAGTCTTCGACCTTCCGCTCCAAGAAGGCGTCTCGCACCGACCCTCCCACGAGGAAAATGACCTCGCCGGCCTCGCCAAACAGCTCGGCGAGTTGCGCGGGCGGAAGATCGGGCTTGGTGAGGAATTCGAGCCGCTCTGGGATCACAGAGCGTCAGGTTATCCCGGCGAGACGATCCGTCCGGATCGAGTCAGACCGCGATCCCCGCCGCCAGTGCCTTGGCCTTCAGCTCGTGGGTGTTACGCACGAAAGGCAGCACCGAGTCGATCTTCACCGATCCGGCCACCACATGGTTGAGCAATGCCTGGTCGAAGGTCTGCATCCCGTGGAAGCCGCCCTCCTTGATCACATCGACCAGGAACGAGGCGTCCTCACGCCCGCTGATCCATTCCTGGGTCCGCTCGTTGCTGGTGAGGACCTCGCAGGCCAGGACCAACCCGGAGTCTCCGGCGTCGACCAGGATCTGACTGATGACGGCCTTGATCTGAGCGGCCAACTGGCTCCGGATCACTCCTTGTTGGGTCTCGGGGAACATCGAGATGAGCCGGCTCACCGTGTCGGCAGGGTCACTGGTCCGCATCGAGGAGATGACGAGGTGACCGGTCTCCGCGGCGTCGATCGCCGCACGAGCGACTTCGAGGTCTGCGATCTCGGACACCATGATCACATCGGTGTCGTGACGCATGGCGGCGCGGATCGCCCCCGCCATGTCATTGGTGTCCACCCCGACCTCCCGTTGGACGACAACGGAGCGCTTGTCGGGATGGAGGACCTCGATGGGGTCCTCGATGGTGATGATCGCCCGCCCGCTGTTGGAGTTGATCCAGTCGAGGATCGAGGCCATGGTCGTGGTCTTGCCCGACCCTGAAGGCCCGGTGACCAGCACCAACCCGGACTTCAAGGCGGCGACTCGCTCGATCGCCTTGGGAAGACCCAGCTCGGCGAACGACTTAGAGCCGGGGACGACACGGCGGAGGACCAATGAGACCGAACCGCGCTGCCGGAAGGCGGTCGCCCGGAAACGGCCCAGCTCGTGACGTCCGTAGGCAAAGTCGGTGGAGCCCTTCGCCTTGAAGTCGCTGGCTGACCTCTCGGTGAACATCGCCTCGGCGTACGCCTGGGTGTCGGCTGGGCGCAACGGCTCGTAGCCGTCGAGACGACGCAGCCCGCCGTCGATCCTCACAATTGGGGCCGATCCGACCTTCAGGTGAATGTCGGAGGCACCGTGGTCAACGGCTTTCTTCAAAAGGGCGTCGACGTTGTTCTCCATCTGAATGGTCACCTCACCTGGCTCGCACCCGGTATATCGACCGAAACCGGGGGGTGGTTGAGGTGTATTGGCTTCTACAGACGCCAATGACGAGCGATGGCGCCCCCGGCCGCTGCCAGCGCCGTGGAGGCGTGGGGGGGCGACTCGAAAGACGACCCGGGCTCCACCGAGACGCCACTGAGCCCGAGCACGGTGGCCGCGGCCGATTCCTCCAGGGCGGTCAGGTCGTAGCCACCCTCGAGGACGACGATGGTTCGGGATGGCGGTGCCACCGAGGAGAGTCGTCCCGCCATCCAACCGAAATCTGTGGACTCCAGCCTGAAGTTGGCGAGATGGTCGCAAAAATGTGCGTCGAAGCCGCCGCTCATCAGGACCCAATCGGGCTCGAACCCACCGACGACGGGCAGCACCAGCTCCGTCCACGCCCGCCGGTAGATGTCACCGGCGGTCCCCGCCGGGAGGGGGATGTTGACGATCGTGCCCTTGGCGTCGCCGGCGTCTATGTCCCCGACATGACCGGTCAACGGGTAGAAGTGGTCCTGATGGATAGAGACGTAGAGGGTGCCGGGGTCGTCGCCGAGCATGTCCTGGGTCCCGTTGCCGTGGTGGACGTCCCAGTCGATGATGGCCACCCGCTCGCCGCGAGAGCGCAGATAGGCGGCGGTCACCGCCACGTTGTTGAAGAGACAGAACCCCATGGCCCGTGCCCGCATCGCGTGGTGCCCTGGAGGTCGGGCCAGCGCGAACCCCACCGACTCGGAGCGATCGGCCAACTCCTCGGCCAGGGCGCGTACCCCCCCGGCCGCGGTGAGGGCCGCCTCCCATGACTCCCTGGAGGCCACGGTGTCCGTGTCGAGCGCCCCTCCCCCCCGCTCGCAGAACCGGGCGATCATCTCGATGTACGACGGGTCGTGGACCAACGCCAGCTCGCTCCGCTCGATGCGAGGCGAGGTGATCTCCTCGATCGCCAGCCCCGTGCCGCGCAACCCCCGCATCACGGCCACGACCCTTTCGGGTCGCTCGGGGTGGTGGGGACCGGTGTCGTGCAACAAGCCCGACCGGTGGCTCGCCACTACTAGCTGCATGCTCTTACTCTCCCACAAGTGCCGTCCATTCTTCGCGTCGAAGGCTCATGGCCCGGCCCCCTCACCATCACCGCCGGCTGGTTCAAGGCAAGGGCGAGACCGTGGAACGAATCAGTGCTCGACCCGATGCTGCGACTCGAGCGGGGAGGGGTCGACTTCCTCTCATCGGTCACCGACCGGCTGGAGGACCTGGGGGCTTCAGGGGTCTATTCACCCGCTCTCTACAAAGGGGCGACCCGGGTGTGGAGACGTGCCGGTTTCGAGGACTACGCCGATCTCGATGTCATGGAGAGGCCGATGGATGGCGCCCCCGTCGCCGGGAACGACGACGGCATCGGCATCGACGCCGACCCCGACTGGGAGGAACTGCTGACGATCGATCGGTCGGCGTTCGAGGGGTTCTGGGGCATGAGTCGTCTCGGGCTCGAAGAGGCCCACGCCACCAATAGGTCGACTGCCCTTCTCGTCACCCACTCAGGGGCCCGGCTCGGCGGCTATGCGATTGTGGGCTCTCAGTGGGGGACCGCATATCTTCATCGCATCGCCGTGCGTCCCGAAGAGACGGGCAAGGGCCTCGGCGCCGCTCTGATGAAGGCAGCGATCGACTGGGGCAACCACACGGGGGCCACCACGATGATCCTCAACGTCAGATCGGAGAACACCAGGGCGAGGAGACTCTATGAGCGACTGGGCTTCACCGACACCGGAACCAGTCTCGAGGTCCTTCGTCATCAACCCTGGTAGCTGCTGAACTAGGCAGGTGCCAGCTTCGATACCCGACCGATTCTCTCTCGAGGTTCGTCTCGGGCGGGACGGCGACATCGAGGAGTGGCTGGCCACCGACACTTCGCTGGACCGACCGGTGCTCATACGGAGCCTGGGCCCGGAGTCGTCGGCGCAACGGCGTCAGGAGTTCGTGGAGTCGGTGAGCAACGTCGCCAAGACGGCCCACTCCCACCTGGCCCGAGTGTTCGCGGTCAGCTCGGTGGAGGGCGGTGCCTACGCCGTCTCCGAGTGGACCGGAGGGGCCACGGTGGCAGACCGGGTGGCGGCGGAACAGCCCATCGACTTGCCCGACTTCCTCCCCAACGCGGCCGGTCTCGCCGGCGCCCTGGCCGCGATCCACGCCACAGGGGCTGTTCACGGGGGGATCGACACTTCGGCCATCTCCTACTCGGGTGCCCATCTCGCCAAGCTGGGGGCCTTCGGGCGGCCCCAGTCGAGCGACGCCTCCGACGACGTCCGGGCGCTCGCGGCTGCTCTGGAGACTGCGCTCACCGGCTCTCCCCCGGTGGGCCCCCCGCCGTCGGAGAGGGTTGACGGTGTGCCCAGGGCGATCGACACCATCCTTCGCGCCGGGCAGTCGGGCAGCCTCACGGCCGACGATCTCGAGAAGGCCCTCCGCGCCGCCCCCACTCCCCGCCCACCCCGACCCGAGTCGGGGCCAACGTCGAAACGTCTACTCATCGCGGCCATCGGCCTGGTGGTGGTTGCAGTCGGCCTGGTGGTGGTGGGTTTCGTTCTCTCGGGTGGCAGCGCCCCGGTCGTACCGACGCCGACCACCCAAGCCACCTCCCAGACCACGGTGACCACCTTGGTCACCACCACCGTCCAGCCCGGGGAGATAACCGTGAGCGACCCGACGACTCTCGATCCGTTTGGGGAGGGCGGGGAGAACGACCAACTCACGGTGAATCTGACCGACGGCGATGTGGGCACCGAATGGCTCACGGAGCGCTATCTCGACCCTCTCCCCCTCATCAAGCCCGGGGTCGGGGTGACGGTCCGGGTCGAGGGCACCCCGCGGCTTCTCGAGCTGGTCGGGCTGACCGAGGACACCAGGTTCGAGGTGTACTGGTCGAACCAGCGGCTGGAGGACCCCGCCGGGTGGGACCGGGTGGCCGGGGCCAGCGCCTCTCCCGGTTCCACTTTCGTCGAGTTGCCCCCGAGGGCCGATGGCTTCTGGCTGATCTGGTTGACAGAAATCCCCCCTCAGGGCGACGGGACCTATCGGGCGGCCTTGGCGGAATTACGCTTCGTGCCGTGACCACCGCAGCCCAGGACGCCCTACTGCTGGCGCGGGTGGTCGAAGGCGACCACGAGGCCTTCAACCAGATCATGCGCAACCACGAGGACCGGGTGTTCTCGGTGTGCCTCCGCCTCATGGGCAACCGGGAGCAGGCCCTGGACGCCACCCAGGAGACTTTCCTCACAGCATTCCGCAAGGCAGGGCAGTTCAAGGGGAACTCGGCTCTGGGCACCTGGATCTACCGGATCGCGGTCAACACCTGCTACGACCACCTCCGTAGGCAGAAGCGGCGGCGGACCGACCTCATCCCCGAGCACCTCGATCCCACCGACCATTCGGCACAAGAAGCCCTCGACTCAGCCGCCCTCCGCCCCGAGATACGGCGGGCCCTGGCAACCCTCCCCCCCGACTTCCGCGCCGCAGTGGTGCTCTCCGACATGGAGGGGATGGCGCTGGGGGAGGTGGCTGAGGTGCTTGGAGTGCCGGTCGGGACGGTCAAGTCCCGGGTCTTCCGAGGAAGAAGGCAGCTGGCCCGAGAGTTGGGGAACCGAAACCAATGACCAGACCATCCAACAGAAGACATGCGTGACCACGAGCTCCAGCTGATCGCAGCCCTCGTCGAAGGACGTCTCGACGACGAGTCGGAGGCACGCGCCCTCGTCGCCTCCTCTTCGGAGCTCTCCGAAGAGTACGAAGCACAGAAGCTCGCCTACGAGGCGCTGACCGGGGCCGGGACCGCCGCTCTCAGCGACGCCGAGCGGTCCGACCTGCGCCGTGACGTCTGGTCGGCGCTGCCCACCCCGCAGCCATCGGCAGCCGCCAACCCCTGGTACCTCCGCTGGGCACCCGCTGCCGCCGGTCTCTTGGTGGTGGTCGGGCTGGTCGCCGTAATCAACCAGGGCAACCCGTTCGGTGGTGCCGACCGGTTGGCCGCCGACGGGGCCACCGCGACCAGCACCACCGCCGCAGAGGCCGAAGCAGCCGAGGACAGTGGTGGCGGAGACGAGGGGATCGCTCCGGCGCCCTTGAGTGAGGGGTCGGACACCGATGCCCTCACAGAGAACGAGATTGCCTTCTACGCCGGCCAGGCGGAGCGGCTTCGTGAGGGTGAGCTTCCCGATACGCAGGCCTCGTCGCCGGAGACCCTCTCCACCTCCGCACTGGAGACCTGTCTCGTGGACGCCGGTCTGGTCGGATTCACCGTCGTCGCCAGCCGGACCGCATCGACCGCCGAAGAGACGGGGGGCTCGGTGGATCCGCCTCCCGGGGTGACGTCGTTCATCGCCGCGATCCCCGAGGACACCGACATCTCGACCGCCCCGATCGCGTTCGTCGATCCGGACGCTTGCGAGCTCATCCACGTAGACGACTAGTTGCCGTGGGGATTCGGTCGAGGCGCAACTAACCTCGTCCGCATGCAGGAATACGCCGCCAGATTCGCCGACCTCGTCGAACAAGTGGCAGTAAAGGTCCGGGCGTTGACGGTGGACCGGGTGGCCAGGGCGATCAAGCTCACCGGTCTGGGAATCCTCGCCGCCGCTCTGGGGTTGACCGCATTGTTCTTCCTGGTGTGGACGATCTTCGGCGCGCTGGAGATCCCGTTGACCACCGCCGGGGCGTTCGCCGTCTTTGGAGTCGTTCTCGCTGTGGCGGGCGGCTTCCTGTGGTTCAAGAGGTCGAGAAATGACACATGAGAGAGTGATAGTCATCGGCTCAGGCCCTGCCGGGCTCACCGCCGCCCTCTACGCCGCCCGCGCCGACCTCGAGCCTCTGGTATTCGAGGGTCTGAGCGCCGGCGGTCAGTTGATGATCACCACCGATGTCGAGAACTATCCCGGATTCCCCGACGGGATCATGGGCCCCGAGCTCATGGACCAGTTCCGCAAGCAGGCCGAGCGCTTCGGCGCCCGCATGCGTCAGGTGGATGTCACCTCAGTGGACTTCTCAACTCGGCCGTTCCGAGTCGAGGTCGGCGCCGACGAATACCACGCCGACGCGGTGATCATCGCGACCGGGGCCGAAGCCAAATGGCTCGGCGTCCCCGGTGAGCAGCCCCTGACCGGCAAGGGCGTTTCCGCCTGCGCCACCTGTGATGGCTTCTTCTTCCGTGACCAGGACCTGGTCGTTGTCGGCGGGGGGGACACCGCGATGGAAGAGGCTCTGTTCCTCACCAAGTTCGCCTCCAAGGTGACCATCGTCCACCGCCGCGACGAGTTCCGTGCCTCCAAGATCATGGCTGCGAGGGCTTTGGAGCACGAGAAGATCGAGGTGCTCTGGAACACCATCGTCACCGAGGTCCAGGGCGAGGACACCGTCACCGGAGTCACGCTGGAGGACACCGTCACCGGCGAGTCCCGCGAGTTCAGGACCGACGGGGTTTTCGTCGCCATCGGTCACACTCCGACGACAGACCTCTTTGCCGGCCAGCTCGACCTCGACGAGAACGGCTACGTGATCGCCGGACGGGGGACGCGAACCTCGGTGGAGGGCGTGTTCGCGGCCGGGGACGTCGTCGACCACGTCTACCGACAGGCGGTCACTGCGGCCGGAACCGGTTGCATGGCTGCCATCGACGCCGAGAGATGGCTGGCCGACCAGGAATGACCGGCCGGAATTCGCGGTTCAACAAGCTGAACAAGGAGAAACCACATGGCTGAAATCCTCACCCTCAACGACGGCGTCTTCAACGACGCCATCAGTGCCGAGAAGCCGGTGCTCGTCGATTTCTGGGCAGAGTGGTGTGGTCCCTGCCGTGTGATAGCTCCCGTCCTCGAGGAGTTGGCGGAGGAGCAGGACGGGTTCGACATCGGCAAGCTCAATGTCGACCACAACCCGCAGACCGCGGCTGCTCACGACGTGTTGAGCATCCCCACCCTGATCCTCTTCAAAGACGGTGTGGAGAAGAAGCGCATCGTCGGCGCCGCCCCCAAGCACAAGCTCCTCGCCGACCTCAGCGAGTTCGTTTAGAGAACCGCCTGGTGGCAACACCTCGAGTCGGTCCGCCATGAAAGGGCCTTACATGAGGCCCTGATCCTAGGATCAGGGCCTCATGCGTCTCTACCGGGTCGGTGATGAAGGCACAGCCGTCCGCGATATCCAGGACAGGCTCGCCGCGCTCGGATACGACCCTGGCGCCGACCAGCGTTCGGTGTTCGGCGAGGGCACCCGACAGGCGGTGGTCGCCTTTCAGAAGGCCAAGGGTCTTGAATCCGACGGCATCGTCGGTCCCAATACATGGCGTTCTCTCTACGAGGCCGGGTATCGGCTCGGTGACCGCATCCTGTTCCTGCGGCGACCGATGATCAGGGGAGAGGACATCGCCGAGTTGCAGTCCCGCCTCAACACTCTCGGATTCGACTCGGGCAAGGTCGACGGGATCTATGGCCCCGAGACCGAGGCGGCGGTCATCGACTTCCAACACAACCGCCACCTGGCAGAAGATGGAAAAGTTGGCCCCGAGGTGGTCACCGAGATCCACCTGGTGACCCGGGGCGAGATGAGAGAGGGTCGCCAGGCGATCCGGGAGCGAGAGTGGCTGCGCATGCTGCCGGCGACGGTGGCCGGGGCTCGGATCTTCCTCGATGCCGAGTGCCGCGACCACGAGGAGGCTCTCGAGACGTGGGATGCCGCATCGGCGGCGGCCCTCGCCATCCAGGAGGCGGGCGGAGTCCCCATGATGTCCAGGAGCAACGACGCGCAGATCCCCGAGAGGCTGCGCGCCGGTCGGGCCAATCGGATGGGCTCGGACCTCATCGTGGCTTTCAGACTGAACCGTGAAGGAGAAGATTGTGTCTTCTACTTCGCTTCGGAGCACAGTTCGTCACGCGCCGGTGAGGAACTGGCCAAGGCTCTGGCCCTCTCTCTCGGTGCCCGGGTCGAAGGTCGGGCCAGCGCCATGCTCAAAGAGACCAGGGCACCGGCTGCGGTGGTGGCCTTGGGAAGCCTCGACGAGAAGACCGGGCTGGCAGTGGCCGAGGGGCTCAACAAGTTCTTCGCCGTGGCCCGCTGACCCGGCTTCTGGGTCAGGAGAGGATGCGATAGATCCGCTCCAGGTCTTCGATCGAACCGAACCGGATCTCCACCTTTCCCTTGGCATTGCGATAGTTGATCTTCACCTTCGACCCCAGCCGATCCGAGAGTCTCTTCTCGAGCTCGATGATCTCGACCGGGCGGATCTGACGCACCGAGGTGGCCAAGGGTGGCTTCTCCATCTCCCGACGCTCCCGGACCGCGTCCTCGACCTGTCTGACACTCCAACCCTCCGCCGATGCCCTCTCCGCAAGGTGAACGGCGTACTTCTCGTCTTCGAGCCCGAGCAAGGCACGGGCGTGACCGGCACTGAGGGCACCCGAGTCGATCATCGACTGCACCGCTCCCGGCAGTTGCAGAAGTCGCAGGGTGTTGGATACCGCGGGGCGGGACTTTCCCACCCGCTCCGCCACCTGTTCCTGATTCATTCCAGTATCTTCCAGGAGTTGCTTGTAGGCGTGAGCCTCTTCCAAGGGGGTGAGATCCTGACGTTGCACGTTCTCGATGAGGGCCTCGACCAGACTGGAGTGACCACTGCTCCCTCGGACCACCGCGGGGATCGTGGACAAGCCGGCCTTCTGCGCCGCACGCCAGCGACGTTCTCCTGCGACCAGATAGTGGTTCCCGTCTTCACCACGGGTGACCACCACCGGCTGGAGGACACCGACCTCGGTGATCGATGCGGCGAGCTCGGACAGGGTGGTCTCGTCGAACCGACTTCGTGGCTGGTCCGGGTTGGGTCTGATGCCATCGACCGGGATCTCGACATAGGTCGGGTGATCCCCTTGATCGGGCTCGGTCGGTATCAACGCCTCGAGCCCTCTGCCGAGACCTGCCTTCCTCCGTGTTGTCACACTGACTCCCTAACTATGTCGTTCCAGAAACTCGCGTCCCAGCTGTCGATAGGCGATTGCTCCCCGGCTCATCGGGTCAAAGGCCTCGATCGGCTCACCATATGACGGTGCCTCGGAGAGACGCACCGATCGGGGGATCACCGCCCGAAACGCCACATCGCCAAAGTACTCACGCACCTGCTCGGCCACCTCCCGGGACAGCTTGGTCCGCCCGTCGTACATGGTGAGGACCACGCCTTCGACCTTCAACCCGGGGTTGAGGTTTGATTTCACCAAGTCGACGTTTCTGAGAAGCTGGCTCAAACCTTCCAAGGCGTAGTATTCACATTGGATGGGGATCATCACCTCCTGGGCCGCGGTCAAGGCATTGACGGTGAGCAGACCCAGTGACGGAGGACAATCGATCAACACGATGTCAAAATCATCCTCGAGCTCTTCGATGGCTACCTTGAGACGGGTTTCACGTGAAAACATGGAAACCAACTCGATCTCGGCCCCGGCCAGGTCGATGGTGGCCGGAACCACGAACAGATTTCGCACCGAGGTGGGTTCGATGGCGTCTTCGAGGGGGGATTCCTTGAGCAGTACGTCGTAGATCGAGATGTCGATCGATCCCCGATCGATACCCAAACCCGAGGTGGCATTGCCCTGAGGATCGAGGTCGATGAGAAGAACTCGCTGCTCCTGAAACGCCAACGAGGCGGCGAGGTTGATGGCGGTGGTCGACTTTCCCACACCACCCTTCTGATTGGCGAGGGCCACCACGATGGGCTTGGTCATGCTCGGCGCATGATAAGAAGCCAAACGGTGTGGTCAAGCAGATCCGGGGGTATTTCTAACGTCTCCCAGCCGGGGTGATCTGGCCGTTTCCTCCAGGAACCACCCACCACCGCCATACCTCGTGGGGCGAGCAGAGGCGCCAGCAGGGGCCCCAGCACCTCAGGGGGAAGACTGGCCCGGGAAACCACGGTGTCGACCTCACCTTCCAGTTGTTCGATTTCGCCTTGTTCCACCTGGCAATTCTCCAGATTGAGGATCCGTAGTGCCCTCCTGAGAAGACCGACCCGTCGCCAGGAACGGTCGATGAGGACAAAGCGGGTCTCCGGGATGCAGATCGCCAGAGGGATACCGGGAAGACCCACCCCGCTACCCAGATCCCAGACCTCACCGGGCTCAGCTGAGAACTGTGACGCAAACAGGATCGAGTCGCCGAGATGTCTCCGCTCGATCCGATCAAGCTCCCCGGGACCGATGCCCCCGGCCTCACGGGCCTCGGTGGTCAACCAGAGCCGGTATCGAGCCATCCGGTCGACCTGGTGCGAATCGGGATCGAGACCGGAGAAATGGGCGGCAGCCAGCCAGAGAGGTTCCACGTGAAACCAAAGTAGCCCGACACCTCAGTGTCGGGCTACCAGATCAGGTTGATTTTCCGCTGTTGGAGCCTATTCTTCTTCCGAAGCCTCGGCCATGGAGAGCACCACGAAACGACGGGGCGGCTCGCCCTCGGAGTAAGAACTGACCCCTTGATGAGAGCCGGCCGCGTCGTGAATCACTTTGCGGTCGGCCGGGCTCATCGGTTCGAGCATGATCTCACCACCCTCGTCCCTGAGTTGCTCGATCAGTTGCTCGGCATAGATGGAGAGTGCTGTGCGGCGTCGCTCCGCATAGCCGGCGATGTCGAGTCGAAGCCGGGCGGTGTCCTTGCTGTAACGCTGGAGAACCGTCCGGGTCAGCTCGTGGATGGCGGACCGAACCGAGCCACGGATCCCCACCATCGCCTCGGTCTGATCCCCCTCGACATCGGCGATGATCACGTCCTCATCGATAATGGTGGTCACCGATCCCTCGAGACCAAATGCCTCGACCAGACCCTCGAGAAACTCCCGGGCAACATCTGCCTGCTCGTCGAGGGAGAGATTTGGTCGATCATCAGACACTTTTGACTCCGTTCTCACGTGTCTTCCGTCGGACCTGGGCTTGACAGGTCGTCTATCGGGCTGCTTGGTCCCATTCTTACCGCCGGACGCGCGTCCCTGTCGTCGATTCTCGGTGTTCTTCGACGACGACTGGGGGGAACGGTCCTCCTTGCGGCGTCGGTTGCGACGTTTCCTGACCGGTTGTCGCTTCACCCGGACCACCGCATCCTGTCCCCCCATTCCGAGGAAGCCCTTCACCGGCTCGGTGATCACCTGGACGGCGACCTCTTCGGGGTCGTCCACCCCCAGCTCCTGCATGGCCGCTTCAACGGCCAGGTCGACCGTCTTGGCCCTGACCTCGATCTCGACGTAGTCCACGTCATCTCCTCCTGCGCCTGCGGCGCCTATTTGCGGCGCCCGGCTGTGGCTTCCTGGAGTCGTCGTCCGCGGAGTCGTCGCCGTGCGAGCCGTTCTTTGGCTTCTCCGACTCCTTCGGCTCAGACCCCGGCGAGGGGGGGCGCCCATCGATCTTGAAAATGAGAACTTGCTGACCGAGACGGAACAGATTCGAGGTCGACCAGTAGAGGACGAGACCAGCGGGGAAATTCCAAGAGATGAAGCCGATGAACAACGGCATGATCTTGGTGACTGCCTGCTGGGCTCCGGCTCCCGGCTGATCCTTGCTGCGGACCTGGCCGTATGTGGAATGCCATTGCTGGATGTATTGGGTGGCCACCATGAGCACGATCATGATGAGATAGGGGATAGCGGAGACCAGGCCGGCCTCGCCGACCGCGGTGCCCGGCGAGGTGTCGAGCATCATTCCCAGGAAGGAATTTCCAGATCCCGAAGCGATCGACTCACCG
The DNA here is from genome assembly GCA_035512955.1 of Acidimicrobiia bacterium. Taxonomy (GTDB): domain Bacteria; phylum Actinomycetota; class Acidimicrobiia; order Spongiisociales; family ZC4RG35; genus JANQRA01. The sequence continues at coordinate 45,715 of DATKCZ010000038.1, forward strand.
AGAGCGGTGTCGACCATCCCGTAGTTGGGGTTCAGCGGATTGTCGAGCAGTCGGAACAGGCCGAACCAGATGGGCATCTGCACCAGCAGGGGGAGCAGACAGCCCCCGGGGGTGGCGCCAGCTTCCTTCTGAGCGGCCATCAGCCGCTTCTGCATCTCCTGGGGATCGTCCTTGTATTCCGCCTGGATCTTCTTGATCTGGGGTTGCAGGGCGCTGAATGCCCTGGTAGCCCTGGTCTGTTTCAGTGTCAGCGGGAAGACGATGATGTTGATCACGATCGTCAAGAGGATGATGGCCAACCCGTAGGCCACCCCGTCGCTCATCGCGTCGTGGAGGAAGTCGAAGAAGAAGGCGAGGACCGAGCCGAGCAGACCGACCAACGAATCGAACAGCGCGCCCATTTACTGAGGTCTCCAATTCTCGGGCACCGGGTCGTGTCCCCCCGGGCGGAGCGGATGGCATCTGCCGATCCGCTTGATCCCCAGCCAACCCCCGCGGATCACCCCGAACTTCGACACGGCCGCCGCCGCATAAGACGAACAGGTGGGTTGATAGCGACAGTTGGGCCCCAGGTTGGGACTTGCCAGTTTTTGGTAAATCCTGATGGTGGCCACCAGCCAGGTCCGGGGACGGAGCCACTCAGGCATCGGAGGGCTCCCCCAGGGCACGACCCAGCCATCCCCTCAGTTGGTCATAGGGGGCATCAGCCACTTGGTCGGTCGCGATGATCACGTAGTCAATTCCTGGTTGCAGTTCAACGGTGACGGCCGCTGAGCGGAGACGTCTCTTGATTCGATTGCGCTGCACGGCAGATCCGCAACTCCTCGAGACGACGAGGCCGAGACGAGGAGGTCCGGTCGAGCCTGGCGAACTGACCAAGACGATCCCGCCGATGCGACGACGTTGCCCGTCAGACAGGACTCTACGAAAGTCTCGAGAGTTACGGAGGGATTGGTAGTTAGGCAGCGAGTCGCTTCCGGCCCTTTTGCCGACGATTCTTGATCGTGGCTCGTCCGGCGCGAGTGCGCATTCGATGGCGGAATCCGTGACGACGCTTTCTGCGACGAACCTTTGGTTGGTAGGTCCTTTTCATGAGTAATGAGCGATGCGGGGGGTAGCGGGGAGAACCTGCACAGACTACGGAACGTGCGGTGCTTGCGCAATGTGACCGGCTCAAGCGCTTGTGTCAGAGAGGGGAGCAACTCGCGAGAAAAAACACAATTCGCGAAAAGATGTTTAGACCGATTTGGTCGCTCGTTGCCGTTGAGGCCTCGACCCATCATCTGGAAAATGTCTTCGCTAGCAGGGAAATTGCTGTGGATACCGGGCGCGGAGTTCTTCCACAACGGCGATTCTCGCGCTCTTGACTGACCGATCGTCGCATCAGATACTCGCTCGACTCAACCCGGGAGTGCCACAACTTCCCCCGTCGGTGCTAGATGACAGCGGTGCGAGCCCGGGCCGAAAATGAACAACGCGCTGGAGGATGTGCACAGAGGTTTCCACAGGTGTGGATGCTTCTGTGGACAAATTCGGCCTTGGAGGGAGTGGCCAATAAGTGACGCAACCCGAGCGAGCAAACGACCTGTGGGCGGATTTCAGGGGGGTACTCAAGTCAGGCGTATCCGAGACCAACTGGGACACTTGGCTCTCACGTTTGGAGCCTGACGCCGAGGGAGACCGCATCGTCCTCGTCGCACCTTCCGAATTTCATCTCCGCTGGGTTCAAGACAAACACGGTGACCTGGTCAAGAGTGCCTATCGCTCGACCTTCGGCACCAACGCCGAGCCCATCTACAAGGTGAGCGAGACGATGCCGGTCGAACAGCCGTTGCCCCCCGAACTCGCCGAGTTGGAACCAGGCATCGGCCAATCGGCAATGAGGGAGTCGGTCGCCCCCATCAAGGCCACCAACCTGATAAATCGCTATCGATTCGAGAGCTTCGTGGTGGGCCAGTCCAACCGGTTCGCCTGGGCCGCGGCCATGGCCGTGGCGGAGCAACCGGGCGCGCACTACAACCCGTTGTTCATCTATGGCGGAGCCGGTCTCGGCAAGACCCATCTTCTCAACGCGGTGGGACATCAAGCGCTGGAGATGTACCCCACCCTGGTGGTGAGGTACGTGTCGTCGGAGAACTTCCTCAACGACTTCATCGAGTCGATCAGACGGAAACGGCCCGACGACTTCAAGGCGCGCTACCGGGGCGTAGACATCCTGTTGCTCGACGACGTCCAGTTCTTCGAAGGCAAGGAACAGATCCTCGAAGAGTTCTTCCACACCTTCAACTCCTTGTACGAGTCGGGCAAGCAAATGGTCATCAGTTCCGATCGCCACCCGAGAAACCTGTCCTCTCTCGAGGACCGGCTGCGCAGCCGATTCGAGTGGGGGCTGCTCACCGACATCCAGCCTCCCGACATGGAGACTCGTCTCGCCATCCTTCGCAGAAACGCCGAGTTCGCCCCCCGGCCGGTGCCGGTCGACGTCCTGGAGCACATCGCCGGGCTGGTATCGGACAACATCCGCGAGCTCGAAGGCGCCCTGACCCGGGTCACCGCATGGTCGGCGCTCAACCGGCGTGATATCGACCTGGCGACAGCCGTGAGGGTACTAAAGGACATCGTCAGCGCCGACGAGCCCGTTCCGCTGGGGCCCGACACCATCATCCGCACCACAGCTCGTGCCTACGGTTTCTCGGTCGAGGACGTGCTCAGCGCCAGTCGCCGTCAGCCGCTCGTGCTCTGCCGGCAGATCTCGATGTACCTGTGCCGTGAGTTGACCGACCTCTCACTGCCCAAGATCGGGGAGCACTTCAACCGTGACCACACCACCGTGTTGCACTCCGTGGAGAAGGTGAAGCGAATCCTCAGGTCCGATCGCGCCGTGTTCGACCGTGTCAATCAACTCACACAGGACCTGAGGAAAGGTGGTGGTGTTTCCACACGCTCCTGAGTTATCCCCGGCTCGTCCCCAGATAGGGACGAATTGTCTACAGCCGAATCCACAGGAGAATCACCTACCGCCGGTTGACCGGATTCAACCTTTACACACTTCCACAACCCCCTACTACAACTAATACAGTTGAAATGAAAGTTCATGACAATCGAAGAAGGGACAACTGTCTGTGAGAATCCGAGCCCAGCGAGACGATCTTGCCGACGTGCTCGCCAGAGCAAACCGTGCCGTGGGCACCAGGACTGCCCTCCCGGTTTTGCAGGGGCTCTTGTGCGAGGTCTCCGGCAACACGTTACGTGTGACCGGCACCGACCTCGACATGACCGTGCGCACCCAGGCAGAGGTAGAGGTCATGGAAGAAGGGCGGGCGGTGATCCCGGGTCGGCTGCTCTCCGAGGCGGTGCGCAAGATGCCGGCCGGTCAGGTCACCATCGGGGTGAGTGACACCGACATCGAGATCCAGGGCAACGGGCCCCGTTTCACGTTGCGACCCCTCGCCGTCGATGACTTTCCCACCCAGGAGGAGGTGGTCACCGACGGGGTCGAGGTCGATGGGGAGGCCTTCGCCGAGGCGATCAACCAGGTGACCATCGCCGCGTCGGGTGACGGTGCGCGTCCCATCCTCACCGGGGTCCTCTTCGAGACCTCGGACGCCGGCCTGCGGATGGTGGCCACCGACTCATATCGTCTTTCGAAAAAGGACTTGCCCGGGGTGGGCTTGGAAGGCACTGGCCTGGTGCCGGCTCGAGGTCTCCGTGAGCTGCCAAGGACGGTGGGGGCGCCAAAGGTGACGGCACAACTGCGAGAGCGGGAGGCGGTCTTCTCCTCGGATCGGGGTGTTCTGCGGCTGCGGCTCATCGACGGCAACTTCCCCAAGTATCAATCGCTGCTCCCCGAGTCCTATCCCAACCAGGTCGTCCTCAGCAGAGAGGAGCTGCTCGACGCCCTGGGACGGGTGACCCTGGTAGCCGAAGATCACATCCCGGTGCGGCTCAAACTGAGCGAAGGCGGTGTTGAGGTCACCGTGAGCCGTCAGGACGTGGGTGGGGAGACCGAGCACCTCGTGGGGGAGTACACCGGAAGCGAGGAAGAGGTCTCGATCGCATTCAATCCGCGGTATCTACAAGACGGGGTGACCGCCATCCTCGGAGACTCCGTGAGGATCAGGGTCATCGACGGCTTCAAACCGGGCGTCCTCGACTCGGGCGCTGACAGCGACTTCCTCTACCTGTTGATGCCCGTTCGGGTCTGAATGAGGGTCGACTGGGTCTCCCTGGTCAACTTCAGGTGTTACCCCGAACTGGATTGGCACCCCGATTCCGAGGTGAACCTTCTCGTCGGTCCCAACGGCGCGGGAAAGACCAACCTGTTGGAGGCTGTCGCTTACCTGGCCACCTTGAAGTCGTTCCGCTCGGTGGCGGACAGTGCGCTCATCACCGATGGTGAACAAGCCGCGGTGATCCGCGCCGGCTTGGTGGGGAAGGAACGGGAGCGTCTGATCGAGATCGAACTACCCCGCCAGGGAGCGCGCAGGACCCAGGTCGACAAGACGAAGCTGCGGAGAACGACCGATTTGCTCGGTGTTCTCCGTGTGATCGCCTTTCTCCCCGAGGACCTCGACCTCATCAAGAGGGGCCCGGCATACCGTCGTGACCTCCTCGACGATGTCGCCGTGCAACTCTGGCCGGCGGCTCATCACGATCAGATGGAATTCGATCGGGCGCTTCGCCAGCGCAACGCCTTCCTCAAGCAGGGACACCGCGACGAGGCCACGCTCTCGGTCTGGGACTCGAGATTTGCCCAGGCCGGAGGCAAGGTCCTCGCCCGACGCGCCCGGGTGATCGAGAACCTGCAACCGATGCTCGACGAGGCCTACGCCGAGGTGGCCCACGACACCACTCGGGCCGCTTTCACGTACTCGGCCTCGTGGCGTGGGGACCTCGACCGGACCTCCGCCGCCGATTTCGGTGCCCGTCTCGGCGGGGCCCTTGAACAGAGCCGGCCGATCGACTACGAACGAAGGATGACCACCGTCGGCCCGCATCGTGACGAACCCGGGTTCTCGATCGATGGCCACGAGGCGAGGACTCACGGGAGCCAGGGGGAGCAGCGGACCTTGGCCCTGGCCGTCAAGCTGGCGGCGCACCGCGCCGTCGCCGCCACTGTCGGCGAGCCGCCGGTCCTCCTGTTGGACGACGTGTTCTCCGAGCTCGACCCGGAGCGCTCCAAGGCTCTGGCCGCCGCCCTCCCCGACGACACCCAGACGATGATCACCTCCGCCCGCCCAGAAGACATCCCCATCTCGGGCTCGGTGTGGAAGGTGGGAGTGGGAGTCACCAGATGAGCCGTGACAAGGACCTGGAGCACTTCTCGGAGTCGGTCGATGAGATGTTTGCCCGACTGGGTCTTCCCCACCCGATGGTGATGGCGGCTCTCAGCTCCGAGTGGGACCACCTGGCCGGAGCACCGTGGTCGGGACGATCCAAACCGCTGTACATCCGGGGCAGCACCCTGGTGGTCGAGGCCTCGAGCGGGTCGATGGTGGCGTTTCTCCGCTACGGGGAGAGCAGTCTGCTGGGGAGACTGGCGACACGTTTTGGCGAGGGGGTCGTCACCTCGGTCGACATCACCCTCCCCGGGCGCGATTAGCCGCCAAAAACACAGGAATGGATTCGGTTTTGGCCTCTCTTCCAGGTAGAATGACACTCGTGAAAGTTGCCGGAGACTCGGCACGTCTTCTTCTCCACCAGGTCCGCCATTTTCCGCTATTAGGAGGGTCGTGACGACCACTCGCGACAGTTACCAGGCCAGAGATATCACCGTCCTCGAAGGGCTCGAAGCAGTCCGACGCCGGCCGGGGATGTACGTCGGGTCCACCGGTCCCAGGGGTCTGCATCATCTCCTCTGGGAGGTGGTGGACAACTCGGTCGACGAGGCCATGGCGGGCCACTGCACCAAGATCACCGTCACTCTCCGACTCGACGGTGGGGTGGAGGTGGTCGACGACGGTAGGGGGATCCCAATCGACCGGGTCGAGAAGACCAAGCGCTCCGCTCTCACCACCGTTTTGACCACGCTCCACGCCGGTGGCAAGTTCGAGCAGGGGGCGTACACCGTCTCCGGTGGCCTCCACGGTGTCGGCCTCTCGGTGGTCAACGCCCTCTCCACCAGGCTCGAGGCGGAGGTGCGCCGGGAAGGCGGCCTCTACGTCCAGGAGTTCCAGGTCGGGTCGCCCAAGACGAAAGACCCCAAGAAGCTCCGTGACGCCAAGAGAAGCGGGACGACCATCCGTTTCTGGCCCGATCCCCAAATCTTCTCAGAGACGCTCGAGTTCGACTACGACATCGTCGCTTCCCGACTGCGTGAGACGGCGTTTCTCAACCGCGGCCTGCAGATCACCTTCGTCGATGAGCGAGGAGAGGAGCCCCGTACCGACACCTTCCTCTACAGAGGGGGATTGGTCGATTTCGTCAACCATCTCAATGCCAAACGCGACCCTCTCCACGCCCACATCGTCGACATCTCCGATCACTCCGACGACGCCGAGCTGGAGGTTGCGTTGCAGTGGACCAGCGCATACACCGAGTCGATCCTCACCTTTGCCAACAACATCAACACCCACGAGGGCGGGACCCACGAAGAGGGGTTCCGCAAGGCGCTGACCAAATCGATCAACGAGTTCGCCAGGTCGAAGGGCCTGTTGAAGGACAAGGACACCAACCTCGCGGGTGAGGACGTGCGCGAGGGATTGACGGCGGTGATCTCGGTGCGGGTCAAAGAGCCCCAGTTCGAGGGTCAGACCAAGACCAAGCTCGGCAACACCGAGATCAGGTCCTATGTCGAGAAGACCCTCAACCGCAAGATCCCCGAATGGCTCGAGAAGTACTCACCCGAGGCGAGACGCATCGTCGACAAGTGCATCAACGCTGCCAAGGCCCGTGAGGCGGCCCGCAAGGCGCGTGAGCTCACCCGACGCAAGTCGGGTCTCGAGTCGGGGGGGCTGCCCGACAAGCTCGCCGACTGCTCGAGCCGCGACCCGGCGGAGTCGGAGCTGTTCATCGTCGAGGGAAAGTCGGCGGCCGGGCCCGCCAAGTCGGCCCGCAACTCCGAGACCCAGGCGATCCTGCCCATCAGGGGCAAGATCCTCAACGTGGAGAAGGCCCGTCTCGCCAAGGCCCTCCAGAACGCCGAGGTCCAGGACATCATCACCGCGGTGGGCACCGGGATCGGTGACGACTTCGACATCACCAAAGCCCGGTATCACAAGGTGGTCCTCTTGGCCGACGCCGACGTCGACGGGGCCCACATCCGGACCCTTCTGCTGACTCTTCTCTTCCGTCATCTCCGCCCGCTGATCGAGGTGGGCTATGTCTACGTGGCCCAGCCGCCCCTCTACCGGGTCAAGGTGGGGTCGAAGGTTCACTATCTCAAGGACGACGCCGAACTGATCGAGTTCCAACAGGAGCACCCCAAGGTCAAGCCGACCCGCTTCAAGGGTCTCGGTGAGATGAACGCCCGGGAGCTGTGGGACACCACCATGAACCCCGAGACCCGAACCCTGCTCCAAGTGGAGATGGAGGACGCGGCCCTCGCCGAGGAAGTCTTTCAGACGCTCATGGGAGACGACGTCGCCAGCCGCAAGACGTTCATCCAGCAGAACGCCGACGACATCCGCTTCCTCGACATCTAGCAAAGGCTCTTGCGATGACAGACGAACAGAGAGCGATGGGCAGCGCCCCCGAGATAGAGATCACCACCGAGATGGAGGCGAGCTTCATCGACTACGCCATGTCGGTGATCGTCTCCCGCGCCCTGCCCGACGTGCGCGACGGGTTGAAGCCGGTGCAGCGTCGCATCATCTACTCGATGTTCGAGAACAACATCAACCCCTCCTCGGCCCACCGCAAGTGCTCCAAGGTGGTCGGCGACGTCATGGGCAACTATCACCCCCACGGCGACCAGGCGATATACGACGCCCTGGTCCGCATGGGCCAGGACTTCTCGATGCGCCACCTGCTCATCGACCCGCAGGGCAACTTCGGCTCGATCGACGACCCACCCGGCGCCGCCCGTTACACCGAGTGTCGTCTCACCAAACTCTCCACCCATCTCCTCGAGGGCATCAACGAGGACACGGTCGATCTCGTCGAGAACTACAACGGGGAGATCCAGGAGCCCAGGGTGCTCCCGGCCCGCTTCCCCAACCTGTTGGTCAACGGATCCCAGGGCATCGCGGTCGGCATGGCCACCAACATCCCCCCGCACAACCTGGGTGAGGTGATCGACGCCGCCTTGCACACCATCGAGAACCCCGACGCCACTTCGGAGGAACTGCTCCAGTTCGTCCAGGGCCCCGACTTTCCCACCGGCGGCTTCCTGGTCGGCATCGGAGGCATTCGCGAGGCGCTGATCACCGGTCGCGGCTCGGTCAAGATCCGGGCGGTATGTGACGTCCAGGAGGTGCGCAAAGGGCGCACCGCCATCGTGGTCACCCAGCTCCCCTACCAGGTCTCGATCGAGCGGATCGTTGCCAAGATCAAAGAGCTGGTCGACTCCAAGAGGATGACCGGCATCGCCGAGGTCCGCAATGAGTCCTCCGACCGGGTGGGGACCCGGCTGGTCATCGAGCTGAAACAGGGTGCGGTCCCCCAGGTCCTGCTGAACCAGCTCTACAAGAACACCCCCCTCCAGGACAACTTCGGGTACAACATGGTGTCGCTGGTCGACGGTGTCCCCCGCACGCTCAGCCTCGCCGAGATGCTCGGCTACTACCTCGACCATCAGATGGAGGTGATCGAGCGCCGGACCCGGTTCCGTCTCGACCAGGCCCAAGCCCGGGCCCACATCCTCGAAGGGCTCATCGTCGCCGTCGACAACATCGATGAGGTCATCAGGATCATCAGGGGCTCGGCGGATACCGCCGAGGCGAGGGAGAACCTCATCGGCGCCTTCGAGCTCAGCGAGATCCAGGCCAACGCCATCCTCGACATGCCGCTGCGTCGACTCACCGCGCTCGAGGTCGACAAGCTGCGCACCGAGCTGGCTCAACTCCAGGAGACCATCGCCGATCTCGAAGCGATCCTCGCCGACCCCAAGCGTCGTTGGTCGATCATCAAAGAGGAGCTGTCCTCGATCAAAGAGGACTTCGCCGAGGAGCGTCGCAGCCGCATCGTCCCCGATGAGGGCGACCTCAGTCTCGAAGACCTCATCGCCGACGATGAGCTGATCATCACCGTCTCGGCCACCGGCTATGTCAAGTCGGTCCCCGCTTCGACCTATCGCACCCAGGGCCGTGGCGGGCGGGGGATCAAGGCGGCCGAGGTCAGCGGTGACGACGTGGTTCGGCACCTGGTGCACACCACCGCGCACGCCTACCTCCTGTTCTTCACCAACAAGGGACTGGTCCATCGGGTCAAGGCCCATGCCATCCCACGTCAGTCACGCACCGCCAAGGGGGTCATGTCCCAGTCGGTGCTGCCGATCGGGCCCGAGGAGACGATCCAGGCCATCATCGACACCAGGGATTACGAGACCAGCCGCTATCTGGTCATGGTCACCAAGAAAGGCCAAACCAAGAAGACCGAGTTCAAGGAGTACGACTCGCGCAATCAGACCCTGGTGGCCATCAAGCTGGCCGAAGACGACGAGCTGGTCAAGGTGCGGACCTCGGTTGGGTCGAATGACATCCTCATCTTCACCAAGAACGGCATGGGGATCCGTTTCGCCGAGTCGGATCTGCGCAGCATGGGTCGGGGCACCCACGGTGTCCGTGGCATCAAGCTGCGCGAGGGCGATGAGGTGGTGGGTGCTGTCTCCAACAACGACGGCGACGAGGTGCTGCTTCTCACCGCCGGCGGATACGGCAAGCGGACCGCGATGAAGGAGTTCCGCAGGCAGACCCGCGGGGGCATCGGGTTGAAGGCGTTCAAGATCACCAAGGTTCGGGGCAATCTGGTCGACGCCCGAGCCGTGAGACAGGACGACGAGGTGTTTCTCATCTCCTCGGCAGGGGTGGGCACCCGCCAGGCGGTCAGCAAGATCAGCCGGCAGAAGCGCGATTCCACGGGGGTCAAGGTGATCGATGTCGGCGAGGGCAACGAGCTCTCGGCGGCCGCGATGATCTCCGAGGAGTTGGACCTGGGGAACGCGTGACAGCCCGGGTTACGTTGGACTGTTTCGATCTCGCTTTAGACTTCTACCCCTACCACCAGGAGCCGACATGGCCACTGTCCGTCGCGTCAGGCGAATAATCCGAAAGATCGACCCGTGGACCACCTTGAAGGTGTCTGCGGTGGTCTGGGCCGTCCTCGGTCTGGCCTTCGTCCTCGGTGCGGTGATCTTCTGGTCGGTTCTCGACCGGGCAGGGATCCCCGACCGTCTGGTCGAGTTCATGGTCGAGATCACCCTCATCGAAGAGGGCGCCGACCCGTTCGCCAACACCGAGCAGTTCCTCCGCTTCCTCATCTTCGGCTCCGTGGTCGGTTGGGTGCTGTTCACCGGGACGACAGTGGCGATCGCCGTGGTCTACAACCTGGTGTCCGACGTGGTGGGCGGACTCGAGATCGTCGTCCTCGAGGAGACGCTCAACCCGGTGGTCCCCTCCCAGCAGGTACTTCACCCCCCCAACGACTATCGGGCCGGCAACGGAGGTGTGGTTCCTCCCGACGACCACGCCGATCTCCCCACCGAAGAGGTCAACAAGGTCTCCTGAACCGTCGGGGAACGGCTGGTCTAGGCCCTCTCCGCCATCACCAGACCCATCTCGGTGGCCGCCTCCAGGTAGGAGAGGGCACCGGACCACACCGGGTCGCCGGTGCCGTTGGTGACCGCCACCCCGGCAGCCAGGGCCACCCCGGCGAGGAACCCGCCATGGTCGACCACGGTCACCCGGCGACCCGCCCCGATGGTGAGGCAAGCAGCGAAGTCATTGGGGGAACGGGCCAGGGCCACTGGCCGGCCGCCCAATCGAACGTCTCTAACCCCCACCCGGCCGATGGGATCGGGAAAACGAGTTGTCCGCGAAGTCGCACCATTCTCGATGAGCGGATGGGCCACCGCCACCAACCGAGGGTCGGGCTCACGGGCGCCGATGGCGACGGCGAGACCGGCCGGAGACGCACCCCAGACGGCCACTCCCTCCTCGGGCCCCTCCCCATCCCATATCAAAGGCACCCCGTGTTTGCGGGCCAGGTCGGGCGCCGAACCGCCGGTTCCCAGAAGAAAGTCACAGCCGGTGCCAGATTGGACGACCTCGAAGCTCTTCGATGTGGCCGGGCCGATGACCACGACGTCGTCGATCCCGGGGTGTGCCTGCAGGGAGTGGGCCGACCGGACCGCGATGTCGCCGGTGACCAGTAGACCGACCCTCACGAAGGTCGGACCGGCTTCCAGTCTTCGGCGGGCTCGGGATCGGAGTTGTTGCGGAGCACGGCCAGGGCAGCAGCGACTGCAACCACGACGACGACGAGCGGGGAGAAACGCTTCACGTGGGGCAGTGTACGACGTCGTTGCCTCGATCCGGAGACGGACCGCCGGGGGGGGGCCTTCGGTAGACCAGAGGGCCTCTCGCCCCGACCTCGGTGGTGCACGAAATACACGGCCTGTCTTGCAGGTAGGCACCGGGGCGGGCCACCATGTTCTGTGGATTCTCCCGAGGAGTCTGATTGGGTTCTCGAATGCGTCATGCCTCGATGCTGTTGCTGGCCGGCTGTCTCGTACTGGCGGCATGCGGGCGGGATGTGGCTTCGGGGGAGTTGCAGGGTGAGGTGGTAGACCCCCCCGAGCCGAAGCCCTCCTTCATCCTGACCGACACCTCCGGCCAGCCCTATGACTTCGTCGGCGAGACCCAGGGCAAGCTCGCCCTCCTCTACTTCGGCTATCTCAACTGCCCCGACATCTGCCCGGTTCACCTGGCGCAGATCGCCGAGGTCTTCGATCAGATCCCGGAGGTGGCCCGTGAGGCGGAGATGGTCTTCGT
>DATKCZ010000039.1:0-8171 GCA_035512955.1 Acidimicrobiia bacterium
CCCGATCAACGAGGCGACGAGCCCGGCGACGATGTATGCGACCGGAAGCACCATCGCGGCGATCTGCGAATCCCCGATTATCGCCGCCGAGGTGGCCGCGATGGAGATCGTGGCGATGACCGAGCCGGCGTAGCTCTCGAAAATGTCTGCTCCCATACCGGCGACGTCACCCACGTTGTCGCCGACGTTGTCGGCGATCACCGCCGGGTTGCGGGGGTCGTCCTCGGGGATCCCCGCCTCGACCTTGCCCACCAGGTCAGCGCCGATATCGGCCGCCTTGGTGTAGATGCCGCCACCCACACGGGCGAAGAGCGCGATCGACGACCCGCCGAGTCCGATGGCGGTGACGATGTCGACCCAGTTGGGGTCGGCCAAGGGGCCGTCCTCGCCGAAGAGCCAGAAGGCGAGTCCCACTCCCAACAGACCGAGACCGGCCACCGTGAAGCCCATCACCGCACCGCCCCGGAACGCAACGGGCAGCGCGGCGGTGATCCCCCCGGTTCGGGCCGCCTCGGTGGTCCGGGCGTTGGCTGCGGTGGCGATCCGCATCCCCACGAAGCCGGCCAGAGCGGAGAGGGCGGCACCGAACACGTAGGCCACCGCACCCCAGGGACTACCCCAGTCGAGGAGGATGGCGATGAGGGCGGCCATCACCACGACGAAGACCGACACCCAGATGTACTCGCGCTTGAGGAAGGCCATGGCCCCCTCTCGGATCGCGGCCGACAGCTCGACCATGCGCTCGTTGCCCTGGGGCGCGGCCAGTACCGCCCTGGTGTAGTACACGGCCAAGACGAGGGCTAGGGCACCCGCGACGAGCGCGATGTACAGAATGGTGTCCGTCATTTCAGTAGTCCCTCCGGGAAAGATCAGGAAGATCGGAGCGGTGCGGGAGTATAGGGACGGCCCGGAGGCCAGCGCCAGACCGTCAATCGCGGTGCGAAGACACCATGGCCGGCTCATCGATCTGCGTGCCGGTCTTCGCTTCCGGGTCCTCGGAGGGAAGTGTCAGCTGGAACACGCTCCCAGTCCCGTCGGCGTGATAGGTGAGATCGCCACCCATGAGACGAGCCAGTTGTCGGGAAACGGTCAGCCCCAGACCGACCGACTCCGGTTGGGTAGGTCGCTCATGGGCCCGCACATACGGCTCGAAGATCTTCTCCCAATCTGATTCGGCGAGACCGGGACCGTCGTCGGACACGGTCAAGACCGTGGCGCCCCCGCGGGTGGTGGCTTCGATCGTCACCGTGGCTCCCCCGTAACGCACCGCATTGGTGAGGAGATTGCGAATGATCTGCCGGGTCCGGGTGGGATCTGCCCAGGCTTTGCCCGGTCCCCCCACCACCTCGATGGTGTTGTCGCCCTCCGACCCCAACGACGCCACCGCCACTTCGGCCTGCGCCCGCAGATAGACGACGTCAGCGTGGATCGTCACCGTGCCGATGTCGGCCCTCGCCGCCACCAACAAGTCCTCGACCATGTCTGCCATGTCCCGGCTCTGCTCGGCGATCAGCTCCAGGATCTCGGTGGCCTCGTGGGGTTGGAACGAGGCGGTGTGATCCCTCAGCTCCTCGGCGAAGCCCAGCACCGCCGAGAGTGGGGTACGGAGCTCGTGAGAGATGCTGGCCACGAACTGGTCTTTCGACTGGACCAACTCCTCCAGTCGCTTTCTGGTGAGCTCCCTCTCCCAGAAGTTGCCCAGCATGGGGGCGGCCACCTGGAGCATCCGAACCGCTTCGTCGCTCCACACGGTCCGGCGACCGATGTTGATGAACCCGACGTTTCCCGACCACTGCCCGTTGCTGAAGATGGGCACGGACAGCAATGACCGGTTCCAGCCTTCACCCTCATCTCCAGTTGTGAGGTGCTTAAAGACCTCCCCTCGGGCCAGCGGCTCGGTGGCCATGGGGTACCTGCTCCAGGGCACCACCCGACCCAGCCACTCGTCTGGGTCGAACTCGGGTTTGCTGGCCGAGTTGACCACGCGGAAGGCGTGACCCAGCTCAGGGTCCTCGACGTTGATGGTCAGATAGGCACGGTCGGCTGCCATCGCCTCCCTCAAGGACTGGAGGGCAACTTCGAGGGCATCCTCACCGACCCCGAGGAGTAGGGCGCGGGAGCAGGCGGTGAGCGCCTTCTCGAAGGCGAGCAGGCGCTCGTTCGACGCCACAGCCCTGGCCAATCGCTCTTCGACGGCCTTGCGCGGCGTGATGTCGGATATGGCCACGATCACTCGGCTCAGGTCCTCCTTGCCCTGGATCACCGGGACCGACCAGTGCAGCACCGCTTCGAGGGGCCGACCATCGAGGGTCACCCCGTTCAGGTCGAGGGCCAGTGAGTTTCGGCCTTCCCAGATCGCCACGAACTGTTCGACGAATCCCTCCAGCTCGCCCTCGTCTCTCGACGCCTTGGCGAACCCATCAACCAACGCTCCGACCGAATCAGCACCGATGAGCGACACGGCAGCCTGGTTGGCGTGGAGCATCCGGATCAGGGAGATGCCCATTCTGGCCTCTTCGGGGTGATCCGATAGATGGGAGCGGAGGTCTCTCACTCCACTCTCTGCCAGCTCTTCGAGCCAGCGCTTCACCGCGGTGTAGTCCTCCTCGAGGATCGCCACCGGTGAGGAGTCGAAGAGGAAGCGGGAGTTCTCCTGCTCGATGGTCAGGGCGTCGCGCGCCCTGTCGAAGAACCGCCAGCCGGCGACAGCGGTGATCACGAAGACGATCACCGCGGCAACGACCTCGCGGGGGGTCATCTCGGATCGATGCCAGAGGATGGTCCAGATCCCAGCGAGAAGACACACCAGCGCGAGCAGGGAGGCGGATCGGGTGCGCAACAAGAAGAGACCGAGGAGAGCGAACCCGATCTGGGTGGGGAGGAGGGCGATGGCCTCGCCAAGCCCGAGGAAGGGCACGCTGAGCGCAGACCCCACTGCGGCCACCATCAGCAGGGTCATCGGGTTGGACCTAGAACGCACCTTTTGGAAGAAACCGATCACCCCGACGGCGAGGCCGACGATGCCAAGGGGCACGGTGTGAGGATCGCCACTGATCACCGCGATGAGAAGGAACACGACCCCGGCGAGAGCCGATGCGGGGGCAAAGGCCCGCGTGGTGGCCTCGGCAACAACGGCCCGGCTTCTCACCAGATCACCCATGGATTCAGACAGTGAAAACTCCTCAACCCGGTGAATTTCGGCGTCTGTGAACCACGACTTGACGATTCCCGGCTCACGCCGGAACACTTCTGTGCGGGTTTGTGGCGCCTGTGGCGCGGTCAACCCTCACAGAACGGTTGACGGGCCAGGGACAGTGATTGGCAGTCCCGACCGGATTCGAACCGGCGTTACCGGCTTGAGAGGCCGGCGTCCTAGGCCACTAGACGACGGGACCAGGTTGGGTGCCGAACCTAGCCGGCACTTGCTCGGGGGGAAGGACTCGAACCCTCAATAACAGGGCCAGAACCTGTCGTGTTACCTATTACACCACCCCCGAACGCGCACGCTCATCAGAGACGCGGGGTGGCCACCAAGAATAATCGTGGCGCTCCGAATTGTGAAGTCGTCTGCCCGTCACCACACCCCTGGGAGACGATAATGACCGGATGCTCGAATTCGTGCTCGGATACTCGGCCGGCTCGAAGACGGCGAGCCGCGCCGCATCGCTGGCGCGCAGCGCCGCCGCCGCCGACGGGACCATCCATTCCAACCGCATCGAGGACCTCAACGAGCGCATCGATTCGCTGGCCATGATCGTCCGTGCCCTGTGGGCCCTGCTCGAGGAACAGGGCATCACCAACGAGCAGCTGATCGCCAAGCTGGAGGAGTTGGACCAGTTGGATGGCGTCGCCGACAACCGGGTGCGGATGGGCCCGGTGCCCTGCCCGTCGTGTGACTCCAAGGTCGCCCCCGGCCTGTCCAGATGTCAGTTCTGTGGCACCGAGGTCATCCGAGGAGACGACCACCCTCTGGGCCACCTGTAGCCGCGGCGGCGACCGCCTTCGTCAATAGGCCCCTCGACTCCTTGAGTTGGGAAGTTCGTGTTATAGCTTGCCGAGGCGCGGCTGGGTAGCTGATTGGAGAACACATGGCTACACAAATGACAGCCAGTCGGCGGGTCACCGTTCTCATCGCTGCGCTGGCGATGACCTTCAGTGTGGTGATGATCGCCGCCGAGGAGGCGGGGGCGGCCCCGCCCGACCCCCAAGTCGCATACCTGTTCGGTAGGGCGGAAACCACTCCGTCCGGCTGCACCTATCAGGCGTTGTGGTCCATATCCGGGGTCAACGGCCGGTGGGCCCAGATCGCCATCGAGGAGAGGACCGACAGCTCGGCCGATTTCGTGCCGGTGTCCACCGAGCAGCACGACCTCCACGAGTCTCTGAGTTTCGAACACGCCATAGCTGTTCCGGGCCTACAACCGGGCTTCTACCAGTTCAGGGTGAGGGTGGAGAAGAAGAACGGGTCTCCGCTCACCGATTGGTCGACGTCGGCCCAGCTGGTCTGCGCCGGCCCCAGCGCCTGAAGCAGCCCAGCTGAAGAGACCGGGTCTTCAGGGCCTGAGCACGGGAACCGCGGTCGCGACCGCGCGTACCGTGAGCGGGTCGGTCTGATCGACGAACACCCCGAGAAGCCCGAGCTCGACCTCCGCGGTGAGTGTCACCGTCACCGAGCCCGGAGCCACATCGATGTCCGCCGCTGACAACTCGGCGCCCTGCCAGGTGATGGCTGCCATCGCCAGCTCTGTCGCCCGGTCGGAGTCGAGGGCCACCACACCGGTCGCCCGGTAGATCTCCTCGTCGAGGCCTGAGGCGGCGGCGATCGCTGCCGAGTCGGCGATCGCCGCCAGCTCACGCTGGAGGGCGAGACCCCGCCAGTAGTCGAGGGCGAGCCCGCCGAACAGCAAGAGCAGCATCGACAGACCCAGCATCCAGATGGTCGTCGAGCCCCGGTCCGAGGCGTTCAACCCAGGCTCCGGTAGAGGTCGATCGGCTCGGAGTGGTCGGCCGAGACCCAGAGACCGCCGACCGCTCCCCAAGGGGTATTGATCAGAGGGGCCCACAACTCGACGGTCATTGACACCACCGAGCCACGCCCCATGGTGCACGACCCGGCCGGGGACGCGAGGGGGCCGGGGGAGGCCCCACACCAGCCGACCCTGACCAACTCCGGATCGAGTCCTAGCCCCGAAACGTGAGCGTTCACGGTGGAGACCCCCGACGTCGTGCTCAGGTCGAGCACCGCGGCACGGGTGGCCTCGGCGGCGATGGCCTCGGCAGCGACCCGTCGCTCCGACCAGGGACCGAAGGCCATCACCACCACCGCAACAGGGAGCAGCAGCAGGCCCACTGCAAGACCGAGCTCGACGGCGGCATGACCCCGGTCGCTCACGGCTCGGTCACCGCCTGACTGGTCAAGGTGAAGGAGAAGTCGGGAGTGAGCGGCGTCCACGACTCGAAAGTCACCGAGCCGGTTGCGCTCACGGCCGCCGCGTCCTGAGAGCAGCTGAGCACCAGGGTGTCGGACATCCTCCCCCCCAAGAGGTCGTCGATCACCCCGCGGGCGATGCCCTCACAAGCCGCCACCCCACCCACGGCGCCAGCGCGTGCCCCTTGCTCCAACGCGGAGCGCAGGGCACCCTTGCCGTACTGGACGACCACCAGGTTGGCAAAGACCAGAAAGAGGATCAAGGCCAGCCCCGAGGCCAGGACGAACTGGAGGGAGCTGACCCCCCGGTCGGCTACCCCCCGAGGAGCTGGCCGCGAATCCACCCGACAATATCGACGCCCAGGGTCTGGAGAGCGGCCCAGATGACGACGAGTGCGGCTATGGCCAGGGCAGCATTGCCCATGAGCTCAGCCGTGTTCAGTCCCCGGTCTTCGGTTCGCAGGGCGGTGGCCCATGCTCTCAATGCCGGCAGCATTCTTTCCTCCTTTATTGCCAGCCAGTTATCAGGTACGGGAGCGGCGCAGCCACGAAGAGGATCAGGACCGGGGCCAATATGGCGATGGTGGGCACGAGCATGGCCGCACGGCGTTTGGTGGCTCCCCTCTTGATCGACTCGCGTCTCGTCTCCCGCACGTCTTCGGAAAGAGAGAGGAGGGCACCGGCGAGATCTGCGCCACGCTCCTCGGCAGCGGCGAGCAGTCGGTAGGTCCGGGAGCAGAAAGGCTCGGGGGTCAGCTCGGCGATCCGCCTGAAGGCATCCGCTCCCCTCCACCCCGACCGGTGGAGACGCAGCGCCTCCTCGAGCTCGGACACCACCTCACCGGCACCTCGCTCCACGGTGGCCTTGACCGCTTGGATCACTCCACCTCCGGCCCGCACCCTCATCGCCAGCAACTGGTTGACCGTATAGACCTCGACCGTCATCGTCTCCCGGCGCCCCTCGATCGCCTTGTCCAGCCGTCCCCTGGTGCGAGTCGCCCCGAACACCAGACCAAGGCCGACCAGCACCACCCGGACCGGGATCGAGGCGCCGAGCAACTGGCCGGAAGCGAACGAGACGACCAGCCCCAGGGCCACTGCCTTGAGCTGGGCCATCCGGTAGCCGAAGAGCATCTGCTCTTCGGAGTGCCCTTTGAACCACCCCGCCTGTCGCAGACGAAGAAGAGTGACGCTGGTCCCCGATCGGTCGAGTCTCCTCCCGAGCCAATTGGCCAGATCACGCAGAATCGGGCCGAACACCGAGCGAAGAGTGCCGAGCTCACCGGGTGTGGCCAGTCCGGTCAGCGTGGGTGAGACGTAAGGTTCGACTCTCCCCCGGAGACGGCGCGGCGGGGGCATCACCCAACGCATCACCAAACCCGCAGCCAACGCCGTGGTGGTCGCCGCCAGGATCACCAGAGGGCTCATGACTTGCGCGCTCCACCAAATACCCGGGGCTCACCGGGTTGGGAACCGAGACGGGCCGCGATCGCCACCCCCACCAGACTCATCACGCCGCCGATGGCGACGACCAGAAGGCCCGGAGGCGAAGAGTAGAAGTCGCGAAAAGCCCCCGACCGCGCCGTCATCGCGATGAGGACGATCCAGGGCAGGACGAAGACCACTCTCGAGTTGATCTTCTGCTCGAGCGCCTCGGTGCGGATCTGCTCGATAGCCCAGAGATCGCGGGTAGTGGCCGCAGCCAGGTCGTCGAGGATCTCGGGGACGACGGTGCCGCCCCGCTCGTAGGCGAGGATCAGGACCTCGATGATCCGGTCGGCGGTGGGGTCGGCGATGTCGTCTTTGACCAGCTCGAGGGCCGGGACCACGCCCAGGCTCCTCGAGTAGACGTCGAAGCCCTGGAACGCCTCCCGCAGGGGTTCGGGGCCGAATGCGGCGAGACTCTGGACAGCCGAGGGCAGGGAGGCACCGGATCTCACCGAGGAGAGCAAGTCGCGCAGACCATCGGGCCATGCTTCCTGGACCTTCGCCAGACGCTGGGCTCGTTTCCGGGTGAAGTAGGCCTTGGGGGTGGTGGCGACGACTACCGCCGGCACCAACGAGACCACGACCAGACCGGTCAATGCGTATACCACCAGCCAGGTGACGACGGCCACCGCGGCGGAGGTGGCCCAGAACTGAGGAGGTGTCACATCGAGACCGGGCACCGTGGACCGACGGTGGGGCCGCTCCGCACCAACGAGGCGGGTGCGGGTCAACAAGTGGGCCACCAGTCCGGCGCCGGCGGCCGTTGCCATCGATGCGAGGAGAGTCACCACCCTCCGGTTCCTTCGAGAATGCGGGTGAGACCGAGACCATCGGGTAGATGGGCCTCGATCCGTTCGGCGAGAACGGCAGGGGGAAGGGCTCCGGTCCACACCAGCGGAGCACCCAGCCGCTCCCGGGAGAAGATCAGCTCCGAGGAGAAGTCGTCGTGGAGGGCGGGCACCACCGCCCTGATCTCCACTGCCTGTCGCCGGACCGAGCCCTCACCGGAGTCGACCGACCTGTCGAGATGGACCACGAAGTCGATCGAGGACGAGAAGACCTTGCGCACCACCCGCTCGGGGATGTTCTCTCCCGCCATGAGGGCCGCGTTGACCAAGGCTTCGAGGGCGTCGACCGCCGAGTTGGCGTGGATGGTGCAGGCCAGCCCGCATCCGGCGTTGACCGCCCTGGTCAACTCGAAGGCCTCTGAGCCACGCACCTCACCCACCACGATCAGGTCGGGTCTCATCGCCAA
>DATKCZ010000040.1:0-8207 GCA_035512955.1 Acidimicrobiia bacterium
ATTCACATCCAGCCGGGTCGGCTCGCTGGTTAGCGTCAACGTTGAAGGAGGACCGATGGACTTCACCATCCACCCCGAGTTGCCTGCGTCCGACGTGAGGAGGGCGAGGGCCTGGTATTCGGACAAGCTCGGTCTCGAGCCGGTCTCCGCCGGTGGCGAGCCGATCGAGCCCGGTCAGCCCATCGAGGCCGACACCGAGCTCTTCTATGACACCGGGACCGCCCGGTTCGGCGTCTATCAGACCCAGCATGCCGGTAAGAACCTGGCGACAGCGGCCAGGCTCGTCGTCGACGATTTCGACGCGGTCCACGCCGAGCTCGTCTCGAGGGGCGTGATCTTCGAGGACTACGACTTCGGTGACGACTTCCGAACCGTGGACGGCATCCTGGTCTCCCCCGATGGCGAGAAGACGTGTTGGTTCAAGGACTCCGAGGGAAACATCCTCGCCCTGGGCAGCTCCCCGTGAGCTCCCCGGGCGAGCCGGGTCAGAGGTCGGCTTTCGCCAGGAGGTCGTTGCCTCCTTTGATGGAGGGGACGAGGCCGTTGGCCCGCGAGAGGAGGTGCTCGCCGTAGAACCGTGCGGTGACCACCTTCTGTTCGAGGAAGTGCTCCGAGTAGTCGGCGGGCCCGCGTTTGGCGGCAACCGCGGAACGCGCCATGAGCCATCCCCCGAGCACGGTCCCGAACTGGGTCAGATACGGGGTGGCCCCGGCGAGGGCGTCGTCGATGTCTCCGGCGGCGAGACGTCCTCCCAGCCAGGCCGAGGTGTCTGCCAGCCCCTGGATCGCCGTGGTCAGTTGGTCACGGAAGTCGCCGAGGTCGTCGTGATCAGTCATCTCGCCGAGGACCTGTGTCATCTCGGTGAGGAGGCTCTCCACCACCGCCCCATCGTCGACCGGGAGCTTGCGGAGGACGAGGTCGATCGCCTGGATCCCGTTGGTCCCCTCGTAGATGGGTGCGATTCGGGCGTCACGAAAGAACTGGGCCGCCCCCGTTTCCTCCACATAACCCATCCCCCCGTGGACCTGGATTCCCAGTGATGCCATCTCGACACCGAGGTCGGTCATCCACGCCTTGACGATCGGGGTCAACAGGGAGAGACGTTTCCACTCGGTTTCGCGGTCATCTGCATGGTCACCGCGCACCGCGAAGTCCCCCGACTGTGCGGCGAAGTAGAGGAGACATCGCATCGCTTCGGCGTTGGCCTTCATGGTCAGCAGCATCCGTCTCACGTCGGGGTGCTCGACGATGGCGACGCTCTCGGTCGAGGCGGCGCCGATCGGCCGCCCCTGGATACGATCACGGGCGTGGGCCAGGGCGTGCTGATAGGCCCGCTCCGCCATGGCCAGCCCCTCCATGCCGACGCCGATGCGGGCGGCGTTCATCATGGTGAACATGTTCCGCATGCCGGTCATCTCCTCGCCGACGAGGTACGCCACCGCGCCCTCCCCTGCGTCCCCGAATGAGATCACACAGGTCGGAGAGGCATGGATGCCGAGCTTGTGCTCGAGCGAGACGATCTTGTAGTCATTGCGTTCCCCGGGATTGCCTTCGACGTCGAGGACGTACTTGGGGACGAGGAACATCGAGATGCCCCGTGTCCCCGGCGGGGCGCCCTCGGCGCGGGCCAGGACCATGTGGATGACATTGTCGGTGAGGTCCTGGTCGCCCCAGGTGATGAAGATCTTGGTGCCGAAGATCCGATAGGTCCCGTCGTCTTGTTTGACCGCCTTGGTCCGCAAGGCACCAACGTCGGATCCGGCCTCGGGCTCGGTGAGGTTCATGGTCCCCGCCCATTCGGCGGAGACCAGTTTCTCCAGATAGGTCTCCTGCAGCTCGTCGGAGCCGTGGGCCTGTACCGCCTCGACCGCCCCTTGGGTGAGCATGCCCGCCAGGGAGAAGGCCATGTTCGCCGTCTTGAACATCTCCTGGATGACCACCCCCACCGTGTAGGGGAGCCCGCCCCCGCCCCACTCGGCGGAGAGGTGGGCGGCAGGCCAACCCGATTCGACGAACTTGTGGTAGGCGTCCCTGAAGCCCGGCGGTGTGCGCACCTGCCCGGTGTCGTCGAGGGTGGAGCCTTGTTCGTCACCGACCCGGTTGAGCGGGGCCATGACCTCGGCGAAGAACCGTCCGGCCTCCTCGATGATCGTGGCCACTGTGGCGGGGTCGGCGTGCTGGTAACCGTTCAGCTTCGAGATCCGCTCGAGATCGGCGACGTGGTTGAGCGCGAAGTTGTGCTCGTCCAGTGGTGGCACGTACTCGGGCATGCCCAAATCGTAGTTCTCCCCCCTTTTCAACCGTCAGGGTCGATGCGCGTGGTGAGGATCCGGTCGACCAGGTCGGGGAGGCTCTCACCGATTCCGGCATCGACCTTGACCTCGGCCAGCTCGTCGGCTTCGGTGGGGCCCCGGTTGATGATGACGATCGGCTTCGACTGGGCCGCGGCCCTCATCACGATATCTGCTGCGGGCCAAACCGAAACCGTCGATCCGACGACCAGCACCGCGTCGGCAACGGCGAGGAAGAGTGAGGCCTGCCGCACCTCCTGCTCGGGGAGCATCTCACCGAACATCACGGTGTCGGTCTTGACCATCCCCCCGCAGCTGGGACATCTCGGGTCGTCTTCCCCTGCCTCGACCCACTCCAGGACGGTCTCCGTCGGCCACCGGGTCTCACAGGTCAGGCAGTGGCTGTGGCGCACGTTGCCGTGGAGCTCGGCGACCATGTCGTCGGCCAGGCCCGACTTGGCGTGGAGACCGTCGACGTTCTGGGTGACGACCCCGGCGAGACGCCCTGTCTCGTGGAGTCTCACGATCGCCTCATGGCCGGCGTTGGGTCGCACGGTGGAACGGGCACCCCAGAGCTCGCCTTCGAGGTGCATCCGCCAACCCCGCACCCGCAGGTCGCGGTTGACCAGGTACCGGTCGATGGTGAAGTCGTCGGGGTCGACCTTGGTCCACAGACCGTCGGGCCCCCGGAAGTCCGGTATCCCCGATTCGGTGCTGAGCCCGGCGCCGCTGAACACCAGGATCTGCTCCGCAGGGGACAGCACCGCGGCGGCTCGGTCAAGTGGTTCGGTCATCGACCCTTTGTCTAGCCGAATCCTGTGATTGAGAAGGGTTCCGGCCGGTAGGCTCGCCTGGGTGAGCTCCGAAAACCGCCCCCACCCGGACACCGCCTCGGTCAGCTCGGGTCACGACCCCACCCGGCATCTCGGCTCGTTGAAGCCCCCCATCTATGAGACGTCGACGTTCACCTTCGAGACCGCCGAGCAGGGCAAGCGCTTCTTCGAGCTCGCCTACGGGTTCGACCGACCCGGTGAGGGCGAGGAGCCCGGCTACATCTACTCCCGTCTCGACTCACCCAACATGAGACCCGCCGAGGCCCGTCTCGCGGTGTGGGAGGAAGCGGAGGATTCGGCGATCTTCAACAGCGGGATGGCGGCAATCGCCACAGTGCTACTCAGCTTTCTCACTCCCGGTGACCTGGTGGTGTACTCCCTACCGGCTTATGGCGGCACCGTCACCCTGATGAGCGGTTTGCTGGCCGACGTCGGGGTGGTCACCCGCTCATTCCGGGCCGATGCGGGCCTCGACGACCTGGAGGCCCTTGTCGGGGAAGACCGTCTGGCGATGGTTTACCTGGAGACCCCGGCCAACCCCACCAACGACCTGTTCGACATCGAGTTGGCCGCCCGACTCGCCGAGCGGCACCGGGCGCGACTGGTGGTGGACAACACCTTCCTCTCCCCGGTCTGGCAGAAGCCTCTGCTCCATGGGGCCGATCTGTCGCTGCACTCGGCCACCAAGTACCTGGGCGGCCACAGCGACCTGACCGCGGGTGCGGTGTGTGGCGGGTCCGAGGACATCGCCGCCCTGAAGCACAAGCGCTACCAGATAGGGACCACACCGAGCCCGGCCACCGGCTGGCTGTTGGCACGGAGCCTGGAGACGCTCAGGCTCCGGGTGGAACGTCAGACGGAGAATGCGACCCGTCTCGCCGGGTTCCTCGATTCCCACGACAAGGTGGAGACGGTGAGTCATCTCAGCCTGCTCCAACCGGGCGACCCCCGCCACGATGTCTACAAGCGTCAATGTCTCGGCCCCGGTGCGATGATCTCTTTCGAGCTGGTCGGAGGGGAGGCCGAGTCTTTTCGCTTCCTCGACTCGATGAGGGTCGTCCGACTGGCGACCTCACTCGGTGGCACCGAATCGCTGGCCTCCCATCCCTGGACGATGAGCCCGCCCACCGTGCCCGATCAGGAGAAGCGCTCGATAGGGGTCACCCCGGGGCTCATCAGGTTGTCGGTGGGCATCGAAGACCTCCGCGACCTGACCGCCGACCTCGAACAGGCCCTGGCTGCGATCTGACCTCACGCGTCCAGGTGGTGCGTGGCACTTCACGTCTACTCGAGACGTCATTGGGTCGCTGTACCCATACGCCATCACTCTCCGCGCGAGATAGTCTCTCTCCTACGGCGCGCCGGGAGGGTGAAGGGAGTTGGCGATGGAGCCCGCGCTGGTCTTCGTTGCATCTTCGGATGGGTCACAAGACCGCCCTCGACCGACTCGTCGCCATCACCCGCGACCGATCCGTCAGCTGTAACAGGTGCTCCCTACCCGGAGCTGAGGGGGTGGCTCTCCGGAGCCGCCCCCTCCTTTTTCACCCGGTGCGTTAGGTTGTGGCGACGTGGGTGGGAGGAAGACCCATTCGCTCGTTGAGGGCCTCCTCCCGGTCGCTCACGATGCGGTTGGCGATCTCGCCGGCGGCGTGCATGAGCCACATCGCGGTATGCGACCCGTCGGAATAGTCGGCCTCCCCAAAGGCATCGACTCGCCCCTGTTCCAGCAGCCGCGCCGCTTGTTGGAACTCGCTCTGTGACCCGGGCCGGTACACCGCATAGGTTCGCCCGCCGTTCTCCTCGACGATGGAGAACACCGGGACGTCCGATGGGCCGTCGGCGACGTAGATCATGTTCTGGAACGGGACGCGGCGGTCCTCGCGTGCGATCTTGGCGTTGACATCGATCGAGGGGTTCTTGTTGCTTCCCTTGTTGATCTCGAACAACGCCCTCGTCTTCGAGGTGTTGTCGATGGTGTAGATGAGCTGGCGGATCTCGCCCTCAGGGGAGAAGAGCTGGTCCTGCTCTTCTCGGAATCCGGGAGGGGCCACCAGCTCGGTGAACTCACATGCCCACACGAAGTCGACGAGAGGGGCGATCGCTGAGCCGAGGATCATCTGACGGAGCCCGGTCGACACCACGTAGTGCTCCACCGTGATCTGGTTCTCGGCGAACCGGTGTTGCGACTCGATGGTCTTGCGAGCCAGCTCGAGGAAGTCGGGCATCCCGGTGTAGAACTCGATCTCGGCGCCCAGCTCGCGCAGCAGGTCGTTGCCGAGTCCCGGCATCCTCCCCTCGCGGACGTAGGTGAGGATGTGGTTCAGGTAGAGGTGGTCGCGTTGGATCAGCGTGGAGCCGTGTGACCGATAGAAGGCTTCGAGTTCGTCGACTTCCTCCCAGAAAGCCCCCTCGTCGATGTCGAAGTGACGGAACAGCGGCCCTTGCATGTTGCCCGGGATCAGAGTCTTGTCGAAGTCCCAGACGATGGCGATGACGTTCTGGGGGAAAAGCTGACGGCTCATGTCTGCCCAAAGGCTATTCAGTTATCCACAGACCTCAACCTGCGAGGAAGCTCAACCTCACTCTGCGTGAGCGGTTGTCCACGTTGGTGTCGACGAGCACGATGGACTGCCAGGTGCCGAGGGTCATCTCCCCGTCCACCACCGGCACGGTCAGCGACGGGCCGATGAAGGCGGGCAGCACGTGATCTCTCCCATGCCCTGGCGTCCCGTGCTCGTGCCGCCACAACGAGCGATCCCGGGGCAGGAGTCTCTCGATCGCTTCGAGGACGTCGGTGTCAGAGCCCGCACCGGTCTCGAAGAGGGCCAGCCCCGCGGTGGCGTGGGGCACGAATACGGACAGCAGCCCGTCGCCCTTGCCGGCGCAGAACGAGGCGGCATGGGAGGTGAGGTCGACCGTGGTCTTCTCCTCACCGGTCTCGAGGGTGATCTCGGTCGTCTCCAACCTCAACCCACTCTCTCGAAGGCGATGAACCCGCCTGCCGCCCAGGAGGGTGCGGGTTGGTCGTAGAGCTCGGTGGCGTCGGAGTACCCGATGTCGAGCAGGGTGCCCCGGAGAGGGCCCCGCAGCAATCGGTAGAGCTGGGCGGCGTCACGGTCGTCGCTCTTGGCGACGACACAATGGCGGTCGTACCTCCGGTAGTCACCGGCATCGATCAGCTCGATCCCGGCTTCCATGCTCCGACGGGCTGCTTCGAGTCCGTCGGGCTCGATGTGCAGCGCCTCTTCCTCCGGGGTTCCGTAGGCGATGCCATGGTGGAACTGATCACCGGTGGCCACTATCACCGACTCTTCCGCCAGTTCGACCACTTCGTCGATGTTGGGCAGGTCTTGGGGCCTGCCCCCGGCGAGGAACGGATAACGCTCCACCAGCCGGCGGTCGGTGATACGTCGCCGTCTCGTCTCGGCTTCCCAGAAATGGCGGAGACTGCGCATCGCATGGTCGCCTCGCCATTCCTCTCTGAACTCGAGCCCCGGTCCCTGGATCCCCCAGGTGGGGTGGGTCGAAGGCGAACCGCCGTTCGAAGAGACGTCACGGCGGGCCAGCTCCATCTCTTCGGTGAAGGCATGCAGCACGCTGATGGCCAACACGGTTTCGGCCCCTGAATCCAGGGCGCTGTTGACCGCAGCCGCGACATGCGTCCCGCAGTCGGCCACGTTGACGTGGGCGAACGTGACGACGCCTCCGTCGCCGAGGGCCTGGCTCAGGTCCCAGCGACGGGCCTCGTCGAGCATGCCGTAGGTGCCGGCGTCACCGAGCTCTTCGTGCTCGCGCTGATAGAGCTCGCCGATGGCGGTGCGAAGGGCGCTCCGGTCGAGGGTCATGCCACGACTCTACGGATCGGGCGACTTCACCGGCATCGCTCGACCTGGGGCCGGGCCGTGGGTCAGCTTGGGCCTCTCGAACCCTGGGTTGTGGACTTCGCTGAGCGGCGTGTGGAACCCTGGGTTCGCTCGCTCACCGTGGTGGGGTCGTCGAGATGAACTGTGAGCGCGTAGAGGCCGTCGAGGGAGCGTCCTATCGACATCAAGGCTGTCCCAACTGCAACACCGGTGGCCCCGGCGACGATTATCACGATTCGGATGAGCCAGATCCTGTCGTCGACCGACTCGCTGGTGCGTTCGATGGTGGCCCTCGCCTCACCGAGGGTCACCCGGTAGCTCCCCGTCAGACTGGTGAACCTGTCGAGGCTATCGGTCAGGCCCTCAATCGAGACGGAGAGGCTGTCGGCCTCCTCGGCAAGACCGGCGGCCGAAGGGATCAGCAAGCGCAGGGTGGCGCTCTGCGTCCTCAACTGGTCGGGAAGGGCGGCGAGGGCGGTGTCGATCCGGCTCAGGGACTCCCCAAACGGCTCCTCCGGGTCGTAGTCCACCCCGAACAGCGAGAGGGCGCGCAGGGTCCCGTCCACGGCGTTGGCCGCCTGGATCGCGGCCGGCATCGCGGTGCTGACGGATTCGAGGGTCTCCGGTAGCTCTTGGTCGAGGAAGTCGGCCACGCCCTCGATGGCCGAGGCCGTGGCGTCGACCGTCGAGGACACGCTGGAGACGCTGGTCGATGCAGATGACAAGCTCTGCGACGTTCCGTCGGCGACGTCGTCGACGGCCTCGATGGTCTCACTGATCGCATCGATGGCCGACTGTGACACCGACACCGACGATCGAAAGTCGCTTGACAGCGACTCGACCAAGAACAGACCGAGGACCAGACCAACCACGCTGAGGAGGGCGGTCGCCCACCCCGCGTACCTGACCACGGTCCCGCGCGTCGGACCTGTGCGGCGCGGGGCTCGGGGACTCATGAGCGCCTTCCCTACCCGGAAGCCGCCGGAGAGAAACGGTTTCGCTTCAGCCCTGCCGGGTTATCTGGGAGTGATGCATGCCTCCCCTTCGGCAAGTCCTGTAACGACGTCGTCATTGACCAAAGACTACGACGGTGGCGCCGGGGTGTTCGACCTCGACCTCGACATAGACACCGGCTCGATCGTCGGCTTCATCGGGCCCAGCGGCTCGGGTAAGACGACCGCCGTCCGGCTGATGACCGGGGTGATGGCACAGGTGGCGAA
>DATKCZ010000041.1:0-60604 GCA_035512955.1 Acidimicrobiia bacterium
TGGAGGCGACGAGATGTGGCTGGCGGCGGAGATCGAAGGTGCTGCTGTCGGGCTCGCCTTCGTCACCCAGCTCGACGAGGACGAGGCGGACATGGGCGGCGTCTACGTCCTCCCGGCCTACCGCAACCAGGGGATAGGGTCCGCGCTCATGCAGGCCACACTGTCGGGGCTTCGCGAAAGGGCGAAGAAGCACCTGGTCGTGCCAGAGACGGTCTCGTCGCTCGACTCGGACCTCCCCTCGATCCGCCTGTACAAGCAATCGGGTGCCCGGGTACGTGCCGAGTACCTCCATCTCCAACTGGACATTGCGACCCTCCGCCATTGACGCCGACAGGCCCGACAGCTTGCCCAACGAACTGGCGGGCTGCGAGGAGCGACTCCGGAGCTAAGCCAGAAGCATCGGTTGGTGAGTCCCTGGCAGTATGCCGGGATCCTCGCCGAGCTCCGCCGCCGAGGAGTCGACCGATCCGCCAACCACCTGCTGGTGACTGTGCCGCCTGGACGACGCGGAAGCCGCCAAGGCGACCGAGAAGGAGCGTGAGCGTCACGCCATCGAGATCCTGAAGCCTCTGCGAGTGGCGCTGGAGAAATGGTTGGAGGATCCCAGCGCATAACGCGCGCAAGCCAATTGGAAATCAGGCGATGACGCGCTCCAGATCCGGCAGTAGGCGCTATTCGAAAATTGGCTTTCGGCTCTCGATAGGTAGCTACGTCGGTCGTCCGTGGCACCGCTTGTACTTGAGTCCGGACCCGCTGGGACGTCACTCGTTGCGCAGCTCCCACGCTTGGCTACAAGCTACGGCCCAGGGCGCGTTCCTTCTCTCGGGTTCGTGCCCGGCGTTCCTCGATCAGTTGGCGAATGTGCCGGACCCGCTCATCGACCTCGTTTTCGTCACCCGGGCTGTCCGGGGTGAGTTGTCTCGAACGCTGTGGGTCGAGTTGGAGTCTGCGGGCGACGGCGGGTTGGTCGATCCATTCTCGGCCGATTGCTTGGGTGAGCATGTCGAGGGCGGTCTGGTTGTCTTCGACTACCACGTAGGCATGGTTGGCTTCTCGTCCTCGGGTCATCGGGGTATAGACACCACGACTGTCAGTGGGGCTGTCGAGGAGGAGGAGGGCCGTGTCGACGGTGCGACCTTGGGTAGCGTGGCTGGTCTGGGCATAGCCGAGTTCCAGATTCTCGGTGACGTAATCGACAGGTAGGCGAACGGTGCCGGTGCGGCCGGTGACGGTGACACTGCGGTCTCGGTGGATGTCGGCGATGGTCCAGTGGTCCCGGTTCTTGACCATCAGACCCTGATCGGTTCTGAGAGTCCGGTTGTTGCGGCGGGTGACCACTTCGTCACCCACCAGCATGAAGGTTTCGCCGTTTCGGACCCGTGGTCCGGTTGGGTCGAGCTCGTTAGCCGCGACCCGGGTTTGTTGGGCGAGTTGGTTGAGCCTTGTCACGGTGTCGGTGTTGTTGGCCATCAACGCCACCGTCTCACCTCGCCTCCGTGCCTGCTCCCAGGCGCCGACGACTGCGGCCTCCATCTGCTCGAGGGTGCCGCCGTGGATGCGCCCACGCTTGTGGTATTCGGTGAGGACGGCGGGGTCGCCGGTGCGGAGACGGAGGCTGGCCTGCCGCTCCCAGAGATGGCGGAACCGGTGTACCTGGTCCAATTCGACTGCTCCGTAACTGTCGACCAGATGGGCGAACATTCCTCCCCTACCCACGGCAGAGAACTGGCGGGGATCCCCGACCAGGATGATCCGCCAGTCGTGTTGGTCGACGAGCCGGAACAGGGCGGCGAGTTTGGGGGTGGAGGCGGTGGCCGCTTCGTCGACGATCACCGTCGTCCCCGCAGCCAGGTCGAACACAGGGTCGGGTGGACGTGTCGGATGGGAGTGTTCGGTGAGCAGCTTGTCCAACGTGTCCGCCCGCACGCCGGTTTCAGTAGCCAGGACTTCGGCTGCGGCTGCAGTCGGAGCCACTCCAAACACCCGACGTCCTTGGACGGCGAGATTGAGCTTTGCCTTGGCGAGCATGGTGGTCTTTCCAGCACCCGCAGGACCCACGATCAGCTCCAACCCACCTTCCCCGGCGACGACAGCCATGGCCTCTTGCTGTCCTGGTGTGAGTTCCCGGCCGAAACGGATCACCCGTGGTCTCCTCCTGGCCACCTCCCGGTTCTTGCGGAGTTGCACCCGGGTGATCAATTCCTCTTCCTCCTCGAGGATGGCACGGGTGGTCAGTGCCCGGTCAACTGCCGCCTCGGTGATAGGCCGACCATCCCGTCGAAGCGGGGTCCCGGTCGGGATGGGATGGCCGATGTCGACGCAGCGGTTGCTGGCGACCTGGTCGGCGAGACCGTCGAGGACCTCGGTCAGGTCGACCGGGTCGACGCCCACAGTGGTGGGGACGGCTGCTGCCAGCTCTCTTACCAGTTCGGCGTGCCGCCACGACGACTGACCCTCGCCCAACGAAGCCAGAGCAGCATCGGCCAGAGCAGTGGCCACCCGCTGGTCGATCTGATCGAGACGCTGGACACGGCCGATCGTCTGTTCCACCAGTAGCCGCGGTTCATGCCCCAACTGAAGGGTCCGCTCTCGCCACTCCTCGTGTAGCTGAGAGAGGGTGATTCCGTGGGGTTTGGCGGGTCGGCTGTCTAACACCGACTCCCGCTCCAGCCGCCATCGCTCCTTCACCGTCGGCTCCCTGCCGAAGTTGTTGGTAAACCGCTCTAGTTTCTCCTCGAGACGACGTTGGATGTCGTTGCTCCGTCGAGAGAATTCGGCCAACACCTCCGCGGGGATACCTGCGATCTCGGCGATCCCGTGCTCCGGTGTCTCCCACTCCACCCCGACCCGGCGTGTCAGTTCGGCCCGGAGGCAGGCTTGGTAGAGAGCGGAGAGAGTGCGTTAGTCCACCATCATGGTCCGGGCATCCAACGCCAACCATCTCCCATCAGGTGCAGGAACCCGGTTGGCGATCACCGCATGAGTATGCAGTTGGGGGTCGAGACGCCGGCTGGTGTGCTGGCGGAACAATCCCACCACGATGCCTTCAGCGTCGACACACATGACGTGGCCATGACGACGTAGGCGGGTGTGGGTATGATCCTCCACCCAACCCAGAACCGCCTCGACGGCCCGTTCGTGCGCCTCGACCACCTGCTCCCGCACCTCATCGTCGCCAACAGCGAAGAGGACGGAGACCGACTTGGGGGCGGAGAAGGTTGCGTCATAACCCCTCACCGACCCCTCCCCGTACCGACGACCCAGATCCTTCCCAGTAGCTGGATCATGTCCGGCGATCACCGCCAGAAAGGCTTCGGGGTCGACCTCACCGTGGAGACCGAGACGACCTGCCGCCCTCCCCCACCACCGGCCCGGCGGCTCCTCCCCGTCCAGGTAATAGGAAGGAAGACGATCGGTGTAATACCTGCCCGCCTCCACGCCCTTCAAGGTCGTGACCCTGAGCATTACCACGAACCCCCGATCGCCAGGTGACCGCAGGTGTGCAATCGTCTGTCTGAAAACGGTCGGCTTCTCCAGTGGGCTCTCATCATCGGGTTGCTCTCCTCAATCGGTGGTCGATTGGCTTGGGCGGCTTCTCCTGGAGGCGTGTCATGACCGATCCGTCGTTGCTCTCCCTTCGAGGAATGAGCGCTCTTCGAGGGTCCGGGTGTTCGTATTCGTCATGCCCACAGTGATCCTGGGAGAAGAGTCTCTCAACGGTCTCGCAAACCACTCCTGCAGAACCCCGCACACCTCTTGAGCTGAGGCGGCCGCCGAAAGTCACCAGGCGCGTCGAGGAGCCAAATCTCCTGGTAGAGAGACTTTGCGAGACTCTTGCGAGACCGTTGAGAGACCTCTTGCGAGTCCATTGAGACACTCGACAGCGATGCTCGAGTGATGATCGATCCCGAAGCCGTGGCCCAGACGCGCAGGCGACCGGGCGAGAGATGGAAGACGACATCATCCCGCCAGGTGAGCAAGTCACCCTGTCAGCAGAGTGTCGAAAACCCTGTCGAGTGCCCTTTCAAACCGGCTGTCGAGATCTATGACATTGAGCCGACAGGGTGCTCCCCATGATCAACGGTATGGAACGAAGGGGCCGGCTCCTCTCCGTCCAAGAGCTCTCCGACTATCTCGGAGTGCCGGTCGCCACCCTCTACCAGTGGCGGTACCGCAGGGAAGGACCCCCGGGGTTCAGAGTCGGTCGCCACGTCAGATACTGCTGGTCTGATGTTGAGGGCTGGATCGAACAACAGGTCAAGGCCTCGAAGTCGACGGCGCTGGACCATGCGCTCTTCGGCAGGTAGTCGAATGAATCCCTTCGATGCCCTTCCACTGATCGGCGTAAATTTGTCAACACCCGTTCCACGACCAGCTGACTGGCTTCAAGTTGTCGTCATTCACTCATCGTCCAGCATTCGTTCGAACATCGCCGGAGAGACCACCGGCGGGTTCTGCTCCGGCCACTCGAGAAGATCACCATCTCCGGACACGATCACGTCGGCGTCACTGACACGTGCCAGGTAGATCACGAAGTCGTCGTCGGGATCGCGGGTCAGTCTCGGCCCCGGCGGTGGGTCTTCACGGACATCGGCGGTTGTCCTCATCCGCTCCACATAGAGCCGGGCATCGTCCACGGAGATCCAGCGCCTCATCTGGTCCCGCTCGATCAGCACCTCCGCCACCTCTTCGAGAAGAGACTCACAGACAATCAGCTCGAATGTTTCCGCCTCCAACCACGTTTGCACTATCCGGTGAGGGGCGCCGAGGGTGATCGCAGCCGAGATCAGGACGTTGGAATCAAGGACAACACGCACGGGCCCTACTCAAGACCGGTCACGGCGCCGACGGTGCCGGATACCGGCAACTTCCTCAGTCGCAAGGCGAAGAGCATCATCCTCACCCAGCATTTCGCCCCTATTGGCAGACTCATTGATGATCCGGCGCGCATCTCGGGTGTAGTACTCCCAGGCGGCCTGACGTGAGACCCCCAATCGCTCGCCGATCTCTTCCCAAGTAGCACCTTTTGTCCGCGCTGCTGCGACCTGTTCTCGCACAAGAGTCTCCAACTCTGCGCCGGCGCGAGACAGTTCCTGCAGGGCGTCCAACGGCTCAGTCGGCAGCGAGTCGATGTTGATGACATTCATGGCTTGTCAGGATAGCTTGACAAGCCTGGCGGGTCCAATCCCACGTTTGACGGCTATTACGAAAGCTGTTCCTCTCGATTACCCGTAGCGGTCATCTATCCGGTCCGCCAGATCCTCGAGGTCTTCGGTAAAGAGCGACCCGTAGGTGTCAAGTGTCATCGCGGCGGACGCATGGCCGAGCATGCGCTGCACTGCCTTGATGCTCGCGCCGGTGGCGATGGCCAGTGACGCAGCCGTATCTCTCAGATCGTGTACTAGCAGGTCGTCCGGAACCTCTGAGGCCTCTACGGCTCGCCGCCAGGTCCGTCGGAAGTTGGATTGACGTAGGGGTCCACCTTTGGGAGCAGTGAACACGAGCTCGTCTGGGTCCCTTCCCTTGATGAGGGGTTCGAGGCGACCTACGACGAGCTTCGGGAGTATCACTGTCCGGGTCTCGTGGGTCTTTGGTAAGCCGAAGTGGATCGTGCCTCCTACTTCGGTTGCGGCTTCTTCGACTCTCAAGCGCCGCCGCTTGGTGTCGACCCTCCCCACTCGGAGGGCCACAGCCTCGCCCCAGCGAAGGCCCGACCAGCCCAGCAGCCACACCAACGGCCCGTAGTCTCCCGCTGCGTCGGCGAGCCGGCCTAGCTCGACGGAGGTCAAGAACCTTTGACGACGCATCTCCACCCGCGGGGCTTTCACTCCCGCAGCGGGATTCTTGGCGATCAGTCCATCGGACACCGCGACGTCGAGCGATGCCCGGAGCACTTGTAACGCCTGGCGGATGCGGGCACCGCTGAGCCCTTCATCTGCCATCGCAGCGACCCACGCCCGCACCGAGGCGGTGGAGATCCGTCGTAGCTCGGTCTCACCGAAGGTGGGGAGCACCCGGGAACGCAAGAGCGACTCGTAGCCGTGGCGGGTCTTCGGGCCGATGCTGTGAAGTCCGGCAAGCCATGCGTCGGCCCATTGGGCATAACGCACCGCGCCAGCGGTCGGGTCTACCCACTCGCCCCGATCCGCTCTCGCCTCCTCAGCTCTCAGCCACCTTTCAGCGTCGATCTTGCGTTTGAAGCTCTTCGAGTGCTGCCGGCCGTCAGGTGCGCGGTACCGGGCTCGCCATGGTTTCGGCCGATCAATTCGCTGGATGCTGCCCATTCCAATCCTCCTGTGTCACGCACGTGTCACACGAGAGATAGAAACATAGCAAAACGTCGAAAGATGACGATAGAGCACGAGAGAGCGTCAGCCTAGCCGTTTTACCTGGTCAGAGAGCCTTCTCCGGCCCCTCACCTGGTAGAAACCTTGCGCCCCCGGGAGGACTCGAACCCCCAACCTGCGGATTAGAAGTCCGCTGCTCTATCCAGTTGAGCTACGGGGGCAAAAGGGCTGTGTCTGGCCCCGGTGGGCGACCCGTTCGAGCGGGTGAAGGGAATCGAACCCTCACCGCCAGCTTGGAAGGCTGGAGCTCTACCATTGAGCTACACCCGCGGTCTTCGTTCATTGTAAATGTCTGGTCGGGCTGGCCGGATTCGAACCGGCGACCTCGTGCTCCCAAAGCACGCGCGCTACCAAGCTGCGCCACAGCCCGATAGCTGTCCAGGGTACTTCGGCACCCCTTCTTGTCACAGACGATTCCTACATTCCAATCATGGAACTCGAGGCTGTACTCCTCGAGCGGGTGAGGGAATACGAGTCACTGTCACGATGGGAGCGGTCGGAGCTGGGGCGGGACCTGCGCCGAGCAGGGCTCTCCTACGGCGAGATCATGGAGTTGATCTACGTGAAGAAGTCGACCCTGGCCACCTGGTGCCTTGAGGTGCGGCTCTCCGATGAGCAGATCGACGCGATCAAGGCGCGCCGACCAACCACAAAACGGGGCATTCCAAGAAATACCCAACACAAGCGACACAATGAGGTCGAGCGGCTGCGGACCCAGGCCACCCTCGAAGCTGAGCATCTGATCGAAGATCCATTCTGGGTGGCAGGAGTCTCCATGTATTGGGCGGAAGGGTCGAAGACACCTCGGCGACTCGCGATGGCGAATGCTGACCCAGCGGCTCTACGGATGTTCAGGCGATGGAGTGAATGCTATCTACCCCCAAACCACGGGTGGCGAGCCAAACTCAATCTGCATGCCGCTAACGATGAGCCCAGCGCCCGAAAGTGGTGGTCCGACCAGGTCCATGTTCCAATTGACGATTTCACCAAGACATACATAAAGCCCGATGGCACGGGGCATCGCAAGAACCACCTCGCCCACGGCGTGTGCACTCTAACAAAGCGAAAAAGCGCTGACGCTTTCGTCATCACGTTGGCGTGGATCGACTTTCTCGGCTCCCGGTACGGCACCCTAGAATCGGAGCGGGCCGCTGGCGCAACTGGCAGCGCAGTTGACTCTTAATCAAACGGTTCCGGGTTCGAGTCCCGGGCGGCCCACTGCCCCCTTCTCACCACCAAACGCGGGTGTGGCGAAATTGGCAGACGCGCAGGGTTTAGGACCCTGTGGGAGAGATCCCGTGGAGGTTCAAGTCCTCTCGCCCGCACCAGGCTCTCGGGGAATCCCAGTGATTATCCGGGCCCCACGCCGGAACGTCAGGTAGTGCCACGCCCAACCCAAGAGCACGAAGAATCGGTTGCGGAATCCGATCAGATAGAAGATGTGGATCAGTAACCAGGCGAGCCACGCCGGGAACCCGCTGAAGCGGACTCCCCTGATGTCGGCCACTGCGCGCGCCCGCCCGATCGTCGCCAGTGATCCTTTGTCGCTGTAGTGGAACGGCTGGCGGCTCCCCTCCTTGATGATCCGACCGACGTGCCGGCCCATTTGCATCGCGGCCGGGGCGACTCCGGGCACACCCGGCACCGCGGCCAGGTCACCGGCGACGAAGACCTCGGGATGGCCGGGGACCGACAGGTCCGGCTCGACCACCACCCGGCCGCTTCGGTCGACCTCCCCCACCATCGCCCCCACCGCCGAGGCCTGGACCCCGGCGGCCCAGAGGACGGTGGCCGCCTCGATGCGTAGCCCGGATGACAAGGTCACGCCCTCCTCGTCGATTTCAGTCACCAGTGAGTCGGTGACGACCTCCACCCCGAGGCCCTCGAGTTGTCTGCGCGCCGAATGGGAGAGCGATGGCGGGTACGGCGGGAGGACCCGGTCGGTCCCCTCAACCAGGACGACCCGGGCCGTCGACGGGTCGACCACGTCGAACTCGTCACCCATCGCATGGACCGCGATCTCGATCAGGGCGCCGGCGAGCTCGACGCCGGTGGGGCCGGCGCCGACGACGACGAAGGTGAGCAACCGGCCTGCCCTCTCGGGATCTGACTCGGCCCTCTCAAACGCCTTGAGCACCCGGGCCCGAATGGTGAGGGCGTCCTCCAACGTCTTTAGTCCCGGGGCGGCCTCTGACCACTCGTCCCGACCGAAATAGGAGTGAGTGGCGCCAGTGGCCAGGACCAGATGGTCGTACGCGATGACCTCATCGTCATCGACCACCACCTCACGTCGGTCGGGGTCGATGGCCGTCACCTCCCCGAGCAGCACACGTGCCACGTTGAGCTGTCGCTTGAAGACGGATCGGATCGGATAGGCGATGTCCGAAGGGTTGAGCGCGGCCATCGCAACCTGGTAGAGAAGCGGCTGGAAGAGGTGGAAGTTGCGTCTGTCAACAATCGTTATGTCGACCTCGGCGCCCTTCAGTGCCTTGGCGGCGTTGAGACCGGCGAATCCCCCGCCCACGATGACGACATGTGGTCTCACTTCCCCAGTGAGTCGATCAGTGCCCGTACCGCCCGGGCGCGATGCGACATCGAATCCTTCTCCTCCAAAGTCATCTCGGCGAGGGTCCGTCCGTCTACTTCGAACACCGGGTCGTAGCCGAAACCGCGGGTCCCTCTAGGGGCCTCGGCGATCCTCCCCTCCAGTGACCCTTCTGCAACGACTTCGGCGCCATCGGGAAAGACCAGCGCTGTCACCGTGCGGAACCGGGCGGAGCGCAAGGTCTCCTCTTTCATCACCTCGATCATCTTCGCCACGTTGTCCTCGTACCTCGCACCATCGCCTGCGAACCGCGCGGTGTGTACCCCGGGGGCGCCGCCCAGGGCGTCCACCTCGAGACCGGTGTCGTCGGCGACCACCGGCAGCCCGGTCGCCTCGGCAACGGCGTGGGCCTTGATGAGTGCGTTCTCCTCGAGCGTGGACCCGCTCTCTTCCACGTCGGGCCAGTCGAGGCCGCGGACGATCTCGGTCGCCACTCCCGCTCGGTTGAGGGCCAACTCGATCTCGGCGATCTTGTCAGGGTTCTTCGACGCCACCACCAATCGGGGGATCACCGGTCCACCGCTCTTCGCTGCATGTCATGCAACTCCTCGATCCCCTTGGTGGCCAGATCGAGCAGCTCGTTCAGGTCATCGCGGGTGAACGGCGCCCCTTCGGCGGTGCCCTGGACCTCGACGAGGAGGCCGCGACCGCTCATGACCACGTTGAGGTCGACTTCGGCGCCGACATCTTGGGAATAGTCGAGATCGAGGAACTTCTCGCCGTTGACGATCCCCACAGACAGGGCGGCCACCTCGTCGACGATGGGGTTGGTGGCGATGACCTCACGTTCGACTGCGTCCTCGAGGGCTTGATGAAGCGCGATCCACCCCCCGGTGATCGCCGCCGTCCTCGTCCCTCCGTCGGCCTCGATCACGTCACAGTCGACACGCACCATCGCCTCGCCCATGGCCCGTAGATTCACTGCGGCCCGGAGCGCCCGGCCGATGAGACGAGAGATCTCCTTGGCCCGGCCTCCCGAGACGTGGTCACGCCGAACCCGCTCGTTCGACGAGCCCGGGAGCATCGCATACTCGGCGGTCACCCAGCCCTTTCCCGAATCGCGCATCCAACGGGGAACCTCGTCTTCGACCGAGGCGGTGCAGAGCACCCGGGTGCGCCCCATCGAGATCAGAACGGATCCGGGAGTCGACTCGGTGAAACCGAGCTCGGCGCTGACTGGACGCAGTTGGTCGTGGGGACGGTCGGTCATCTGGTCACGCTAAACCGAGGCTCTCAGACCTCGAAACTGGTGGCTGGCACGGCGAGGCGGACCGGGCGATCGAAGGTCTCCTCGGCCTCGGCCACCGAAACCGCCGGGTCCAGGTAGGGAGGAATGTGGGTCAAAGTCAGCTGCTCGGCGCCGACCTCCCGGGCGATCTGGCCGGCCTCGCCGGCAGTGAGATGATGAGGGTAGGCCTTGTCTTCTGCGGCGCCCTGATACGAGGCTTCGGCGAGCATGATGTGGGCATCGGAGGCGGCGGCTCGCCAATCACCTCCCGGCCCGGTGTCTGCTGTGTAGAAGAGCGAGCGGTTGTTTGCTTCCCAACGCGAGGCGACCGTGGGCACCGGATGCTCTGTCTCGACAAAGGACACCTTCAATCCATCGATCACGACCTCGTCGCCGGTCGTGACGGGAGTGAAGGCAAAACACTCGGGCTGCTTCTCGATGAACTGGGTGATCCGGTCCCACACCGCTTGAGGGGCGTATAGGGGGACCGCATCTCGGGGCTGGGGTCGATAGGTCCAGGCGTGGTATGCCGCGAAGAGGTCGGTGCAGTGATCCGGATGCTGGTGTGAGACCACCACTGCGGAGATCATGTCCGGGTCGATGGGAAGCGCGGTGAAAGTCCCGGGACCGGCGTCACACCAGACCCGTGTGCTGCCCTGCTCGACGACAAACCCCGACGCCGGGCGTCCCTGGGCGGGGTAGGTGCCTGATGAGCCGACCACGTGAACCCTCATGGCGACAGTCTCTCCTTGACCCAGCCATCACCCTGGCGCCGATATCGGACCCGGTCGTGGAATCGGTTGGGCCTGCCCTGCCAGAACTCGACGCGGTGGGGCCGGAGTCGCCAACCCCCCCAATCGGGCGGTCGCGGGATCCTTTCACCCAGCTCGGTAGACAGTCGGGCGAATCGGGTGTCCAGTTCGTCTCTCGAGACCGGCTCGCTCTGTCTGGAGGCGTGGGCGGCGATCTGTGCGCCCCGTGGCCTGGTGGCGAAGTAAGCGTCGGCCTGCTCGTCCGAGACCGGGGAGACGCTTCCCTCGAACCTGACCTGACGGTGCAACGGTGTCCACACAAAGGTCGCCGCCGCCTTTGGGTTGTCGCTCATGGCACGGCTCTTCCTGCTCGACAGCCCGGTGTAGAAGACGAGACCCTCTTTGGTCAGATCCTTCATGAGGAGTGCTCTCGCCGAGGGAGTGCCGTCATCGTCGACGGTGGCGAGCACGAAGGCGTTCGGCTCGTGCAAGTCGGCAGCTATCACCCCGGCGAACCAATTGGCGAATTCGTCGAAAGGGTCCTCGGCCATGTCCGCTTCGACCAGACCTTCCGACTCATACTCCAGGCGGAGTCTGGCGGCTTTGTCTCCGATCACGCCCACCGACGATACCCTCGGTAGGTGAGGCCCGACCCACCGGCTAGCCGGGGCCAGATGCTCTCTCGAGCAGTGCGCCGCCGTTGCCCGCGTTGTGGCGGCCCCGCCTTCAGCGGGTGGTTTGCATTGGACGAGTTCTGTGGTCAGTGCGGTCTCCGCTTCGAGCGCGAGCCCGGTTATTGGGTCGGAGCAGTGATCATCAACACCGCCGTCATCTTCGGCACCTTCCTGGTCGTGTTCGGTGGCATGATCCTGGCCACCATCCCTGAGGTGCCCTGGGGGCTCGTTCTGGGTGTGACCGTCGCAGCCAACATCGTCATCCCGATCACCATCTACCCGCTCTCGAAGACCGTCTGGCTCGCAATGGAGCTCTCATGGCATCCGCTCGAGCCCGACGAGATCGAAGCTGCCGCCTCACGAGTCGACTAGAGGCGTTTCGCCACTTCCTCGAGCATGACCTCGGTGGCACCCCCGCCGATCGAGTGGATCCGCACATCGCGATAGAGACGCTCCACCGCGGTTTCGGCGATGTAGCCCATGCCTCCGTGGAATTGCACACAGTCGTAGAGCACTTCGTTGACCAACTCGCCGACCAGTGCCTTGACCTCTGAGACCTCTCGCACACTGTCTTCACCACGATCGGTGAGCCAGGCAGCGCGGTAGGTCAACTCGCGGGCAGCGTCGATCTGCGCCTGACGCATCGCTATTCGCTGGCGGATGCCCTGCTTTTCCCACAAGGAGCTGCCGAACACGGACCTCTCCTTGACGTAGCCCACGGTCACCTCGAGTGCCCTCTGGGCCTCGCCGAGGGCCTGGCCCATGATCGCCAGCCGCTCGTTCTGGAAGTTGGTCATGATGTAGTAGAACCCGCGGTTCTCCTCGCCGATGAGGTTCCCGGCCGGCACCCAGACATCTTCGAGGACCAGCTCTGCGGTGTTCGAAGAGTGCCATCCCATCTTGTCCAAGGCCCGGCTGGCGGCGAATCCATCGCTGTCGCGCTCCACCGCGAAGATCGAGATTCCCCGCGACCCCTTGACGTCGGGATTGGTCTTGGC
Source organism: Acidimicrobiia bacterium (assembly GCA_035512955.1). Taxonomy (GTDB): domain Bacteria; phylum Actinomycetota; class Acidimicrobiia; order Spongiisociales; family ZC4RG35; genus JANQRA01. The sequence goes on from DATKCZ010000041.1 coordinate 12,605, forward strand.
CGCCACGAAGACCAGGTCGGCGATGGCACCGTTGGTTATGAACATCTTGGTCCCGTTGAGACGCCAACCCTCGCCGTCTCTCCTCGCCGCGGTGCGGATGGCGGCCACATCGGAGCCGGCATCGGGCTCGGTGACGGCGATGGCCGTGATCAACTCCCCGGTTGCGCATTTCTCCAGCCACGCCTCCTTTTGGACTTCGGAGCCGAAGTTGGTCACGTAAGGGGTGGCGAGGTCGGTGTGCACCAGGACCGTTATGGCAAAACCTCCACAGGTGCTTCGCCCCAACTCCTCGGCGAAGACCACCGTTGCGACGTGGCCGAGTCCGAGACCCCCATACTCCTCGGGGACCCGGAGCCCGAAGTAGCCCAGCTTCCCCATCTCGTCGAGGAGCCCGGCCGGGATCTCGCCCGTGGCCTCCCACTCCTCGACCTTGGGGACGACCTCTCGTTCCACATACTGACGTACCTGGTCCCGGATCGCTCCGAGATCATCATCGATGTAGATAGAGCTCATTCCTCGTCCCGTGACGCCAACAGGGCCTTCCCGGCCCTGCTGTTGTAGACGAGATTGTGGTCTGAGCAGAACCGCTGAGCCACATCGGCCACTGCACGGGGATCGACCCCGTGTTCGATCCCCAAGCCGTCGAGCAGCCACAGCAAGTCCTCGGTGGCCACGTTCCCCGCGGCGCCCGGGGCGTAAGGGCACCCGCCGAGCCCTCCGGCGGAGGAGTCCATCTTGTCGATACCCCGTTCGAGGGCGACCACGGTGTTGGCCACCGCCTGCCCATAGGTGTCGTGGAAATGGACCCCGATCTGGTCCGGCGGCACCTCGTCGAGGACTTCGTCGAGGAGACGGTTCACATCGGCCACCGTTGCTTTGCCGATGGTCTCCCCGAGGAACACCTCGTGAACCCCCCAGTCGATGAGGGTGTGGGCCAGATAGGCCACCCAGTCGGGGTCCTGCGGCCCCTCATAAGGGCAATGAGTGGCGGTCGAGATGTAGGCGCGAAAGGTCAGGTTCTCCGGTCCTTCGAGGACGATGCGGCGGATGCGATGCATCGACTCGTCGACGGTGGCGTTGATGTTGCGCTCGCTGAAGGTGTCGGAGGCCGCCGTCAGAACCCCGATATCGGTCAGCCCCGCCTCGACCGCGCTCTCCAGACCACGCATGTTGGGGACGAGCCCGATCAAGCGAAGACCCTCGGCGGTGACACCTCTCGCCACCTCGGCGCCGTCGGCCATCTGGGGCACCCATTTCGGGCTGACGAAAGAGACGGCGTCGAAGCTGTGGAGACCGGCGCCGGCCAGGGCATCGATCAGAGCCGACTTCGACTCGGTTGGCACGAAGGCACCGAGCGACTGCAGGCCGTCACGAGAAGACGACTCGGTGATGGTGACATGCTCGGGGAATCCACTCACATGGTGGGACGGTAAACCGTCCGCATCGGATCTGCGTGTGCTCGGCTTCGAGTTGCCTACCCGACGCTTCGGGTCTCTTCAACCGGGCCGTCGGTGGCCGCGATCGACCCTGTGCTCGAGGCAAGACTCTGGAACGCCTCGACAAAGACCTGCCATTCGGGCATGGCGGGACCTAGTTGGTCGGTCCGTTCGTAGGAATTCCAGAAGGAGGTGATCCGTCCCAGCATGGCTTGCGAGTCGACATCATCGGGACGGTCGAGGAGGTCGTCGACGATCGAGCTGGTGTCGTCGCGGAGATCGGACCAGGCCATTTCCACGTCGAGGGGAGGACTGGCCTTCGCGATCGCATAGTCCAGCGCCGAGAGGGCGACATGGACTTCGCTCTGCGCCAGCACATTCACGTTGCCCGCGTCGTCCGATGGCTCGACCATGGCGAGATTTCCCAAGAGGGGCAGGGTCATCAATGCCAGCGCCGTTGCACCGACTTGCGCCAGCCGAGAGGTCTGGATGAGACCGACATTGAATTCCATTCACGGGCGGTACCCCAGCCTGCCCGGGTCGAAACCCGCCGAGACAGCGGGTTCGTCAGCCGGTGCGGTCGAGGAAGTCGGCGAGGACCTCGGTGAACCGCTGACGGGCGGCGTCGACACTCACATGCCTTCCCATCGCCGTCCATGCGGGCACCCATTGGGCGATGTCGGGCATCGGCCGACATAGACCCGCCGCCTCCCACTGGACGAGGTTTGGCAGTGAGTCACCGCTGACCTCCCGGTAGGTCTTGACGAAGTGATCGGCGACCTTGTCCATGCCCAGATAGCGGATGTCCAGTGCGCAGTAGGCGACATCCATTTCGCGGTCGCCGGTCGCGGGTGATTGCCAGTCGATGACGGCTGACAACGTTCCGTCGACCCAGAGTGTGTTTCCCGGCCAGAAGTCGGCATGACAGAAAACCGGCTCGGTTTCGACGCTTCCTTCACCGAGCTTGACCCGACGGCGGAGCAGGTCTTCACCGAGTGTGTGTTCCAGGACCAGCTCCGGTGACTCCTGAATCCGCTTCATGTCCTCGCCCGCCCCTGGTGGAAACATTTCTGCATCTTCCTCATCGAGACGGATCTCGTGGACCCGGGCGATCACCGCCGCGAGCTGCTCTGCCCAGTCGAAGGGGTTGGACGGGGTCAGGTCAGGAGCGCCTTCGACAAACGAGATGATGATCGCCTGTTCGGAGAAGATTCCTTCCATGTCGACCCAAATCGGTGCAGGTGCCGGGATGTTGGCCCGCTGCAGGAGCTCGAGGGCACGGGTCTCGCGTTTGGCCTCTGCACCGTCACGTTCCACCCGTGACGTCCCGTATCGACGCAGGACCAGCCGGTTCGCTTCGTCGGAGAGGACATCCATCGTGCAGTCGAGACCCCCCTCGATGCGGCGGGCGTGCACCAGCGATGACGCGCCCAGCGCATCGCGGACGCGTCCGATCTGCTCTTCGGTGGGGAGAGGGGCGTATTGCATCGCTTGTTGCCAACTAACGAAAATAACTGGCCAGGGTGTTTACCCCACCTCGAGACCGTTTATTTACACGCTGATCGCGGCCATGGTCGTGGTGGTCATTCGCAGGTGAAGACGGCCGAGCCTGGAGGAGGCTCTTCGCAAGAGGATGCGCTGAGCAAGCGCACAGTCCAACTCCTCCGCGTCTCAGACATGACGAAACCGCCCTTCTCGCCGTGGTGGCGATCCGGGCGGGTTTTTCGTTTCTTCAGGTGCCACTTTTTCGTAAGCACCAGATTGTGGAGGTGCGGGGAGTCGAACCCCGGTCCGCTAAGCCGTCAGCGCTGGCATCTCCGAGCGCAGTCGTCAGCGAGCTTCGGACCCAGGAACTCTGACGACGAGTTTTCCTGCGCCTATCCGGAGTTGTGCTTAGCCGCCCGATCCCGGAAACCCGGGCGGAGCATCCCGCATTGCGGCGCCCTGCCCCGACCGGGCGGGAACCAGCCAGGAGGACGGGCTACTTAATTAGGCAGCCAGTGCGAAGTTATCTTCGGCACTTATTGGTTTTTCCGGTTTGTTGACGGGGCCCCGGAGACCCCGGCTCGCTTCCAACGCCTCAACACTCAACGTCGAAACCGTTTCACCCCCGTTTGCGGGTGTGCCCCCATTGTAGTTGTCGCTTTCGAATGACCCCAACACGTGTTCGAGGCTGTTCTCGACGCTCCGAGCCGATAGTCGGGCCCTGGTGCATCAGGAACGCGAACGGCGGGTGGCACGCTCGATTTCCCGGGCGTGCTCCCGGTCGCGCAGAGTTTGGCGCTTGTCGACGGTGGTCTTGCCTCGGGCCAGCGCCATCTCCACCTTGACCTTGCCCTCTTTGAAGTACACCTGAAGAGGGACGAGGGTGAGGCCCTTCTCGGCGAGTCCCCCGGCGATCCGGTCGATCTCCCGACGATGGAGCAAGAGCTTGCGCTCACGTTCGGGCTCGTGACCACCTTCTCTGGCAAACCCGTAGGGGCTGATGTGAGCCCCGACCAGGAAGGCCTCCCCACCGCGGATGTCGCCGTAGGAGTCCTTCAACTCCATTCTGCCGTCCCGCAACGACTTGACCTCGGACCCGAGGAGGACCAGGCCCGCCTCGTAGGTGTCGAGCACCGTGTAGTTGCGGCGGGCGCGCCGGTTGGTGGCGACCACCTTGACACGCTCGGAGGCCTCCGAGCCCATCGCGGCTCTAGAAACCGGTGGGGACGTCGGGCCCGGTGCCGTCGGCGTCCCTCAGGTACTTGCTCAACCCGAGCATCGAGCCGATCACCCCGGCCACCGCTCCGAAGATGAGGAAGAGGAGACCCCAGCGGAAGAAGAATGCCTGGCTGACGTCGAGACTGAACAAGGCGAAGGTCTCTCCAGCCCTGGCCAGGTTGGTCGTGCCCAGCCAAACGGCGAACACCGCCAATGCCGCCCCGACCAATCCTTCGATCAAGCCCTCCAGGAGGAAGGGCACCCGAATGAACCAGTTGGAGGCACCGACCAGTTTCATGATGGAGACTTCGTCGCGTCTGGCATAGATGGCGAGCCGGATGGTGTTGGCGATGAGGACCACCGCCGCCACCCCGAGCACTATCGCCATGCCGAGACCGAGGACGTTGAGCACGTTGGAGAGACTCTGCAGCTGCTCGATCGACTCCGCGGCGGTGGCGACCTGGCGCACCGACCCGGTGCGCTGCTCCAGACGGAATCGCACCGAGGAGTGGAGCTCGATGTCGGTCAGCTCGATCCGGATCGAAGCCGGGAGGATGGTGGGATCGATGTCGAGCAGCTCCTGCTGTCCGGCGAACAGCTCCTGGTACTCCTCCCACGCCTGGCTCTTGTCCCAGTAGAAGGCGTCGAGCACCTCGTCCCAGGTCAGGACATCTGTCAGCAGCTCGTCGTGCGCCCCCAGCGGCACGCCGCTCTCCCCCTCGTCGTTGAGGAAGGCGATGACATGGACACCCTCCTGCCAGGCGAGAGTGTTGATCCGCAGGATCTCATTTACGACCAAGGCACCCAGGGCCAGCGTCAATGAGATGAAGACGGCGAGGATCGCCCCGGCCACGATGAGCATGTTGCGTCGCAACGACAGCATCGCCTCCTTCAAGAGGAAGAGGACCCGGCTCATGCCTCTTGGGCGGCCTCATATCCGCCGGCCTCGTCATCACGGACCACCTTCCCGTCCTCCAGTGCGACCACCCGTCTCTTCATGGCGTCGACGATTGCGTGATCGTGGGTGGCCATGACGATGGTCGTCCCGGTGCGGTTGATCCGGTCGAGGAGCTTCATGATCCCGACCGATGTTTTGGGGTCGAGGTTCCCGGTCGGCTCGTCACAGAGCATGATCGGGGGCCGGTTGACGAAAGAGCGCGCCACCGAGACCCGCTGCTGCTCGCCACCGGAGAGCTGTCGGGGGTACCGCCCCCACTTGTCGGCCAGCCCCACCAGTTCCAGCACCTTGTCGACCTGGGGGCCGATGACCGACTGGGGCCTTCCGAGCACCTCCAGGGCGAACGCCACGTTCTCACGGACCGTCTTGTTGGGCAGCAGCTTGTAGTCCTGGAACACCGTCCCCACCGAGCGGCGGAGATAGGGGATCTTCCATTTGGGGAGGGTGGTGATGTCCTTGCCGGCAACCCAGATCTTGCCCCGGGTCACGGGCTCGTCCCGCAACATGAGCCTTATCAGAGTCGACTTGCCCGAGCCCGACGCTCCCACCAGGAACACGAACTCGCCTTTTTGGATGTCGAGCGACACGTCATAGGCGGCAACCGTGCCGCCCTCATAGACCTTGGTGACGTTGTCGAGTCTGATCATGGGGACCGAGAGAAGAGTCTGCCAGCTTGTGTGTCCCAAGCCGGGGAATCGCAAACGCTAACGGCGATGACCCGTCTAACTGGAATTCTCCCCGGTCTCGTATTCCGACCTGCGCCATCGCAGATAGGCCTCGACGAACCCTCTGAGATCCCCGTCGAGGACCCCCTGGACATTGCCGACCTCGTGATCTGTGCGGAGATCTTTCACCATTTGATACGGCTGAAGCACATAACTGCGGACCTGACGCCCCCATGCCGCCTCACCTTTCTCGCCACGGATCTCGGCCAGGTGCTCCAAGCGGTCGAGACGGGCCCGCTCGGCGAGACGGGCCTTGAGCATCGCCATCGCCCTTGCCTTGTTCTGGAGCTGGCTGCGCTCGTTCTGACACTGGACAACGATACCGGAGGGCAGGTGGGTGATTCGGACCGCTGAGTCGGTGGTGTTCACATGCTGGCCCCCCGCTCCCTGGGAGCGGTAGGTGTCGACTCGGAGGTCGTCTTCGTCGATCTCGACATCGGCGGCATCCCCGAGGTCGGGCACCACATCGACCCCGGCAAAACTGGTGTGGCGACGGGCGTTGGCGTCGAATGGGCTGATCCTGACCAGGCGGTGGACACCGCGCTCGGACTCCAGGGTCCCGTAGGCCCGGTCGCCCTTGACGGTGAGCGTGGCCGACTTGATACCGGCCTCGTCACCCTCGGTGAGCTCTTCGACCGTCACCGCGAACCCCGAGTCGGTCAGGAAACGCTGATACATCCGGGTCATCATCTCCGCCCAGTCCTGTGCGTCGACACCGCCGGCGCCGGCATGAACACTCAGGATGGCATCGGCATCGTCGTATTCGTCGAAGAAGAGCGACTCCAACTCGAGGTCGTCGAGCAGGCGAGAGGCCACGCTCAGCGACTCGATGGCCTCGGCGCGGGACTCGTCGTCGTCGGCTTCCGCCGCCAGTTCCAAGAGCACCTCGGCTTCCTCGATCTGAGTCGCCAGCCCGTCCACCTTGGCGAAGAGGTCCTCGTAGCGTGAGAGTCGCCGGCTGACGGTCCGGGCCTCATCGGGGTCGTCCCACAGGTCGGGTGACGAGGCCTTGTCACGCAGTTCGTCGAGCTCCGCCGCCTTTCCATCGAGATCGAGGAAGACGCGCGCCTCCTCCAGCCGTTGTCGCTGCTCGAATGCAAATGACGATGGGTCGTTGATCTCCACGGGGTGACCAGCTTATGACCTGTGAAAGCCATTGCGAGCTTCGAGCTCGTCGGAGGGGACTGCTGCCTCAGGCGGCGGCGCCGTGGCAGCGCTTGTACTTCTTCCCGCTCCCGCATGGACAAGGGTCATTGCGGCCCACCTTGTCCGAGGTGGCCGGCTTTTGGGCACCTCGGCCACCGGTGGGGCCCGCCTCGACTCGTTGCGGCTGGGTTTTCGGCTGCGCCATCTCCACATGGAAGAGGTATCTCACCGAGTCTCGTTTCACCACATCGACGGCGTCCATGAACATGTCGTAACCCTCACGCTGGTACTCGGTCAGCGGGTCACGTTGACCCATGGCCCGCAGCCCGATCCCGGCGCGCAGATAGTCCATCTCCGAGAGGTGCTCGCGCCATTTGTTGTCGATGACCGACAGCATCACCGACCTCTCCACCCGGGCCATGACGTCCTTGCCCAGCTCTTCTTCCCGCTCTTCGTAACGGGCCACGGCCTCCTCGACGGCGAAGTCGATGACGTCATCGATGTCATAGCTCCCCTCGAACTTGGAGACATCGATCTTTGTCGGGTAGAACTGCTCCAGCTCCCGCTTCAGGGCGTCCCAGTCCCAGTCGCCCTTCGCCAACCCGCCGAACTGTATTTCGACGACCCCGGCGATGGCATCCTCGATCCAGTCATCGATGAGGTCCTCCGAGGCGGTGCCCTCGAGAATCGACTTGCGCCAGGCGTAGATGTTCTCACGCTGGGTGTTCATCACCTCGTCGTATTTCAAGACGTTCTTGCGGATCTCGAAGTTCTGCGATTCCACCTGGCGTTGTGCCCGCTCGATCGACTTGCTGACCATCTTCGCCTCGATCGGCTGGTCTTCGGGCATCCGCAGTCGATCCATGATCCCGGAGACCCACTCCCCCTGGAAACGCCGCATCAGCTCGTCCTCCAACGAGAGGTAGAAACGGCTCTCGCCCGGGTCGCCCTGACGACCGGACCGGCCCCGGAGCTGGTTGTCGATGCGTCGAGACTCGTGTCGCTCGGTGCCGACGACATAGAGCCCACCTGCGGCGATCACCTTCTCCTTGTCGGGCCGGATCTGGGTGGCGAACTCGTCGGTGAGCTTCTTCTCGAGATCTTCATATGAGGGGTCGGACGACTCCACGCCCCGCCGCTTCAACTCGGTCCTGGCCATCCCCTCGGGGTTGCCCCCGAGCATGATGTCGACTCCGCGGCCCGCCATGTTGGTGGCGACGGTCACCGCCCCGGGACGACCGGCCTGGGCGATGATGTCCGCCTCACGGGCGTGCTGTTTGGCGTTCAACACTTCGTGCTTGACGCCGATCTTGTCCAGTTCCTTGGAGAGCAGCTCGGACCTCTCGATCGAAATCGTGCCGAGGAGGACCGGCTGTCCGTGTTCGTGCCGTTCTCTGACATCGTCGATGAGGGCGCGGAACTTTCCCTCTTCGGTCTTGTAGACCAGGTCGCCTTGGTCGATTCGAGCAACCGGCTCATTGGTTGGGATCGCCACCACCTCGAGGTTGTAGATCGAGGCGAGCTCGGCCGCCTCGGTCTCGGCGGTACCCGTCATGCCGGCCAATTTCTCGTAGAGCCTGAAATAGTTCTGCAATGTGATGGTGGCGAGGGTCTGGTTCTCCTCTTTGATGGCCACACCCTCCTTGGCCTCGATGGCCTGGTGCAGACCCTCCGAATAGCGACGTCCCTCGAGCACTCGCCCGGTGAACTCGTCGACGATCTTGACCTCGCCATGGTCGACCAGGTACTCGACGTCCTTGTGATAGAGCGTCTCGGCTTTGAGGGCGGTCTCGAGATGGTGGACGAAGTCGACCGCTGCATGGTCGTACAAGTTCTCGATGCCGAGGATCTGCTCGACCCGGGACACCCCTTCTTCGGTGGTCAGGACCTGTCGCTTCTTCTCGTCGACCTCGTAGTGGAGGTCCTTCTGGAGTCGCCGGGCGATCTTGGCGAAGTCGCGGTACCACTTGGCGCTGTCGGACAGTCTGCCGGAGATGATCAGGGGCGTCCTGGCCTCGTCGATGAGGATCGAGTCGACCTCGTCGACGATGGCGTAGGGATGGCCTCGTTGCACCCGGTTCTCTGCGGCCATGGCCATGTTGTCTCGCAGGTAGTCGAATCCGAACTCGTTGTTGGTGCCATAGGTGATGTCGGAGTCGTATGCAGGGTGACGGTCGGCGGTGGGCATGTTGTTCTGGATCAGCCCGACCGATAGGCCGAGGAATTTGTGGATCTGTCCCATCCACTCCGCGTCACGGCTGGCCAGATAGTCGTTCACGGTGACCATGTGGACACCCCTGCCGGCAAGGGCATGGAGATACGCCGGCATGGTGGACACCAAGGTCTTTCCCTCACCCGTCTTCATCTCGGCGACCATGCCCCGGTGTAGTGCCGCCGCTCCTACCACCTGAACGTCATAGTGACGTTGGCCCAGGACCCGTTTGGCGGCCTCCCGCACCGTGGCGAAGGCCTCGACCTTGATGTCTTCGAGGGTGGCGCCATTGGCCAGGGCATCTCTGAACTCGGTTGTCTTGGATTTCAGCTCGTCGTCGCCGGTTTTCTCGAACTGCGGCTCGAGGTCGTTGACCGCATCGGCAATCCCGTGGAATTCTCTAAGGGTCTTGCCTTCGCCAGCGCGAAGAACCTTCTGAAAGATGGGCATTCGGCTCCCCAATGGTACCGGTCGACGGGAGTTGAACCCACCCCCTGCCCTATCGGATGTTTATCAAGCCTTCCCGGTAGGCCCAGTTGACCGCCTCGAACCGGGACTTCATCCCCAGTTTGTCCAACACGTTTCGGACGTGGTTGCGAACTGTGTTCTCCGAGATGTACAGCTCTTCGGCGATCTCCCTCGAGGTCTTGCCCTCACCGACCAGACCGAGGATCTCGATCTCACGGCCGGTCAACTCGGGTGTTCTCAGCGCGGTGGAACCGCTATGCCGCAGCATGTCGCGCAGCGAGGAGAACAGCTTGCCCCCCATGGCGGGTGAAATCGCCGCCCCTCCGGCGAGTACGTCGCGCATCGCCGACGCCAGCCTGGGCAGTGGAGTGTCCTTGGTGAGATAACCCGACGCCCCGGCCTTGACCGCGGCAAGGAGGTCCTCGGCGGATTCCGAGGCGGTGAGCAGCACCACCCGGCTCCGGGGGCTCGCCTTCTGGATGGTGCCCAGCACCTCGAGCCCCGACATACCCGGCATGAGGAGGTCGAGCATCACCAGCTCGGGCTCGTGCTCCCGAGCCAGGTCGATGCCGGCCATGGCGTCGGCAGCCACCGCCACCACCTCGAAGCCTTCTTGGGTGAACGCTGCCTTGAGGGCTTCGCGAAACAGCTCGGCGTCGTCGACTATGAGGACAGTCGCCAAACTCGGTCCGTTCCTGGCATGGGATGGGTCACGAGACCGAGAGACTAGACACTTTGGGGACGGCGTTGGCCGCGACCACCAAACGGAGGTGTTGGCGGCCGATTGCCGAAACGGCTGCAGCGACCGTCGACCCGGTGGTGACCACATCGTCGACCAGCATCACCTCACCGCCGACAGCTCGACGCAACGTGAACGGAACAACGGGTCTGGAGTGGTCCCGACCCGCCCTTCTGGGGGTGTGCAAGTGAGGCGTCAAGATGTCGATGACGGGCACGCCGAGCCGTGAGGCGAGACGTTGCGCTAGCAGCCGCGCCGGGTCCACCCCGTACTTGAGTCTCCGCGACAGGGCGCGGGGCACCGGCACCAGGGGCAGGCGTGGCACCCGGGGTGCGATCCGCTCGGCGACGAGGTCGGCGAAGTCGAGGACTCCCCGGTATTTCAGATGATGCATCAGCTCCCGAGCCGCCCCCTGGTGCTCGAAGGCGGCGACCAGACGGAGGCCACCAGCCAGCAAACGGTCGGTGGTCGGGTGGAGAGTCCTCGCACAGCCCGGGCAGAGCCGTCCGGATGTGATGGTGTGGCAGACGAGACAGACCATGCCGGCTGACTACTACGAGCCACCGACAGTTTTCCGCCCGCGTGCCTGGTGCCCGGACCTGTCACGTGCCTTCTTGCCAGCCACTCAGGTAGGTCACCTGATCCTCGGTGAGCTTCTCGAGGCCGCCGCCGAGATGGGCCAGCTTGATGGTGGCGACCTGGTCGTCGATCTCGGGGGGCAGGGTGTAGATCTTGGGCTCGAGCTCGTCCCTGTGCAGGATCAGGTATTCCGCCGCGAGGGCCTGATTGGAGAAGGACATGTCCATGACGTCGGCGGGGTGCCCCTCGGCCGCTCCCAGGTTGACGAGACGCCCCTCGGCTGCCAGGAGGATGCGCCGACCGTCCGGCATGTCGAACTCCTCGAGGTTGTCACGGACCTGACGTCGCCCGGTCGCCTCGGCGCGCAGGGCGGCGAGGTCGAGCTCGATGTCGAAGTGCCCGCTGTTCGCCAGGATCGCCCCGTCTTTCATGCGGTTGAAGTGCTCCATGCGGAGGACGTGTTTGTTGCCGGTGACCGTGATGAACACGTCGCCCACCAGGGCCGCATCCTCTGCGGTCATCACCTGATGACCGCTCATGGCAGCCGTCAGCGCCCGCACCGGGTCGACCTCGACGACGATCACCCGGGCGCCCATCCCATCGGCGCGCAGTGCCACCCCCCGGCCACAGTCCCCAAATCCGACAACGACCACGTTCTGGCCGGCGAGGAGGATGTTGGAGGCCCGGATTATCCCGTCGAGGGTCGACTGGCCGGTCCCGAAGTGATTGTCGAAGAGGTGCTTGGTGGCCGAGTCGTTGACGGCCACAACCGGCACCCGGAGGGTCCCGTCCGCCGCCATCGCCCGCAACCGGATCACACCCGTCGTCGTCTCCTCGGTCGAACCGATCACCTCGATGTCCCTCCGATCGGTGTGGAGGACCGTGGCCAGATCGGCGCCGTCGTCCATGGTGACCGCGGGGGCATGGTCGAGAACCGCGTTGATGTGTTTGTAATAGGTGCCGTCGTCCTCACCCCTGATGGCAAAGACCGGTATCCCTTCGGCCACCAGGGCCGCGGCGACGTCGTCCTGGGTGGAGAGTGGGTTGGAGGCGCACAGGACGGGCTCGCCCCCACCGTCTCGGAGGGCGAGCATCAGGTTGGCCGTTTCGGCCGTGACGTGGAGACACGCGGCGATGACGTGACCGTCGAGCGGCTTTTCGGCCTTGAACCTCTCCCGAACGGTCTCGAGCACCTGCATGCGGCGCCGGGCCCATGCGGTCCGCCGGGCACCTCCCTCGGCGAGATCCGGGTTGGCGATGTCGTAGTTCATGCTCTCTCTCAGTCGTCGGCCAGCAGTTTCTTCAATTCCTCGATGGTCGCAACGGGCACCGGATCGACGCCGAGTCTCTCCGCCAACATCCAGCTCACCAGGTCACCGACAGCGGTGAGCGAGACCAAACGGGCCAGGGTCGAGGTTCCCGACGAGGGCACCACCCCGACCCAGGGGACCGCCGACTCGGTGAGCTCACGGGTGTGACCGATGCGTATGGCGACCCGGTCGTGATCGCCGGGGTCGGTGAGTGCCACGATTCCGACATGCTCTCTCGTGGTGCCCGGCATCGTTTCCCAGCCGGTGATCTCGTTGTGGTCCAGCTCAGGCAACACCGAGTACCAGGCGGGGATCTTGGCGTTCTCGTTGAGCTGGGTCTTCCACCGCTGGGCCACCACCCCCGTCACCGGTCCGGCGCCGTAGATGATCGGGATGCGGCCCTCGAGCCCCTCGGCTATTTCCTCGGCCTGCTGCCACGCGGGGCTGTCTTCGGCGGTCATCTCGTCGGCGAGCTTGGCCGCCTCGGTGAAAGCGAGACGCTGATCGTCCACTGAGTGAGAGCCCTCGAGCAGCCGCAGCACTGCGCCCACCATGTACCCGACCGCAGCTCTTGGTTGCAGCCCGGGGGGCACGGCGATGGTCCGCCAGCCGTGCTGGGTGGTCAGCTCGGCAAGCCTCCCCCCGGTGGTGACCGTCGCCACGGTGAGGCCCGACTCCCACGCCGAGGTCACCATGTCGAGGGTCTCCTCGGTGTTGCCCGAGTAGGAGGCGGCGATGAGCAGAGGACGTTGCCTGATCGCCCACGGCGGAATCGGGCCATAGCCCTTGTGGACGGCGATCCGGGTGCCCACCGGGTAGGCCACGGCACCGGCGTAGTCACCCGCGATGCCCGAGCCGCCCATACCCGCATAGAGGATCTCCGAGAACGTGCCGACGTGGGGCGGGTCGAGGTCCGCAGCCCAGCGCAGCTGATCGCCGAGACTCCTGATCTGGGCCAGCATGTCAGTCATCGGGCCCACCTTCAGCCTGGTCGACAAGCATGATCGGTATCCCGTCCCGCACCGGGTAGCGACGACCGCACCCGGTGCACTCGAGACGCTCTGCCTCGACGTCCTCGGTCAGATCCGCCTTGTCGACCGGGCACACCAGCACCTCGGCGAGGGTGGGGTCGATGAGACTCACGATTCACTCTCCACTAACTGGCGTACTCGTCCCACGAGGTCGGCGACGGCGACCTCATCGGCGGCCTCGGCATTGAGCCGCAACAACGGCTCGGTGTTGGATGGTCGCAGATTGAACCACCCTGCGCCCAAATCGACGGTGAGCCCATCGAGACGGTCGATGGATGCGTCGGGAAACGCACTCTGGACTCTCTCCATGGCGGTCTCGGCATCGTCGACGGTGAAGTTGATCTCACCCGACCCGGCGTATCGCTCGACATCGGATCTGATTTGAGAGAGCGGGCGGCCGTCACGGCTGACCAGCTCGAGCAGGAAGAGCATGGCGAGCATCCCCGAGTCGGCCCCGTAATTGTCCTTGAAGTAGTAATGACCGCTGTGCTCCCCGCCGAAGACGGCTCCCGTCTCCGCCATGACCTGCTTGATGAAGCTGTGCCCGACTCTGGTCCGCACCGGCTTGCCACCGGCCTCGGTGACGATCTCGGGGACCGACTTCGATGTGATCAGATTGTGGACGACGGAGGCTCCCGGATTGTCCTCGAGCATCCGCCGCGCAATCAGGGAGGTGACCGTGCTTCCGCTGACAGACTCCCCCTGGTCGTCGAGGAAGAAGGCGCGGTCGGCGTCGCCGTCGAAGGCAACGCCGAGGTCATGACGACCGGATGCCATGAGGACCTTGAGATCTTCGAGGTTCTCGGGCACGAGCGGATCGGCGGGGTGGTTGGGGAAGGTGCCGTCGGGTTCGAGATAGAGACCGTCGAGGGTCGCCTCGATACGGTCGAACACCTGGTGGATGGCGACGCCGGCCATCCCGTTGCCACCGTCTGCCGCGATCCGCAGGGCCTCGATCGAGTCGGCGGGGACCATCCCGAACAGGTGGTCCACGTAGTCATCGACGATCGACACCGAATCCAGACCGCCCCGGCCCTCGCTGACGGGGTCGTCATTCGAGACCACCGAGTCCTTGATGACGTCGAGCCCGGTATCCATCCCGATCGGCGCCGCGCCAGGGCCGCAGAGCTTGAGCCCGTTGTATTCCGCTGGATTGTGCGATGCGGTGATGATCGCCCCATGGACGGAATGGGCGCCGGAGTAGAAGTAGACGGCGTCGGTGGGGACCTCGCCGAGGTCGATCACATCGCCCCCGGCGGAGCGGACACCGTCGGAGAGCGCCGCGAAGAACATGTCGCTGGTGAGACGACAGTCCCGCCCTATCGCCACCGTCGGAGCCCCCAGACGGTCCACCAGCGCCACACCGACTCGTCGATAGAGCTCCTCATCGAGCTCGCCACTGTCGGTGCGTCCCCGTATGTCATAGGCCTTGAACACGTTGTCGGGTTTCACGGAGCCGGGAGTGTAGGAGTGGCCTAGCCCGGGCCGGTTTCTACACTCCTGCGCCCCTGATGGCTCCATCTATCACCATCGTCGTGCCCGTCTTCAACGAGGCCGATTTCATTCCCCAGGCGCTTCCCCTTCTCATCGACGCCGTAGAAGGGGTGGGGATCGAATACAGCATCCTGATCGTGGAGAACGGATCGAGTGACGGGAGCGCCGAGGTCGCCGCCAGGGTCGCCGGGGATGCGAACGTGATCGTGGAGTCCCTGCCCGAGCCCGACTACGGCGCCGCCATGCGGCACGGCTTCATGAAGGCCGGAGGAGATTGGGTGGTCAACTTCGACATCGATTACTTCTCCGGAGTGTTCCTCGCCGATCTCATCACCCAACCGGAGAGCATCGACCTGGTCATCGGCTCCAAGCGCGATCCGCTGTCGGAGGACAGGAGACCGCTCATCCGGAGGCTGGCCACCCGGGTCTTCAACCTGCTCCTCAAGGTGATCTTGGGGTCGAAGGTCACCGATACCCACGGGATGAAGGGCTTCCGGCGCGAGCTGGTCGCTGACATCGCACCGAAGGTGGTGAGCACCAAAGACCTCTTCGACACCGAGCTGGTGGTCAGGGCAGAGCGCGCCGGCTACGCCATCGCCGAGGTCCCGGTGGTCGTCGAGGAGATGAGGACGGCCAGGTCGTCACTGATCAAGAGAGCCCCACGAACCATCGCCGGACTGATCAGGATGAGGGCTCTTCTCCGAGAGCCCTCCGACGCCACTGGAATACCCCGCCGATGGCGATCAGTGAGACGACGCCGCCGAAAGTGAGGAGCTTGCCTCCACTCTCTGCCCAGGTGTCCCCGAACTCGAGGACAACCTCGTTCTCGGTGGGGACTACCACCATTAGGGAGGGAGAGGCCCGCCACGGGCCATCCGCCCCGGTCGCCCTCCAATTGGGGAAGTAGGAAACCTTCACCAGATGAGGGACCCCCAGGGCCTGGGTCGAGAACGAGATCCGGTGGTCGTCGATCTCGATGTCGGAGACCGCAGCGGCGGGCATGCTCAACTCGACATCGGGTCGCCCGGATAAGGATTCGATGCGGGGCCAGTCTTCGGGCCCGTCGGCGACG
Organism: Acidimicrobiia bacterium; assembly: GCA_035512955.1. Classification (GTDB taxonomy): domain Bacteria; phylum Actinomycetota; class Acidimicrobiia; order Spongiisociales; family ZC4RG35; genus JANQRA01. Next base: position 28,478 of record DATKCZ010000041.1, read on the forward strand.
ATCCACCGGTGCATGTTGTCGATGTCGTCGTACCACTGGAGTGAGATGTCGTGGAAGCTGGGCCGGGCCTCACCATCGGGCCCCGTGACCGTCTCCGAGCCGACCAGCGACCCGAGTAGGCCACGCTGCGGAGCCTCGTAGACCGCCGGCAGGTGGGTGGCGGGGACCACCAGATCGGTCTCCGGGAGCTCGAATATGTGGAAGGGCTCGGTGACGGCGATCTCGGTGAACCCATCTATCCCGTTGGCCTTCTCCGCCGCTTCGGGTGTGAACGACACGTAGTAGCCGACGCCGTAGAGATCCATGTGCTTCAACCCGCGCTCCATTTCGAAGGTGTGGTAGCGCAGCCCGGGAATCGGGTTGGAGGGCTGGTATGACATCTCCGAGTGATTGATGAAGTGGAATGGTGTCGTCAGGGAGGACTCGAAATAGAGGCCCTCCATCGACTGGTGACTTCCCTCGGTCCAATAAGGGATGAGCATCGGTGACATCGGCGTCCCGTACTTGTTCAGGTCGCTGCTGCTCTCCCACTGCACCCTCCCGTCGGGCAGGCTGTTCAATTCGAGCATCAACGCGTGGTACTCGGGCCACGGTTGTTTCGACTCATAGCCCTCGTAGTTCCACTTGGACCAGCCGTCGATGAAGGTGACTCCCGCCGTCGCCCCCAGGACCACGACCGCCGCCGCGGTCGTCGTGAGGAAGTTACGGGTGTTGACCTTCGGTGCGAAGAGAAGGGTGGATGCCAGGGCGATGACACCGGCCACAAGGACCACGATCCACGACCAGTCGGGGAACTCGGCCGAGTCGGCCACCAGCCCGGTGGCCACGACGAAACCGACGGCGATGACGGCACGTGGCCAATGGGTGTGGGTGCGGCTGGGAAGCCGTCGGGACAGCCACATGACCGCGGCTCCCAGGCCGAGCGCGGCGAAGAAGGCGACCCCGAAGTACCAGTAGGGCATCAGTCGGCCGTTGTAGAGCTTCCAACGGGCGTCGCCGAACATGTCGGGCAGGAGCTCGGGCAGGACACCGGGCAGTGGGTAGTAGATGAGTGGGAGCAACGTGGCCCCGAGCAGTGGGACCACCCTGGAGGTCTTGCGCACCGCCCACACGGCCCCGACGATGGCAGCGGGAAGCAGGAGCCAGATCTCGACGGGAAAGACCTCCTCCCAGCGGCTGAGCGGGTTCCAGGCCATGTCCGAGGTGAGCCCGATCCTGGCGATCAGCGGCAGCGCCCAGAAGGCGGCGATGGCGAATCCCCAGATCCAGATGAGCAATGTCCTGGCCACCCCTCTCTTCCAGAACAGGACGAACAGTGAGGCGAAGATCACGACCAGGGTGGTGAGCACGTGGGACAGCGCGGTGAGGGCCAACGCGAGAGCGGCCCACTTGGCATATCTCTTGTCGTCCCTGACCGCCTTGATCAGCAAACCCAGGTAGACCAGGGACAGGGCGAACGACCACGAGTAGGAGAATTCCCCGGCAAGGGTGGAGGCGACGTTTCCCCCATAGATCGAATAACTCTCGTAGAAGGCGAACACGGCACCGGCTCCGGCGCTCACGAGGGCGACGTGACGCCCCATGTTCAGGGCCCTCGTGTGGAAGTAGATGGCGGGCGCCATCGCCAGCAGGCCCAAGACGGTGACGATCTTGAACGCCACCCCGTAAGGGAGGAAGAAGTCGAGCAAGACGATGGTCAGCGAGGGGAGGGGAAAGTAGAAGTAGAAGGCCGGGAAGCCGGCAAACCAGTCGTTCGACCAGCCGAGGATGCGCCCTTCGGGGAGCAGGTTGTCCCTGAGGTACGCAGGCCCGAAGACATGAGCACCGGTGTCACCCCCGGTCGGCGTGGTGGACGAGAAGATGAGCCCCGGGTTCATCACGATGAAGATGACCAAGGACATCGCGATCAGCAGGACCGCCGGAAGTGGTGGGATCCGCCGAAGCGTCTCCCTGATTGGCGTCACCGTCGGGACTGGCGGACTATCTCCAGGACCTGGGTCACGTCGATGTCTATGCCTTCCCGGTTCCACCATCTCTCTTCGCAGTTGTGGCACCAGAAGAACAGCACTTCGGTTCCGTCAGGAAGTGCATGCTCGATCTCGAGCACGTCGTCTTTTGAGCACCGCGGACAGTCCATTGAGCGCGCCATGCTAAGTCGGCAACGCGGGTTAGGACAACGACTCGTCGAGCAGTCGCCCGATGTATCGGCTCTTGCGTTTGCCGTCTTCGGTCCAGTAGGCGTACCAATATGGCCCGTGGGGACACTTGGTGCACCCACTCTTGCCACAGCGCACCATTTGGCTCCTGAGGCTGACATTGGGGCCATCGGTGGGGTCGATCGCCCCCGACCGCTCCAACTGGGCCCGGGTGAGGATGTGCAGACGTCTCAGGCCGTGCTCGTCGAGATCCTTGACCGCGTCCAACAGATCGCGGTCGAGGGACATCAGGCGACTTGGACTGGTGCAAACAGACGGATGACGGTGCGCCGGTCGGTCAGGGTCCAACCGTATGGAGGGGTCATTCGGTCGGCGTGGTCGGCGCAGAGCAGGTACCCGAGATTGTCGACGGAGTCGGTGAGATCGTCCAGCCAGACAGCACCGTCCGTGTAGTTGAAGGTCATTACCGCGGCGGCCGGGGCGCCGCATCTCGTACAGCTCACTGTCATCGGCGTCACGGTAGGAATCCCGGCGAGCCCATACAAGGATCAACGACGGGCAAGGACGCGATGGGGTTGACCGGGGTAGAGCCGTCCCCGACCTCCCTCACCGACGACGAGCACCGCGGGGACCGAGTCGATCCCCAACTCGTCGAAGAGACCGGGCTCTCGCTCCCAGGCCATCTCCTTGTATCCCACCTCCCCGAGAGTGGCGTCGAGCTTGCGGCGGGCTGACTCACAACCGGCACACGAAGCCGAGGAGAAGTAGTAGATGCCGGGCGAGAGTCTTTGGGTGCTCAGGGCCCTCTCCCCCCCGCCGGCCCTCCATCGCTGCACCGACGCCACTCCCGCGGCGACCGCCAGCGCACCGACGACCAGCCCGACCCTGGTCCAGACCTCATCCATCCTGGACGGGAATCCCCATCGCCGCGGTGCCCGCTCCTTCGAGCTGGGACGTCCACAACGCGACGACAGGCCCGGTTGCCTCGATCCGATAACCATCCGCCTGGACCAAGGGCACCACCAGCAAACCTTCCGGACTCACCGGGAGACTGCGAGTCAACGGCGTCTGATTGAGCGACCTGAAGGCCACGGTCACCGACTCGATGCCGGTGTTGAGGACGACCGCCGAGCCGACACCGCCGACCGGGAGACTCGCCCCGGGAAGGAACCACACCGGGGCGTCCACCTGGCTGCCGGTGGTGGAGGCAAAACCCGCGGCAGAGTCGATCCAAAGACTCGATACAACCGGGCCGGTGGTGATGACCCGCACCCCCACCGCCTCGGTGGTCTCCGTGGTGAGCGAGAGCACCGCCATCCCCCGGGGCCCGATCGTCCCCGAAGCGAATGACTCGACCACGCCGGCCGGGCCGTAGAGGTCGACCTGGTACTCGATCTCGGCGTTTGTCGGTGAGCCGATCACCAACTCTTTGGTGTCGCCACCTTCCGGCACCGGCAGCCACCAGTCCTGACCCGGAGCGACCGCCCTCCACACTGCGGTCCTCTGGTCGGTGGTCTGACGACCAAAGGCGAGCACCGAGCCCCTGGAAGTCTCGATGTTCACCGAGATCGAATCCCGGCCCCCGATGATCTGGGTGAGGTCGAGCGTGATCGAGCTCAGTGCCGGGACGATCACTGCGTCGAATCGCTCGTCCGACTCGATACCCGCGTCGGTGGTGACGGTCAGGTCGACAACCGCCTCCCCGGCATAGGGATTGACCAGCTGGACATCGAAAGCGGCGCCACTGGCGGTGGACCCTCCAGCTATGAAGGCCTGGCCGCTGGGGATGTCGGCGCAGGACTCGGCGGCAAGCGAGCCCCCGCCGGCGATGACCACACCCGAGGCGGTGGTGTCCGACGGCATCTCGATGAGACCCCCGGCCACGCCGACTGCAGCCACATCGCTGGCAGGGATCGTGACAGAACCGGTGCGACCGGTCCTGAAGTCGAGGACCCGGGTGGCCTCACCGGCGGAGAACATCGAAAGCCTTCCCGGGCCGTTGACCGAGGACAGGACGGAGACGCTGGTGCGACGCTCGCCCACTTCGAAGATGGGACACACCGAGACTGGTGGGATGACCCTGGCCGGCTCGGGCCCGGGCTCGAGCTGATCAGGCGTTGGGAGGAAGCTGACTGCCAGAGTCAGCCCGCACATCAGGATCACCGCGATCGACCTCATGGCCGCCTCCGTCCGAGCCCGATCATCACCACCGAGCCGACCACCACGACTATCGATGCGATCGCCAAGGCGAGATGGAGAGGTGATGGCTGATAGGTCGCCTCCCCGGCGTTTCCCTCCACGGTCATCGACCATCCGTCGGCCAGGGCGGCGGGCTCCCAGCCCGAGTCGTGGTTCATCGCGAGAGGGATCCGCGACTCGGTGCGAGTCCCGGAGAATCCGGTGCCGGCGCGGAGCCACGGCACCTCCTCGGTCCCGGCGAATGGATGGGCGCGGACGTTCTCGAAGACTCTCGACTCGGGGTCGAGTGGGATGGGGACCAGGTCCAACTGGGCCGTGAGCACGTCATCGAGGCGGAAGGTCGGGCCATCGAGAACCACCCAGTCGATGGCAAAGGGGGCCAGGCGGTCCCCGGGACGCAGTTCCGACCCGGTGGCGATCTCGTTCAGGGCGTCGGCCAACTCCTCGTCGCCGGCCTGAGGGGACGGGAGCCAGATCTCGTCGTGGGTGGTCTGTCGCGCATCGAGCAGCCGGTACCAAAAACCGGGCCCCGACCGGGCCTCACCCGGGATCGCGTCGCGATCGACGGAGGCATGCAAGATCCTCCCCGGGCCCCGGTCGTCGGCGAGGGTGATGGCGAAAGAGAGCCGCTCGTTGACGTCACCGGAGGGCAGCCCGAGACGTCCGTTGCCCAGGGACACCGCGGACACCAACAGTATGGCGATGGCCCCGGTTGCGGCCACCAGCCGAAAGATATTGCGGGAGAACGCGTCGAGGGCCCCGGCCACGACCAGCGCCGCCCCCAACGAGCCGACGACCAGAACCCCCTCCTCGAGACCGGGGCCCAACGGCAGGAGCCGGGAGACGGCTATGGCGGCCAGCGCGATCAGGCCTCCGGTGAGGGCCGCGGTCCTGATACGGCCCCCGCTCAACGACATCGGGACCACCGCCACCAAGAGCAGGATCGGCCAGAGATCGTCCGGGGTCACTTCGAGTCTTCGCGTGCTGTCGGTGAGCCACCCGATGTCGCCGATGAGGAAGGCAGCACCCGCCAGCCCCCCGACGACGCTGATCAGGGCGAGAAGGACACTCCCCCTGTCCCCGCCGAGCGCGCGCCAGATGAGGACCACGATCAGCGGCACCACCGCCAACACCGGTGAGAAACTGGCTACCAGGACACCAAACAGGAGCGCCCAGCCCGAGTAGGTGAGTCGGCTCTTGTCCAGTTGATGGGGATGCACGAAAGCCCCCCTGACCGCCCAGGGGAGGAATGCGGCCGCACCGAGAGCGAGCCACGACCCGCGGCCCAGAAGCGCCGCGGTCCCCGGTCCGGCGATCATCACCAGGCCGGCCAGGTACCTCCCGGGCCCGCGGAGGCCAATCCTCCCCCCGAGACGCCCCACGCCGGCTATGGCCACCAAAGAGAGAGCCAGGGTAAGCAGTGTCCGCGCCGTACCCTCGGCCCCGAACCACAGAAGCGAGAAGACACCAGTGATCCCCACGGAGGGGTGTACCTGGGCAGCCGACCCCAGCCCGGAGTCGTTCCAGCCTCCAAACCATCGCTCCAATGCAACGGTGGGTGGTTCCAGGGGAAAGCTGAAACCCACGTTGGGCATCCCCGCGAAGAGGATCGAGCGGGCGCCGAGAAACGCGATGAGGGCAGCCAGCACCGCGCCCCAGATTCCCGGAGAGGCCCACACCCGCCGCGACCGGCGGGCCAAGACCTGATCGTCGTCGAACATCGAGAGGATCCGGCCACTCAGCTCCTCCCCGATGGTGCGCAGCCGAATCGACCCCTTGGCATGGAATCGGAACAGCTCCTCGTCGCCCTCCGAGCGCACCGACCGCAAACGTCTCCGTTGTCTGAATGTGGAGGGGAGATGGAAGATGTTCCACGCCCACGCCACCAGGTGGCGGACGAATGGCCTCCACTGCAGCAACAGCAGACTGGCGATCGAGTCGACGATCGACACCAAGATGTCATAGGGGACGACCCAGAGCAGGGTGAGGGGGCTGTAGGCGATCAGCATGGCCCTGAGACGACCCGCCGGCTCACGCCAACCCCGGCCCTGTTCGCCACAGCGAGCCTGGTGGTAGACCTCCGAGGAGGGGACGCTGATCACCCGCCCACCGGCGAGCCGGGTCCGTTGGGAGAAGTCGAGACCGGCGGCCACCGGGGGAAGCAGCGGGTCGAGCCCTCTCAGGCCCTGTGCGAGGTCGCGACGCACCAGCATCGAGGCCGATTGGACGAACGCAACCTCTCGGACCACGTCGTACTGCTGGAGATCGATCTCACCTTCATCGAGACCGGAATAGGGCTCTCCGAACACGTCGGTGGCCCCACCCACCGATTCGAGCTCGTCCATCGTGCCCGCCTTGAGGAGCTTGGACCCGGCCAGCGACGCCTCGTTGCGCCCTATCTCGGAGATGAGAGCGGCAAGGGCGTCGGGGCGGGGACGGGCATCGGCGTGGAGGAGCCAGAGATAGTCGACCGAGGAATCGGTCGAGGCGATCGCTTGTTCGAGGCTGGTTGCCGTGCCAACGTCCTCGGGGGCCCCGACCTCGTCGGTGGAGACCACCACCACCTCGGGGGCCGGCTCGTACACTTGGCGGCCGACCACTGCCAGGGCGGCATCGAGATCGGCACCGGGGATTGCGGTGAGAAGCACTCTGACCTTGGGCGCGCTGGGACTCTCTCGAACCGATTCGGTGTCCGCGACCTGCGGAGTGGTTTGGGACATGCGAACTGCCATTGTGAACGGGTGCGCGACGCTGAGCAATATCAGAGCCGAGAAATGAGGATCGTCGAACTTTCGGGCGGGGTGGGTGGTGCGCGTCTCGCCAGGGGGTTGGCGGCGCTCCCCGACGTGCATCTGACCGTTGTCGTCAACGTCGGAGACGACGCTGTCAACCATGGACTACGTGTCAGCCCCGACCTCGACACCGTGGTTTACACAATTGCCGAACTGGAGGGACCACATGGTTGGGGTCGCCAAGACGACAGCTTCGCCTTCAACCAAGAGCTCGCCCGGTTCGGGTTGGACAACACCTTCCAGATCGGTGACCGCGATCTCGCCCTCAAGCTCTTTCGGACCATCGAGATGGGCAAGGGGAGCACGCTGTCTGCCGTCACCGAGTCGATCTCCGACGGCTTCGATCTGGCTGCGAGAGTCCTGCCGGTGACCGATGATGATGTCCGCACCAGAGTGAGGGTGGCCGACGGATGGCTGAGCTTTCAGGAGTACTTCGTGGACCGAAGACACGAGGACACCGTGCTCGAGCTCGAGTTCGTCGGAGCCGACCGGTCCCGGGCCGCCCCCGGTGTGCTCGAGGCCATCGACGAAGCCGACCAGGTGATCATCGGACCGTCCAACCCGCCACTGTCAATCTGGCCAATGCTGGCCGTCGGAGGTGTCCGGGAGACGATCGCGGGGCGCGACGCGGTGACCGCGGTCAGCCCGCTCATCGGGGGGAAGACCGTCAAAGGGCCCGCCGACCGGGTGATGGCCTCTCTCGGCCTGCCCCCGGGCAACCGAGGCGTTGTGGCGGCATATGAGGGCCTCATCGATCGCTTGGTGCTCCACGAAACCGACAGGGTCGAAGCGGAAGCCCTGAAAGGAGTCGAGGTCGTCATCACCGACACGCTGATCAGTGAGCCGGCGGCCGCCGCCCGCCTGGCAGCCGAGCTGGTGGGCCGATGACCCTCGAGATCCATCCCCTCCTCGGGATCGGGACCGTGCGTCGGGGTGACGATGTGGCCACCGCCCTGGAACCGGCGATCCGGGAGGTCGGGGTGCGGCCCGGCGACCTCATGGTGGTGACCCACAAGATCGTCTCCAAGGCGGAGGGGGCGGTTCGGGAGATCACCGGCGACGAGGAGGAGTTCAAACGTGAGCTGGTGGAGGAGATCGCCGCATCGGTCGTCCGCAGACGTGGAAACCTGATCATCGCCGAGACCAAGCATGGGTTTGTCTGCGCCAACGCCGGGGTCGACCGTTCCAATGCGCCCGAGGGAACGATGATCCTGCTCCCCGATGACCCCGACCGCTCGGCTCACCGGATCAGGATGAGGCTGCAACATCTCTTCGGTCTGGACCTGCCGGTGATCATCTCGGACACGTTCGGCCGCCCGTGGCGGCGCGGGCTCACCGACGTCGCCATCGGTGTTTCCGGTTTGAGCCCGGTACTCGACCTGCGAGGGACCACCGACTGGTCGGGGCGGGTGCTCGATGTCACCGAGGTCGCGGTCGCCGATGAGATCGCGGCCGCAGCCGATTTGGTCATGGGGAAGGCGGCGGGGATACCGGCCGCCCTGGTCCGGGGATACGACGGTCCCCGCGGTGAAGGGCGCGCTTCGGAACTGGTCCGGCCCGTCGACGAAGACCTCTTCCGCTGATACTTTGGCGTGCTACCTGCTACGGCGAACGCGGCCGGCTATGCACTGGGACGGCCCAGACCCCAGTAGTCGAGCCCGGCGGCCCTGACCATTGAGGAGTCGAGCAGGTTGCGGGCGTCGACCACCCGATGCCCCTTCATGGCGGCGGCGACCTGGTTCATGTCCACCGTCCCGAATTCGGGCCATTCGGTGGCGATCAGGAGGACTTCGGCGCCGGTGACCGCTGCGATCGGATCGTCCGCCATGGTCAGCTCGTCGCTATGGGCCTCCGGGTCGTAGGCCACCACCTCGGCCCCTTCATCCTGGAGGAGACGGGCGATGCGGATGGCCGGTGACTCACGCACGTCGTCGGTCCCGGCCTTGAACGCCACGCCCCACATGGCTATCCGACGTCGGTGCAGATCTCCCCCGGCGGCCTGACGAACCTTCTCGGCGACCCGACGTCGCTGTTGGTGATCGGCCTCGATGACCGCCTTGAGAAGCTGGAAGTCATAGCCGGCGTCACCGGCCACTCCGATGAGCGCCGCGGTGTCCTTGGGGAAACACGACCCCCCGTAACCGGGACCTGGCTGCAGAAAGTGTGGACCGATGCGGTGATCGAGACCGATTCCGTGGATGACGTCGAGCACGTCGGCCCCCACCGCCTCACAGACGTTTGCCAGGGCGTTGGCAAAAGTGAGCCGGGCGGCCAGGTAGGCGTTGTTGGCGTACTTGATCATCTCAGCCGAAGTGGGGTCGGTGAAGACGACCTCGCTGTCGAGGGTCCGATAGAGCGAGGAAACCATCTCCGCGTCGGATCGCTCGTAGGCGCCGACCACTATCCGATCGGGCTTCATGAAGTCTTCGACGGCCTTGCCCTCGCGCAGGAACTCGGGGTGGGAGACCAGCCGCGCCTGGCTGCCGTGGTCGGCGAGCCGTTTTCTCAGGCTGGCCGCCGTCCCAGGTGGCACCGTCGACTTGATCACGAACAGGGTGTCGTCGCCGACCTCATTGGCCAGCTCGTCGATGACGCCGTGGACATAGCTCAGATCGGCCCGCCCGTCTTCACCCTCGGGTGTGGGCACACAGAGGAACACCAACGCGGCGCCTGACACGGCGTCGACATTCGAGCCGTGGTAGCTGATCGCCCCTCGCTCGGTGGCTCGCGCCAGAAGGTCGGGGAGCCCTTGTTCGTAGATGGGCGCCTCCCCGGCTTCGAGTTGTGCCACCCGCGCCGGGTTCGATTCACCGATCCTGACCTGGTGCCCGAGGTTTGCCAGACCTGCCCCGGTGACGAGCCCCACGTATCCCGCGCCAATGATTGCTACATCCACTTTTCCTCATCCTATTGATCGGGGCCGGGACGCCTATGAGGCGTCTGACCCCACGATGACCACCGCGTCGTATCCGTTATCGACGGTGTCGAATCGAACTACACCAAAACCGAGGGCCGCGGTGATGGTGGCGCCGTCGTCACTGCCCTCCGGCACGATGACGGTGGTCTGCTCGTAGTCGCTGCTGTCGGCGTTGCCGATCGACTGCACCTGAAACCCGAGCGACTCGAGCCGGGCGGACATGTCGCCGGCGGCTCCTGCTGTGCCGTTCCCGTTGAGCACCTCCAGCCGAAGCGGCTGGCTGGCAAGGGTGTTGCCGGCCCTGAAGTTGGCGAGCATGGCCCCGGCATCCGGCTCCTTGGCCACCTGGACCGAGCGACCGTCGATGGTCTGGGTCGTGGTGGGAAGGGTCGCCGCGTCGATATCTCTTCCGAGGACCCCCTTGAAGTCCCACACCATGGAGGACACCGAGGCCGACGCGAGGGCGGTGTCGATGATCATGTGCTGGGCCATCGTCGATGCGATGTTCCCTGCTTCCGCGATCGAACTGGGTCTCTTGAGTCGCGACACGATGGCCCTGATCACGTCCTGTTGTCGCTCGGTCCGTCCGATGTCGCTGGCATCCACCGCGACCCATGAACCCCCCTGGAGCTCCTGATACGACCTCGATCTCGCATATGCCAGGGCCTCCCCACCGTCGAGGACTTGCGACCCTGCCTCGACGTCGAGACCCGACTTGAGGTCTCGGGCGGCATATGGGAATGCGATCTCGATCCCACCCACCTCGTCGACCAGTGCCTGGAACCCCACGAAATCGATCTCGACATAGTGATTGATTTCGACGTCGAGGTTCGATTTGAGGGTTTCGACCAGAAGCGAAGGCCCGCCCAGTGCGTAGGCGGCGTTGATGCGATTGTTCCCATGACCCCGGATGTCGACGTAGAGGTCCCGAGGGATGCTCAGCATCTGAGCCGATGACGAACCCCGGTCGAGTCGGACCAGGATCACGACGTCACCGCGTGCTCCGCCGATGTCTCCGAAGTTCTTCAGATCGTCGAGCCCGGCCCGCGAGTCGGATCCGACTATCACGAAGGTCAAGTGCTCGCCACCACTCGGGTCGAGGACTCCGGCCACGTCGTCGTCGGTGGCGGCGCCAGAGAGGAGCGTGTTCCCGGTCTGGATCGCCCAGAGGAGACCGAGCGCGGCGACATTGGCCAGCACAAGCAGGGTGATGATCGTGACCTTCAACCACTTGGGCAGCCTGGAACGCGCGGAGGGGACTGATGACGTAGCCATCGAGGATTAGACGACGACAGGTTAACTCCGGTTCCGCGGCTATCGGGTGAGGCCGCCACCGCCCGGGCCGTTAGTGTGCCGTCCGACCGGAGTGGAGGTTTCTCTTTGGCAGTGCTGTCCCACGAGGGGACGTACCCCATCATGTACGGAACGTCGCCGATCCCGGTGGGCGCATCGCATCGCAACGGCTACATCTCCCGACCGGACGAGGCGGGTCGCGTTCCGGTGGTCTTCGTGATCCCGGATCTCGCAGGGATGGGAAGCTTCGAAAAGGACATCTGCCGCCGGCTCGCCCGGGAAGGGTTCGCCGCATTGAGCATCGATCTCTACGGCGAAACCGGCGACCCACTCGAGCTATACGCCTCGCTCACCGACGGTCGAGCGCTGGCGATCCTCGACGAGATGCACCAGTTCGTGATGTCCGAGGACGTGCTGTGGAACGTAGAGGAGGATGTCGGGGTTCTGGGCACCGACACCGGAGGCCGTTTCGGTCTGATCAAAGCGGCGACCCGTGCCTGGGTGAAGTCACTCGCCCTCTGTTACACCCCGTTGACCGGCGACGAAGACCGAGAGCATCAGGTCGCCAGCTATCTCGATCATCTCCCCGTCCCGGTGCTGGGTCTCTACGGCGGCTCAGACGACCTCATCCCCGGGGAGACAGTCGACGAGGCTCAGCGGAGAAACGACCACGGGCAATGGCTGCTCTACGAGGGTGCCGGTCATGGGTTCCTGGATATCGAAGGCGAGGGTTTCGACCAGGCGGCCGCCGACGACGCCTTCGCCCGGTTGGTGGCGTTCTTCAAGGCGACACTGGCCAAACCGGAGATCGAGAACCTGGGTTAGCGCAGCCGACGGGCCACTAGGCCGGGTCCGAGGGATCGGCCGGGACGGGTGATGCCGGCTCCGCACCTTCCTTGCGCTCCTTGGCCAGCCGGACCGCGGCCGCACCGGTGGCGATCGCTCCCCCGGCCAATGGCAGAAGCTGTTCAAGCTGTAGACCGGTGAAGGGGAGCTCGCCAGCCAGCACCTCATCGGCCGCTTCGGGCTCGGCTTCCTCTTCTCCTGCATCGACTTCGGGCGGGGACGAGGTCTCCACCGTGGTGCCCTCGGTCTCGGGTGTGGTCGACTCCCCGGAGGGGGTGGTCGACTCAGTGGTCGACCCGGTCGTCGACTCGGTGGTGGCGCGGGTTGTGGAGTCGGTGGTCGACCCGGTCGTCGACTCGGTGCTGGGCCCGGTCGTCGGCTCGGTGGTCCCTCCGCCCGGGATGGTGGTCTCCGGGGTGGGACTGGTGGCCTGGGCGTACTGGACGCTCATGCTGATGGACTCGACCGACGGAGCGGCCCATACCAACCCCAGACCTGCCAGCGTGCCGCGTCGCAACGCCTCGCGCCTGGTCAGCCCTTCACCGGCCGTGGCCGGCGGCTCGCCCTCGTCGTCTGGGTGCCTCACCTATCCGGGAGTTAACCACCCACCCGGTGACATTCAATGGACCCCGTGACCTAGATCTGGCAAAGGAATCGCGGGGTCACTGCCTGACATGTGCCACCGCGCCCGACACCAGGGTGCGGTCTCCAGTCGAAGTCCGGACGATGAGACCACCATCGGGGTCGACATCGATCGCGGTACCCGAACCATTGGGCTCCCAGGTGATCGGCCTCCCGAGAGTCGCGCAAGTCCGCCGGTAGAGGTCGACCGGCCATCCCTCGCTGTCGATCAAGCGCATCAACTCCGCCCCCCACCGCGCCCCGATCTCGGCGTGGGCCTCCTCCCCCGGGTCGGTGGCGAACAGGGCGGTGGTGCCTTCGGGCGCTTCTCGCCACCACAGGTTCAAACCCAGCCCCGTCACTGTGAGGCCTCCGCTGCGCTCGACGAGGATGCCTCCCACCTTCGCCCCTGCCTTCAGCACGTCGTTGGGCCATTTCAGCGTGGTCCCCTCCGTGGCCTCGACCGCGGCGAGCCCCGCCATCAAGGTGAGAGGCCGGGTGTCGGCAGGATCGTGATGCAGAGCTAGGGAAACTGCCAGCGCCCGATCGGAGGTCAGCCACTGGGCCCCCGACCGGCCTCGCCCCGCTGTCTGACCGGCGGCCATCACCAATAGAGGCAGGTCCTCGATCTCGGCCCTGGCCACGTCCTGGGTCGATGGAACACGGTCCAACCTCAACTGGACATATGGTGTAGCCAACTTGTCTCCTGGCGAGTCTTACAAATCAGATTACGGAGGAGTCTTGGGCACCGAGGCGCGCATCGATCAACTTAGGGCACTCAAAGACGAGGCCATGCACGCCGGGACTCAGCGCGCAGTGGCACGTCAGCACGAGGCGGGCAAACTCACCGCCAGGGAGCGAATCGACGCCCTGCTCGACAAGGGCTCTTTCAACGAGATCGACCAGTTCGTCAAGCATCAATCGACCGGTTTCGGCATCGAGGACAAGAAGCCACCCGGGGACGCCGTCGTCACCGGCCACGGCACCATCGACGGTCGCCCGGTGTTCCTGTTCGCCGAGGACTTCACCGTCTTCGGGGGGAGTCTGGGCAAGGTGGTCGCCGACAAGATCTGCAAGATCCTCGACCTGGCAATCGACACCGGGGCGCCGGTCATCGGGCTGAAGGACTCGGGTGGGGCCCGAATCCAGGAGGGGGTCTCCTCCCTCGATGGCTACGGCCGGATTTTCGAGCGCAACGTTCGCGCCAGTGGCGTCATCCCCCAGATCTCGGTGATCATGGGACCGTGCGCCGGCGGGGCGGTGTACTCCCCCGCCCTCACCGACTTCGTTTTCATGGTCGACCAGACGTCGCACATGTTCATCACCGGCCCCGACGTCATCAAGGCGGTGACCGGCGAAGAGGTGACCATGGAGGAGCTAGGGGGTGCGGCGGCACACGCCGCCAAGTCGGGGGTGACCCATTTCGTCTACCCCAACGGCAAGGACGCCCTCGCGGCGGTTCGCTTCCTGATGTCGTTCCTGCCCCGGAACAACATGGAGATGCCGCCCTATTACGCCCCGGCCGACCGCAGTGACCGCGCCGACGACTCCCTCGACTCGATCATCCCCGACGAGTCGAACCAGCCCTACGACATGCGCAGCGTGCTGGCGACCGTCCTCGACTCCGAAGAGTTCTTCGAGGTCCACGAGCAGTGGGCACAGAACATCATCGTGGGGTTCGGGCGTCTCGACGGCCACACCGTCGGGATCGTCGCCAATCAGCCCGCCGTGCTCGCCGGCACCCTCGACATCTCGGCGTCGGAGAAGGCGGCCCGGTTCGTCAGGTTCTGTGACGCCTTCAACATCCCCATCCTCACTTTCGTCGACGTACCCGGGTTCCTCCCCGGGGTCGACCAGGAGCACGGTGGGATCATCCGTCATGGGGCCAAGCTGCTCTACGCATATTGCGAGGCGACCGTGCCTCGGATCAGCGTGATCACCCGCAAGGCATATGGGGGGGCTTATCTGGTGATGAACGCCCGTGGGGTCCGCGCCGATCTGGTGTTCGCCTGGCCATCGGCGGAGATCGCGGTGATGGGGGCCCAGGGTGCGGTCAATATCATCCATCGACGCGAACTGTCCAATGCCGAAGACCCCGAGGCGAGACGGACCGAGTTGATCGCTGATTACGAGAGCCGTTTCAACAACCCGTACGTGGCCGCGGAGCTGGGACTGGTCGACGAGATCATCGAACCCCGCGAGACCCGGGTGAAACTGATACGGGCGATGGAGATGCTGAGGACCAAGCGGGAGAAGCTGCCACCCAAGAAGCACGGCAACGGGCCTCAATGAAGAGCCTGCTCGTCGCCAACCGGGGCGAGATCGCGGTCCGGGTCATCCGCAGCGCCCGGGAGATGGGTATCAGGGCGATCGCGATCTTCTCCGAGCTCGACCGGGACGCTCTCCATGTCGAGCTCGCCGACGAAGCATGGAACGTGGGCCCGGCGCCGGCCGCCGAGAGCTACCTCAACCAGGAGGCCATCCTCCGCATCGCCCACGAATCGGGCGCCGAAGCCATCCATCCCGGCTATGGATTCCTCTCCGAGAACGCCAAATTCGCGCGGGCGGTGGAGAACGCCGGCATCATCTGGGTGGGCCCCCCTGCGACCGCCATCGAGGGCATGGGCGACAAGATCACCTCCCGGCGCAATGCCGAGGAGCACGGCGTGCCCACCGTCCCGGGGACCACCGACCCCGTCACCACGATCGAGGAGGTGACGGACCTGGCCGAGCGGTTCGGCTACCCGATCGTGATCAAGTCAGCGCACGGAGGCGGGGGCAAGGGGTTGCGGGTGGTGCGGAGCTCCCACGAGGTGGCCGACGCCTTAGAGGGAGCACGCCGCGAGGCCGATGCCTATTTCGGAAACCCCGAGGTCTACGTAGAGAAGTATCTCGAGAAGCCGCGCCACGTCGAGGCACAGGTCCTCTTCGACGCCCACGGCACCGGGCTGTTCCTGGGAGAGCGGGACTGCTCCGTGCAGCGACGACACCAGAAACTCATCGAGGAGACGCCCTCACCCGGTCTCAACGCCAGACAACGCAAAGCCCTAGGGAAGGCGGCCCTCGACGCCGCCAAGTCGTGTGGCTATGTCAATGCCGGCACCGTGGAGTTCCTCGTCGACCGGGACGGTGCCTTCTACTTCCTGGAGATGAACACCCGTCTTCAGGTGGAGCACACGGTCACCGAGATGGTCACCGGGATCGACCTGGTCGCCTGGCAGCTCAGAATCGCCGCGGGCGAGAAGCTGGACATCGGAGAGGTGGAGCCGCGAGGTCATGCCATCGAGTTCCGGATCAACGCCGAAGACCCGTTCAACGGGTATCTCCCCTCGCCCGGCCAGATCGTCGAATGGAGTGAGCCCGCTGGGCCCGGGGTCCGGGTCGACTCCTGGGTCAGACCGGGCACCCGTGTCTCCCAGTACTACGACAACCTCATGGCCAAGCTCGTGGTCTGGGGCACCGACCGGGAGTCGGCGATCAACCGGGGGCGACGTGCTCTCCAGGAGTTCAACGTACAGGGGGTCTCCACCACCATCCCCGCGCACCTCAAGGTCCTCGACCACGACGACTTCATCAAGGGCAACCATCACACCAGATGGCTGGAGGAGGTCATCGTCTTCGCGGGAGGAGACCCCAAGGGGGCCCCCTCACTGCCCGAGGACGAGGATCTCTCGAAGAGGGACATCACCGTCGAGATCGGTGGACGCCGCTTCCGCGTGGCCTACTGGGCACCCGAGCCTCTGGCCGGGGGACAGGTGCGGCGACGCCCCCCCAGACTTGCCGAGTCGGGGTCGTCCCGGGGCTCCGACGGGGTCATCGCCGCACCCATGCAAGGCACCATCGTCAAGGTCCATGTGGGGGCAGGCGACTCGGTGAGGGCCGGGGACCCGATCTGTGTGCTCGAGGCGATGAAGATGGAGAACGAGGTGACCTCGCCCAACGATGGGGACGTGGTCGACCTCCGGGTGGAGCCGGGGGACACCGTGGCCGTCGGACAGGTGATCGCCATAGTCAAATAGCGGAACTCTTCGAGGTAGGCGGCGTACCGCGAACGTTCCGCGATCCCAGGGTTCCCACCACCGCCAGACGCCGCCCGCTACTCGGCGGCGTCGCTGATCGCCTCGATCATCGAGGGATGGGCGAGCAGGGTCTCCACCAGCGTCTGGGTGGTGACTCGGGCCTGCACCGCGAGCGATACGATCCCGATCAGCTCCGAAGCGCGGTGCCCGACGATGGTTCCCCCCAACACCACGCTGGTCGCCGGGTCCGAGGTCACCTTGACGAAGCCCCGGGTGAAGTCCTGGAGAACCGATCGCGCGTTGGAGGTGAACGGGACCTTGGTCGTCCGCACCTTCCGCCCCTGTGCGGCGGCATCCACTTCGGCCAGCCCGACCGACGCGATCTCCGGCTCGGTGAATATGGCCTCGGTCACCTTGTCGTAATCGAGGGGTTGGACCGGGAGACCCAAGGCATGACGGGCGATCTTGCGGCCCTGCATCGAAGCCACCGAACTGAGCAGCATCTGGCCGGTGACGTCTCCCGCCGCATAGATGTGCGGCATCGAGGTCCTCTGGAACTCGTCGACCAAGACGAAGCCGCTGTCGGTCTCGACCCCCGCTCCCTCCAGACCGAGACCTTCGGTGAGGGGGACCGCACCCACGGCGAGGAGGGCATGGGATCCCTCGATGACCCGACCGTCGTTGCAGCGGACCGCCACCGACTCGCCGTCGACGTCGATCCCCTCCGCCCGGGCCCCGATGACCAGACGCACCCCTCTCTCGATGAAGTCCTCCTCGAGCTCGGCGGCGACCTCGGCGTCACGGTGGGGCAGGATCTGATGACGGGAGACGACGAGACTCACCTTGGACCCCATCGCCTCGAAGATATGGGTGAACTCCACACCGGTGACCCCCGAGCCGATGACGATGATGTGCTCGGGAACTCCGTCGAGGTCGTAGCAGTCCCGGCTGGTGAGGACTCTCTTCCCGTCGACCGGCGCCCACTCAGGCACCCGTGGCGCCGAGCCGGTCGAAATCAGTGCCGTGTCGAAGCTGAGGTTGCGCTCCCCGTCGATGGTGTCGACCACTACCTCGCGGGGGCCGGTGAACCGCCCCGTCCCACCGATCATCTCCACCCGTTGGTCGGAGAGCAGCTCGACCCAGCCGTTGTTGATGTCGGAGGTGATCTCCTTGATCCTGTCCGCCAGCATGGAAGGGTCCATGGTCCCGGGATCGTTGATCAGCCCGAGTTTCACCGCATTGCGGACCGAGGTCTGACGGAGGGCGCTGGCGGCCATCGTCTTGGATGGGATGCAATCCCAGAGATGGGCCGCCCCCCCGACGATGTCTTTCTCGACGAGGGTGACCCGGGCGCCCTGGGTCGCCGCGGTGGTGGCGGCCTGGGTCCCGGCCGGCCCTCCGCCGATGATCAGTAGATGTGTGCGCGAGTCTGACATGGGAGGCCCGTGACGCTACCCGGTGGGGCGATGGACACCGAAGACCCCACGCAAGACGTCGGACACCTCTCCGATGGTCGCCCCGGCGGCCAGCGCCTCACGCATCGGGACCATCAGGTTGTCCTCGCCCTCCGCCACCTCGCCGACCATGGCCAGCGTGCTCTCCACAGCAGCTTGGTCCCGGTCGGCTCGACGTTGCGCAAGTGCGGTCTTCTGCGACTCCTCCAGACCGGGGTCGACCTCGAGAACGGGGATGGTCTCGCCATCGTCGGACTCGAACCGGTTGACTCCCACCACGACCGACTCGCCCGAAGACTGTCTCTGCGCCTCCCGATAAGCAGATTCCTCGATCTGTGCCTGCATCCACCCCGCCTCGATCGCGGCCACCGCACCGCCCATCGAGGCGATGATGGCGATCAGCTCCTCCGCGCTCTCCTCGAGCTCGTTGGTGAGGCTCTCCACGAAGTAGGAGCCGGCGAGAGGGTCCACGGTGTTGACCACACCGGACTCGTGGGCGATGACCTGTTGGGTGCGAAGCGCCAACAACGCGGATTCGTCGGTGGGCAGACCGACGGCCTCGTCGTAGGCGTTGGTGTGCAGCGACTGAGTGCCGCCGAGGACTGCGGCGAGAGCCTGGATGGTGGTGCGGACCACATTGTTCAGGGGTTGTTGGGCAGTGAGGGTCGACCCGGCGGTCTGGGTGTGAAACCGCATCGTCCACGACCGGGGATCAGACGCCCCGACCTCCTCTCGCATGTGGCGGGCCCACACCCGCCGGGCCGCCCGGAACTTGGCCACCTCCTCGAAGAAGTCGTTGTGGCCATTCCAGAAGAAGGAGAGATGGGGAGCGAAATCGTCGACGTCGAGGCCCGCTTCCCGGGCGGCGTCGACGTATGCCAGCCCGTTGGCCACGGTGAAGGCGAGCTCTTGGGCCGCGGTGGCGCCGGCCTCCCGTATGTGATAGCCGCTGATGGAGATGGTGTTCCACAGCGGCACCTGCTGGTCGGCGTACTCGAAGACGTCGGTGACCAGACGCATCGACGGGGACGGTGGGTAGATGTAGGTGCCACGGGCCACGTATTCCTTGAGGATGTCGTTCTGGATGGTCCCCCTGATGCGATCGCCGCCCACACCTCGCTCCTCGGCCACCAGCTGATAGAGGAGGAGCAGCAGCGGGCCGGTGGCGTTGATGGTCATGCTGGTCGACACCCCGTCGAGAGGGATGTCCTCGAAGAGCCGCCTCATGTCCTCGATGCTGTCGATCGCCACCCCGACCCTGCCCACCTCGCCTGCGGCGAGAGGCGCATCGGAGTCGAGACCCATCTGGGTGGGCAGGTCGAAGGCCACGCTGAGCCCGCTCTGCCCGGCGGCGAGGAGGTCACGAAACCTGCGGTTGGTCTCCTCGGCGGACCCGAAACCGGCGTACTGGCGCATGGTCCACAGACGCCCTCGGTACATGGTGGGATACGGGCCACGGGTGAACGGATACTCCCCCGGCCGGCCGACTCTCTCGGGGTCGGCGGGAGTCTCGTAGACCACCTCGACCTCGATGTCGCTCGAGGTTCGCCGAGTTTCACTCATATGCCTTGTATCCTGACACTCGTCCGGGATCGTACGCGGGAACTC
This sequence comes from Acidimicrobiia bacterium, assembly GCA_035512955.1. Lineage (GTDB taxonomy): Bacteria > Actinomycetota > Acidimicrobiia > Spongiisociales > ZC4RG35 > JANQRA01. Next base: position 48,383 of record DATKCZ010000041.1, read on the forward strand.
CACCGCACCCAGGATCGTCCTATATCCCTAGATGGCCAGGAAAGCCCTCATTCACAGGATCGAGGCGCGGGAACGTCGGGGCCGCTGGTTTGGCGCCCTGGCCACCCTCCTCTCGATATCACTCCTCCTTTCGGGATGGGTGGGTCTCTTCGCGTTCCTGGGGGCCAATTCCGCCTACGGGACCTTCGAGGAGGTCACTGCACAGTGGGTGCCCGACACCAGGTCGATGGAGCTCAACCTCCCCGACCTGAGCCGGGTCAGCCGGGTGTATGCCGCCTCCGGTGAGGTGCTCGCCGAGCTCCACGACGGACGTAACTCGGAGCCCATCCCCTACAGCGCAGTGCCGGAGCTGGTGGTCCAGGCGGTCCTTGCCGCCGAGGACTCCCAGTTCTTCGAGCACGACGGTGTCGACTTCTCCGCCATCGCGTCGGCCGCCATCGACAACATCCTCTACGACACCACCCGGGGGGGTTCGACCATCACCCAACAAGTGGTCAAGAACGCCTTCGTCGGCAACGAGGTGACCATCCGTCGCAAGGTCAACGAGGCGTTCGTGGCCGCCGAGGTAGAACGTCGCTTCCCCAAGGAGCGGATCCTCGAGTTCTACATGAACTCGGTTTACTTCGGAGCGGGGGCCTACGGGGTCAAGACCGCCTCCGAGGAGTTCTTCGCCAAGCCCCTCGACCAACTCCAGGTCCACGAGGCGGCGGCGCTGGCCGTGTTGGTGCGCAACCCGTCTCTTTACAACCCCCGCCGTCGCCCGGAGATCACCTTGGAGAGACGAAACGACGTGCTCGCCCAGATGCAGCAAGAGGGTTGGATCACCGAGGCGCAGGCGAGATCTGCCATTGCCCAGCCACTCGACGTGGTCGACACCCCACCCCAACGCGGTGAGGCAGACCACGTGGTGGCCGAGGTGCGCCGCCAGATACTCAACTCCCCAGAGTTCTCCTTCCTCGGTGACACCAACGAGGAGCGGAAGCGAGCGATCTTCGGGTGCCCGGCCGACGACGTCGCCTGTGAAGGAGGCGGGGGCCTGCAGATATTCACCACCATCGACCTCAAAATGCAGAAGGAGGCCAACCGGGTGCTCAATGAGTGGCTCCCGTTGCCTCCCTACGAGGAGAACGTGCAGGCATGTGCCGGGATCTTCCCCGACTTCGAGGAGAACCAGGACTTCTACGCCACCTACGCCGAGACTCACTCCTGTAAGCCGACCGGGGCCATTGCCATGGTGGACAACCACACCGGTGCGGTGAGGGTGATGGCCTCGGGTCTCGATTTCGAGTTCAGCCAGTTCGACCTCGCCGTGCAGGGTCGGAGGAACCCGGGCTCCGCTTTCAAGGCGATCGGCCTGGCCGCCGCCCTCGAACAGGGCATCACCATGGGGAACCGCTATGCGGGGACCAGTCCCCTCGAGATCGAATGTGATTTCGTCTGCTCCCCCAACGGCACCAACATCTGGACCGTCTCCAACGCCTCTCGCAGTTCCACGGGTGTGATCACCGTCGAGGAGGCCACCTACCGATCGGTGAACACGGTGTATGCACAGATCTCACGTGACACCGGACCCGAGAACGTGGTCGACATGGGCCGCCGCATGGGGATCACCGAGTCCGTGCTGAGCCCGGTGCTGTCGATCGTGCTCGGGTCGTCTGCGGTGTCACCGCTGGAGATGGCGTCAGCCTTCTCCAATTTCGCCACCAACGGGGTCCACGCCGACGACTACATCGTCTCCCGGATCGTCAACCACGAGGGGGAGGTCATCTACGAGAAGGAGCCCGAGATGACCCAGGTCGCCGATCCGGGGATTTTCGCGGCGGCACGTCGCGCCCTGGTACAGGTTCCCACCGATTCGGGGACCGCGGCCAGGGCCGATATCGACCACCCCCAGGGTGGCAAGACCGGGACCCACCAGAGCTATCTCGACGCCTGGTATGTCGGCTTCACCCCCGAGTACTCCACCGCGGTGTGGGTTGGCTACGAGGCCGAGCAGATCCCGCTAGAGAACGTGGTCATCAACGGTCAGACGTATGCCCGGGTGTTCGGTGGGTCGGTCCCGGCTCCGATCTGGGCGGAGTTCATGGGCATGGTGACCGAAGGGCTGCCCGAGACACAGTTCCCCGCCGACCCTTCCACCATCGATGACTATCTGTTGCCGCCGCAGACCCAGGTGCCGATCCTGGTCGGTCTCACCGAGGGTCAGGCGGCGAGAAAGCTTCGGGTTGACGCCAAGCTGAACGTGAGGGTGGTCGATGTCCCCTCACTGGAGCCGGAAGGAATCGTCGTCCGCCAGTCCCGCTCGCCGGGCTCGACGGTGCCTCAGGGGACCACCGTCACCATCTCGGTGTCCACCGGGGAGATCCCGGAGGGTCCGCTGCCCGACTTCCTCGGATTGCCCTTCGCCGAGGCGGTCGCGTTGGCCGATGATTTCGAAGCGGAAACCGGGGTGAAACTGACCTTGGTGGCCCAGCACGTCCAAGTGGAGGATGCCAGCCTCCACGGCTTGGTCATCGCCACCAATCCCGCGGCGGGAACCCAGATCACCGAGTCCTCCACCGTCTCCGTCTCCGTCGGGGTCACCGCGCCCGATGACTAACGAATAGTTTCGCGTCTTCTCTTATGAGGGTTGACGGCATTTAACGATACTTGTAGTTGTCTCGGGTATGAGAGCCGGAGCACCCGCAAGTGGCCAGAATCGTCCTCCCATCGACAGCGCCGTGGGGCATGCGGGTGCTCCGCTCCGACCAACCGCCCGCATCCGACCAACGGTTCCGGTTCGACTAATCGCCTCCGCTGCCGGGGTCGAGGCCTCGGATCCGTATGTGCGAAAGTTCTGGGTGGCCGCACTCGGGCCCGGGGCCGTCGCCGAGCTGCTCCGCCTGGTAAGTGCCGCCGGGAAGGGGGAGGATGTGCGGCTGCCCAGACACCTACCCCAGCTGCTGCGGGCAGGACTGGTTCGCATCGTCGAGGGAACCCTGGCTGTGGAAGAGCGCATACCCCACGTCCCTGCTGAGATGCGTTGGCGGTTCCCACCCGACCTGGCCGCCCAGCATGCCGAGTGGTTGAAGCGGGTCGGCTAGCGCCGCATGGCCAGTACGGCCATCAAACCCAGTGCGCCTGCCTCGCCGACGGCGAAGGCAACCGCAACACGGGTGTCGGGCTCACCACCGACGAGCAAGAGCACGACCAGGCCGACGATGAGACCTCCTAGCCAGGCCCAGGAGAGCCGGGAGGTGCGACCCTCGGCCACCAACACCTGGCTCACTATCTGAGCTGCGGCAGCAGCCATCACCCCGATCGCGGCGAACATGGCGACCACTGCCGTCGGTGAGTACTGCTCTCCGTAGAGCAGCCCGACCACCGCGGGCCCAACCAGCCACCCGACCAGCCCCCCAGCCAACGCCAAACCAGTCCCTGCCATGACCACCCGTCGGGCGATCTTGCCCAATTGGAGGTGGTTGGCCTCCCGGGAGAGCCCGACGAGGTAGGGCAGGACCCGTCCCTGCAGGGCGAAGATCAGGGTCAGGGGTGCCCGGTAGAGGGTGAAGGTGACGAAGACGATCGACACCAAAGCCGGAGAGCCGCCGAGGGCTGCCACCGCGATCGGGGCGCCACCGAGAAGCAGCTGGGACGATGCGGTGCCTCCCACGTATCCGGTGAGAAAGTTGCGAGCAGGCGCCGACGATGTCTGCGGTCGGCCGGTGTCGTGTCGCCACCAGCCCAGGGCCAGCACGGCGAACCCTCCGATGACCATCGCCCATCCGAGGGAGGTGGCGTCGAGAAACAGCTCCAGTAGCACGACCCCGGCGACGAGACGAGCCACCGTCTCGACGATCAGGATCCAGCCGACACCGGCGAAGCGGCGCGCTCCGGCAAGCACCCCCTTCCCGACGAACAGGAGAGAGTAACCGACCATGAGGAGCACGATCTGGACGATGTAGACCGGCTCGCCAAAGAACAGATCGTCGAGAGTGACCAAGACGAAGATGCCGCCGACCAGCCCGCCGATCGCGGCAATGACCAAGGTGGGTTTCAGATCACCGGGAAGTGCCTTGCGGCCGCTGGCGACCTCACGGGTCACGTATTGCTCGACGGGGACGAGGAGGACGGTGGCCAGGATGAAGAAGGTGGTCCACAGCACACTCACCGGGGCGAACGCCTCGGGGTCGAGATTGCGGGTCCCGTACACCTGGAAGAGATAGGCGCCGACCGCCCCGATCAGCCCGCCGCCCACCATGAAGGTGGTGCCGGGCGCCCTGAAGCCGCGTCTTCCCGGCGAGGTCACCGGGGTGGTCACCGAGCGCCGTCGCCGGTGAGCACCGTCCAGATGCTCTTCCAAAAAATGCGCAGGTCCATCACCGGGGACATGTGCTTTATGTAGTAGAGGTCGTAGGTCAGCTTCTCGATGGTCTCCACCTGGTCGTCGGCGTACCCGTAGTTGACCTGGGCCCAACCGGTGATGCCGGGACGCACCATGTGACGATGGTCGTAGAAGGGGATCTGCTGGCGAAACTCGGAGACGAACGGGACCTGTTCGGCACGCGGGCCGACCAGGCTCATGTCCCCCTTGAGGACATTCCACAACTGTGGGATCTCGTCCAGCCGGGTCTTGCGCAGGAACGAGCCACCTCTCAAGAGCCTGGGATCGCCCTCGGTGGCGAAGCGGGCACCGTCTTTCTCCGCGTCGAGGTCCATGGTGCGGAACTTGTACATGGTGAAGACCCGACCGTTGAGCCCGACTCGTTCCTGTTCGAAGATGGCGAACCCGGGATCGATCAGCTTGACATATCCGGCTACCAGGAGACCGACCGGAACCCACACCGGTGCCGTCAAGAGGGTCACGAAAGAGTCGAATATCCGTTTGCCCGGGAGCCACTGGGCCACGTCGAGAAGCGGGGCGGAAATCTCCCATCCTTCGCTGAGATGAATCAGTGGCACCCGTCCCATGTGCTCCTCGTAGATCGACGAGAAGGGTCGGATGACATAACCGGCCACATCACATGAGGACAGATATCGGGCCATCGAGTCGGACAGGATGGCACGGAGGTCGATGGCGATGGTGACATCACGATCGGGCAGGTCGTCAGGGCTCTCCCCGCCAGGTTCGAGCACCCATAGGACGTCGGCGTGATCCGCGAGGTGGAGATCGTCGGCCAGCTGTTTCTCATGGGTGATCACCCCGAACTCCTCGGTCCAGGGCCGACGTCGTCTGACGATGCGGTGAGCCGTTGCCGGGACCAGCCAGGCGGTCGCAGCCAACGGCACGAACGACCGGGAGAAGTAGGCCTCCCTGAACACGAAGAACAAACCGGCGCTGAACAAGAGGGTGCCCAGCCAGATGGTGAGCATCCGGCCATAGGTGGGTTGGGGCACGCCGGGTCCCGACATCTGCTCGGTCAGGGCGGATGTGGCCAGCATCGCCACGGCCATGAACCCGAGCATCGGCCACACCGAGCGTCCGCCGGTGAAGACAGCGGAAGCCTCCCAGGGGATCAGGGTGTTGAAGATCCACCAAGAGGTGAACCCCATGGCCAAGACGAGCGACACCAGGTCGCTGAAGGCCACCGAGACCAGAAATCGGGTTCGCACTGATCCGCCAGCCTAGAGAAACTCGCTGCGTTCAGCCCGTCTGGGCCACCCCTTTGGCCAACTCGATCAGGGTGCGGACACCCACCCCGGAGGCACCCTTGACGAACTCGCCCGATGTCTCCTCCCTCCTCGCCGGCCCGGCGATGTCGAGGTGGGCCCAGGGGCCATCCCCGGCGTACTCGGCGAGGAACACCGCGGCCACGATCGCGCCCCCGTACCGGCTGCCCGAGATGTTCTTGATGTCGGCGACGTTGGAGTCGATCGACTTGCGATAACCCTTGAAGAGCGGCAATTCCCAGAACTCCTCACCCGCTCTCGAGGCCGCGTCGAGGACTTGGGCCGCGACAGCGGTATCGGAGCCGAAGACCGCAGCCACCTGCTTGCCCAGCGCCACCGCCGCGGCGCCGGTGAGAGTGGCCACGTCGATGGTGATGTCGGGTTCGTACCGCTTGGCCAGACCCAGTGCGTCGGCCAGGATCAACCGGCCCTCGGCGTCGGTGTTGAGGACCTCGATCGTCGGCCCGGCGACCGGCCGGAGCACATCTCCCGGACGGGTGGCATCGCCCCCGACCGCGTTGTCGGTCAGGGGGGCGATCGCCGTGATGTTCAAGGGCAGCCCAAGACGGGCGATCCCGATGGTGGCAGCCATCACCGCGGCCGCCCCCGACATGTCGTCTTTCATCTCCTCCATGAAGTTGGCGGCCTTGAGCGAGAGACCGCCGCTGTCGAATGTGATGCCCTTGCCCACCAGGGCGATGTGCTTGTCCGCCCCGTCGGGTCGATACTCGAGGATGACCACCCTGGGGTCACGGTCGGAGCCGGCGGCGACGCCGAGCAGGGCGCCCAGCTTCTCCTCCTCGATTCTCGGCTTGTCCCAGATCTCGACCTCGACGTTGCTTCCCTCCGCGGCGGTCGCGATGAGCCTGGCGAGGGTTTCGGGAGACTGGTCTTTCGCCGGGGTGTTGACCCAATCCCGAGCCAGGATGGTCATCTCGGCGGCGTGAACCGCGCCGCTCAACTCGTCTTCATCCGCCCCCACGACGTCTACCGTCTCGACAGCGAGGCCTTCGTCGTCGGTCTTGTACGTGCGGAACTGATATCTCCCCAGCAGGCTCCCTTCGACCACCGCCTTGGTCGCTCCGTCGATGTCGACCAGGGCCAGCAGGCTCACCGCTCGAGCGGTCTTCACCTTCCTGATGGCGTTGCCCGAGGCCGCCTTGAGTGAGCCGAACGATGCCTCATCTCCCAAGCCGACGACCAGGACCGCCTCCGCGTCGGCGTGGGGCAACGTGATGGTCTGACCCGTCTTGCCCTCGAATCCTGCCGCTTCGAGCACGGTTCGGTCGAGCGCTCCGACCGCCTCCTCCGAGCCGGAAATCGGGTCCAGCCCTTCGAGGGCCCCGGCAATCAGGGTCGCCCCCTCCAGATCGACGTCGGGTGTTGCGGTTCTGGTTTCCAACAGTCACTCCAATCAGAGGTCGAATGGGCCGAGGCCGGCCGCCAGGGCGCGGCCGACGAAGACCGCTCCAAGGGTGGTCAGCAAAGCGAGGTAGGACAAACCGGTTGCTGCCATCACACCGCTGTAAGCGGGGTATCGGAGAGCGGCGACCACCGCCACCATCAGAGCGATCGAGGAGACGAGCAGAATCCAGAAACCGATCGCGCCCCCGGTGAGACCCATGTCGAGCCAGAACTGAAGAACGGCCTCTGCAGCCAGTCCTCCGACTCCGACGATGGCGAGATTGCGTAACGCCGAGCGGGGAAGCCGTGGGTCGACGAGATACCAGTGGCCAAGGAGCATCTCGCCAGAAACGCCCCCTAGCGCCAATGTGGCCGTGGTGACCGGGATATAGCCGGCGAGGAGCGTCGCCTCGATGAGGTACCCCCCTCCGGCGAGGAGGAGCAGGATCCCGGCGATCCGGCGCCTGCGGGCCCAGACCAGGCCGAGGATGGCCAACAAGAGCCCCGCCCTGGACCACCAAGCCCCTCCGGCGATGGCCCCGGGCAGCCCCACCAGCCCTGCGATCCCCCCTGACAGCCAGATGAACCCCGGGCCCACGATGCGGGCCAGCGAAATCGTGCCCGCCACCAAGGCCAAACCCGCCGCCCAGGCCAGGAGAATAAGGCGCGGGTCGGCGATTGACTGCAGGTCGGAGGGCACGGCGGGGCATCATATGGCGCCGTGGCCGAAAACCTGCCAACAGTCTCAGTCATTATCCCGGCCCGCGCCGCTGGGGCGACCCTGCCCAGGACGCTGCAGTCGGTCGGTGCCCAGACTTACCCCAAGGTCGTCGAGGTGATCGTGGCCGCTGCCGATGAGTCCAGCGCCGAGGCGGCACTTGGGGCCACCGTGATAGTCAACCCGAAAGGGCTCACGCCAGCCGGGCTCAACCAGGCGATCGAGGCCAGCAGTGGTGAGGTGATCGTCAGATGCGATGCCCAATCGCTCTTGCCTCCCGACTACGTCGAGCGGGCCGTAGAGACGCTCATTCGGACCGGGGCGGCGAACGTGGGAGGCATGCAGGTACCCGTGGGGACGACTCCATGGGAGCGGGCAATCGCCGAAGCGATGAAGTCTCCCCTCGGCTCTGGGGACGCCCGCTATCGGATCGGCGGGGAGGCTGGACCGGTGGAGACGGTGTATCTCGGTGTCTTCCGCCGTGAGGCATTGCAACGAATAGGTGGATTCGACGAGGACTTCGCGCGCACCCAGGATTACGAGCTCAACCATCGTCTCATCGAGGCCGGCGAGATCGTGTGGTTCGACCCACAGCTCAGAGTGACCTACCAGCCGCGCGGGTCGCTCCCCTCGCTGGCCCGGCAATACTTCGACTACGGCAGGGCGAAGCGTCAGTTCAATCGCAAGCACCCGGGAAGCCTGAGATGGCGTCAGATGGCGGCACCCGCGCTGGTCACGATCTTGACGATCAGCGTGGTGGGCTCGGTGTGGGCGCCCGCACTCCTGGTGGTCCCTGCGGCATACGCAACAACGCTTCTCGCCGCCGGGGCCGCCGGCTCGGGAACCCTCTGGCGGGTGGCGCTGGCCATCGCCACCATGCACGTCAGCTGGGGGTCGGGTTTCATCAGTCAACGGGGGCGGGGGCGCTGATGTCGTCGCCCGATGTCGCCGTCGTCACCACCAGGCATTGGGCTGGAGACCCGAGACTCAATCGCCACCTCGAGTATCTGCGTGAGGCGGGGCACACCGCGTCAATGAGGACTTTCAGCGAGCATGGACGCTCCGCGGCCCTGCTGGCAGCTCTGAGAGAAGTGGGCCGCACCAAGGCGAGAATCGTGGTCCTCCCCGATCCGGAGCTGTTCTTTGCCGGCTCGATCGTCTGCAGACTCACCGGGAAACGGCCGGTGATCGATATTCACGAGGACTACCCGAAGGCGGCAACGACCCGTCAGTGGATTCCGGGCCCATTGCGCCCAGCGGCCCGAGTCGCCGCACGGCTGGCGATGGTCCTCGGTCGGTTGGCCGCCTGGCGGGTCATGGTCGCTGCACCAGAGTTGGCTCGCCACGGGGACGTGACCGTGTACAACATCCCCGACCCCGCCAGCCTCGCCCCGGCTGAGCACGACGGGTCGCACCGTCTCGTCTACGTCGGTGACATCACCCCGGCTCGTGGAGCGATGGAGATGGTCCGGCTCCTCGGTCAGCTCGACACCTCGTTCGAACTGGTGATGATCGGTCGCATCGGCGTCCACTTGGCCGAAGAGCTCACCGGGCTGGCTCGTGATCTCGGTGCCTCCACACGGTTCCGACTCACCGGCCAGCTGGCGCACCGGGAGGCGTGGGATCTCGCCCGAGGCTCTCTGGCCGGGCTCAACCTGCTCACCCCGGTCCCGGCATATCGCGACGCGGTAGCCACCAAGCTCTGGGAATACATGGCCGTTGGCCTCCCCGCCATCGTCTCCGATCTTCCCGGCCAGGCTGATCTCTTGCGGAGAGTCGACCCTGATCTCGTCTGCGGTTCGGCCCGATCGGCGGCGGCAATCGCCGTCGAACTGGCCGCTAACCCGGTGCGCCGGGCATCGATCGCCAAAGCGGGCCGCGCCCTGGTGGAGGAGGCATGGGCCGAATATCGCCCGGACCTGGCGATTCAGTCGATCGTGGAACCTTGACCTATCACCAGCACCGGGACCTTCGAATCCTCCCAGCGCCTGGTGTCGATCACCCCTCGCCCGTCGAACACCAGCTGCGCCCCGGGCATGTCGTCGGGCCCGAGCTCGGAGTACTCGGCGTGGTCGGCCTGGACGATCACGGCGGCGATCTCATCCCCCGACCACGGCTCCAGGCCGAGGTTTCTCAGTTCCTCCCCGGTAAAGAGAGGGTCTGACACCACCACCCGACCGCCCCGCCCCTCGATCGCATGCATCAGATCGAACACCCCCGAGTATGCGGTCTCTTTGACCCCACCGCGATAGGCGGCGCCCAATATCAGGACACTGCGACCGGACAGCCCCCCGATATGGGAAGAGACCGTCTCGACCACCCTCTCCGGCACTCCGAGGTTGACCCGCCGAGCCGTCTCGACCAGCTCTGCTTCGGGATGACCGGCGAGGTAGAAGCGGGGATATACGGGGATGCAATGACCGCCGACTGCCACGCCCGGTCGGTGAATGTGGGAGAAGGGCTGACTGTTCGCTGCGGTGATCACCTCGTCGATGTCGATCCCTGCCTGCTCGGCGAAAGCGGCGAACTCATTGGCCAGGGCGATGTTCACGTCTCGATACGTGGTCTCCGCCAGCTTCGCCATCTCGGCCGACTCGGCGCTGGCCATGGCCCAGACCCCGTTGCCCCGGGTCAGATCGGGACGGTCGTCGAAGTCGAGGATCTTCTCGTAGAACTCCACGCCCTCACCGGTCGATCGCTGGTCGACCCCGCCGACGAGCTTCGGGTAGCGACCCAGGTCGGAGAAAATCCGCCCACTGAACACCCGCTCGGGTGAGTGGACCAGGTAGAAATCCTCACCCGCCACCAGCCCGGAGGCCGCTTCGAGCATCGGTGCGAAGCGGTTTCGAGTGGTCCCCACAGGCAGGGTCGTCTCGTAGGAGACCAGGGTGCCCCGCCGAAGACCGGCGGCCACGGCACCGGTGGCAGCGTCCATCGCCGAGAAGTCGGGGACACCGCCGACATCGGTCATCAGGGGAACGACGACGATCACCACATCGGATTCGGAGACCGCGGCAGTGGTGTCCGTCGTCGCGCTCAACAGGCCCTCGCCGTGAACCCGGGCGAGTCGCTCCTCGAGATGGGCCTCGCCGGGAAAAGGGGCAGAACCTGCGTTCACTAGATCGACGACCTGCCGGGAGACATCGGCGCCGATCACCTCGATCCCCTTGGAGGCGATCTGAACGGCCAGTGGCAGGCCGATCTTGCCCAGCGCCACCACGGCGACCCTCACCGCCGCCCTCCGATGATCAACTCGGCGACCTCGAGGATCTCGACACCATCGGCCAGCGAAACCACACCCTCGGCATGGCCATCGCGGATGGCGGCCCTGAAGGCATCGTGCTCCACTGCGAGGGGCTCCCGCTTGGGGAACGCGTAACGGATCATGTCCCCCTCGCTGACCCCCCTGAGTTGTGCGATCTGGTCCCATTCACTACCGACTTCGGCGTTCGAGTAGAAGAAGAGGTCCCCAGCGAGCAGATCGGCAACGAACGACCCCTTCTCACCGAGCACGCTCACCGCACGCCTTTTCACCGGGGTGAGCCAGTTGACGTTCATCGAGGCCACCACCCCGTTCTCGAGTAGGCCCGTCGCCACCACCAGGTCCTCATGGGGCCGCCCCATCTTGTGGGCGAGCTGCCCATTCACCTCCGCGAAGCGCGCTCCCCCGATCCAGGTGACGATGTCGATGTCATGGGTCGCCAGGTCCTTGACCACACCGACGTCCTGCACCCGGTGGGGGAACGGGCCCACACGCTCGGTGGCGACCGAGATCACCCTCCCCAACTCGCCCTCCCCCAGACGCCGCTTCATCTCCTGGAGGGCCGAGTTGAAACGCTCCACATGACCGACCGCGCCGAGCACCCCCCGGGTGTCGAACTCCCTCTCGATCTCCTTGGCCGACTTCACCGTGTCGGCCAGCGGCTTCTCGATGAGGGTCGGGATCCCCTCGGAGGCCAATCGGATCGCAACCTCGTGGTGCTGGATCGTGGGCACCGCCACCACCGCGGCGTCGATCCCGGCGGCGATCATGTCGCCGACCTCTGTGAACAGGGCACCGCCACGCACCGCGCCATGACGGTCGCCGATCGGATCGACCGCACCAACGAACTCGACTTCGGCGGACTCAGAGAGAAGACGGGCATGATGACGACCCATCTGACCCAGACCGACCAAACCGAACCGCATCATCCGACGGCCTTGTTGAGGGTGTCGACGATGTGATCGATCTCGCGAGCCCCCAGATCGGGGCGCACCGGGATCGAGACGACCCGGTCGACCATCTCCTCGGTGACCGTCAGATCGTAGGACGGGCCCAGGTAAGGATCCTGCTGGTGGGTCGCCTTCGGGTAGTAGATGTCGTGGCCGATCTCAGCCTCGCGCAGCGCAGCCATGACCTCGTCTCTGTCGACGGGGGCCAGGGTGTACTGGTGGTAGACGTGTTTGGCGTC
>DATKCZ010000042.1:0-2535 GCA_035512955.1 Acidimicrobiia bacterium
CGCCTTCATGCAACGGGGTGCAGCAGACTTCGCTCATCTCCCCATCATACATTGACAACGGCGAATACATAGACGAATATCGATATATCGAAGTTCGTCTATCTGTTCCAAGGAGGGACTATGACACTTCGCAACATCGACACCGGTGGTTGCTGCGGCGACGGCTGCAGCTGCTGCTGACGGGTCGAGAACAGGAGGCGCTGCCCGGTTCACCCGGGTGGCGCCTCCGTCTACACCTGAGACCTCTCACCGGGGGCGTCCAGTCGGAACCAGCGATACCGGCTCCCCTCGATCTTGATCGCGCCAGGCGTGATCTCGCCGTCGTCCTGATCGCTCCACACCTCCAGGTCTTCGGTGAGTCGGCGGTTCCCGGTCTGGGTGGGCTGATCCCGGTTGGCATGTCCACATGGCCGTCATCTGAGCAGCGCCTCGGTGGCCTGGCCCTCGGGGCAATCGTCGAGTATCGGGCAGTACCTGCACCACGGCCCTCCATGGCGCTGCAACGCCAGGCCATCACCCCACGCGCGGCGCATCTCGTTGGCGAGCTGCCCGATCTCGGACGCCACCCGGCCCACGTCGCCGGTGGAGGGCACGGTGCGATACCGCTCTCCGGTCTTCACCGAGACCGCCTCGACATAGGCGGGCAGCTCTTCGTGGCCCAGCGCCCAGAGCAGCGAGTAGAAGAGGAGCTGGTCCTCGGCGTCACCGATCTCCCCCGTCTTCCAGTCGACGAGACGGTGCCCACCCAGATCCTCGCGATACACGGCGTCGATGGTCCCTACCAATTCGACCCCGTCATCGGTGACGTGGTCCATGGCCACCTCCGACCCCTCGAAGCCCTCACCGGGAAGCCTGATGAAGCGCTCGTAGAGCCCGCGCACCTCCTCGATCACGCCGGCAAGCGCCGATGGCCTCAGCTCGAGCCCTCCCAACTTGTGGTTGAGGCTCGAGCCGCCGATCTCCTCCCGACAGGCCTGGACGAACTCCTCGCTGGCGATCGGCCCTCCAGTGAGGTGTCGGGCGAAGATGCGATGGGCCAGGCTTCCCAGGAAGGCGGGCCGGGAATCGGGCCCGTAAAAGCCCTGCAAACGCGCGTTTGCGCTGTCCGGGCACTTCTTCCAGGCGACGTACGTCGATGCCGACACCCGTATGTCGTCGCCGGGAATCACGTGGGGGATGGAGACCAGCATCTCCGCCGAGGGTATACCCCGGCAGTGTCGATTTGGGTTCCGCTAACAAAGGCGCCAGCGGTACCATCGAATTTCCACGGCTTGGGCCAATCGGGGTGGCCCTCCAGATGAATACGCAACTCTCCTTCCGCATCCACCCACTCCTAGCCGCGGTCATGGTCGTTGGCGCCCTGTTCGCCGTCCTCTTCGGGGCATATGGGCTGACCCGCTGGGCTTCGGCGGGGGAGGTGATGGGTCGTGTCGAGGTCACCGAGGCCGAGATCGGCGGTCAGACGGAGGACGAGGCCCTGAACACGTTGGGCGCCCTCGAGATGGAGCGACTGGCAAGACCGGCCGGCTTCGTGGTCGACGGTCAGAACGTCGAGTTGGAGCCGGGCTACACCGGGCTCGACATCGACGAGGAGGCCGTGGTGGGAGCGGCGATGACGGTGGGGCGGGAGGGGAACTTCGCCAGTCAGTTCCTCTTCTGGCTGAGCAACATTTTCGACACCACCGAGATCGAGCTGCGGGGCTCCATGAGTGACATGGCCATAGACGAGATCTTCAACGAGTGGGACACCGAGGTCATCGCCAAGCCAATAGACCTCGGCTCGGTCGAGCTCGAGGAGGGCGAGCTGGTCGCCGTCTATCCCCAGACCGGAGTCGGTGTCGACCGGGCCCCCGCCGCCCGGATCGTCCTCGAGTCACTGCTCGCCGAGGAGCCGGAGACCCGGGAGATACCAACGGTGACGGTACGGCCAGAGCTCACCGCCGCCGAGGTCGATGCCGCCCTGGCGGAGGCCCGTCGGATGCTCGACGGGCCGATCTCGATGGTTCACGAAGATGAGCAGACCGTGATCACCGTCGAACAGCTCATAGAGGCCTTCGTCTCCGAGACGGGCACCAACAGCCCGCCCCGGATCATCAACTCCTTCGACCCCGGGATCATCGATGGCTATCTGGACGCGGTGCGCGCCCAGTTCGAGGCGGAGCCCGTCGACGCCCGGTTCATCATCAACGACGACAACACGGTCTCGGTGCAGCCTGGTAGCAACGGGACTCGCATCGACGAGGTCGAGACCGCGGCCCGGTTGTACGAGGCGAGCTTGACCGAGGAGCGCACCGGTGAGCTCCCCATCGTCGAGGGCGCCGAGCCGGAGCTGACCACCGAGTACCTGGAGAGCCTCAACGTCAAGCATCTCGTCTCCCAGTTCACCACCTATCACGACTGCTGTGAGGATCGGGTCACCAACATCCATCTGATCGCAGATGCCGTCGACGGTGTCCTGATCCTGCCAGGGGAGACCTTCAGCCTCAACGGCCACGTCGGTGAGCGCACCGCGGAGAAGGGGTACCTCCCCGCCGG
>DATKCZ010000043.1:0-4792 GCA_035512955.1 Acidimicrobiia bacterium
GGCGGAGATCGACGCCATCAACTACGCGGACGGCCAGGGGGTCCTCATCGTCGCCTCGGCGGGCAACTCCGACACGACGACCAAGAGCTACCCGGCTGCGCACGAGCCGGTGATGGCCATCGCCGCCACCAACTCGAGCGACGGCCGCGCCTCGTATTCCAACTACGGGGCCGATTGGGTCGACCTCGCCGCACCCGGCGGGCAGATGAGCACCTACGACGACCCAGGGGGCATCTACAGCACCATGCCCACCTACGGGGTCTACCTCACCTCGTGTCGGGCGATGGGGCTGCTCAGCCCGTGTTATGACACCCACTACGACCAACTACAGGGCACGTCGATGGCGGCTCCGCAAGTGGCCGGGGCGGCGGCGCTGCTCTTCGCCGTCGACACCGGGCTGAGCAACGACGCGGTCCGCTCCACCCTCGAGACCACCGCCGACGCGATCTCCGGCACGGGATCTCTGTGGGCCAATGGGCGGCTCAACGTGTATAGCGCGGTGCAGACGGTGACCGACGGCAACATCGATGCGTCGCCGGCGGTGTCGATCGACAGCCCGACCGATGGTGCCTCGTTCTCCTCGGGTGAGTCGATCTCGTTCGCCGGGTCGGCGTCTGATGTCGAGGACGGGGATATCACCGGGAGTCTGGAGTGGACCTCGGACCTCGATGGTCAGATCGGCACCGGTGGCTCTTTCAGCGCCACCTTGAGCGATGGGACCCACGTCATAACCGCCTCGGTGATCGACTCGGTGGGTAACACCGGCTCGGACAGCATCACGGTGGACGTGGTGGATGCGGCGCCGACGGTGACGATCAGCAGCCCGACCGATGGTGCCTCCTTCTCCTCGGGTGAGACCATCACCTTCAGCGGATCGGCTTCGGACACCGAAGACGGCGACCTCACGAACAATCTGGCGTGGACTTCGGACCGTGATGGTGCGATCGGTAGTGGCGGCTCTTTCAGCGCCACTTTGAGCGATGGGACCCACGTCATAACCGCGACGGTGACCGACTCAGGTGGTAACACCGGCTCGGCCAGTGTCACGATCACCGTGGGGGACAGCGACGCCTTCACACTCGCCGTCAACTTCTTCAAGGTGCGGGGTGTGCAGTACGCCGACCTCACCTGGAGCGGGGCCACGTCGGCCAACATCGACGTCTATCGCGACGGCTCCATCATCGCCACAACCGTCAACGACGGGGCATACCAGGACGGGCCACTGGGTCGAGGAGGGGGATCGGCCACCTATCAGGTGTGTGAGGAAGGCACGACGACGATCTGCTCCAACACTGTCTCCGGTGGGTGGTGATGGAGAGAATTCGCAACAGCTAGTCAGGCCGGGGTCGGGCTGAGGAACCGCCTCCGGCCCTGGTCGGCGTTTCACCGTCTCGATCCGTGGACCACGTGCTGAATCGGATAGGCGATCGGCTCCGACTCCGTTGCCGTAGTCTTCGGCCTCGATGAGAACCACCAGGTTGGGTATCCTGTTCACGGCCCTGGTCTTCGTGCTCGGGATCGAGATGGCCAGGTTTCACTTCGGCTCGCTGGGGTGGTACCAGCGGGACACGGTGGGCATTGGGGCCCTCGACCTCATCCCGATCGCCGCCGCCCCATTTCTGGCCGGGCTCTTGCTACCGGCGCTGTCGCGCTGGCTGTCTCTCCGTTACAGCCTGCTGCTGGGTGTGGTGGTGCTGGCTGTGGCCCGGGTCGCCAACCAGGTGCTCGAAGATCCCGCCCTGGATCACTGGACCTCGGGGGTTGCGGTGGCGGCGCTGGTCGGGTTGCTCCCTCTGCTGCTCAGTCTTGGTCGGGAGGTGTTGGTCGGTGGCGTCCTGGTCGGCATCACCCTCGACTCGGCTATCAAGGGCCTTGGGTCCACCCTCGATCTCGCCTACCGGCCGGGAGTGGCTGCATTCGCGGCGACGGTGGCCCTGGCCATAGCTGCCGTCTACCTGACAGTGACCATCGCCACTCCCACCCGCTCCGGCCCTCGTTGGGGACCCGCTTTCGCCCTTCTCGGCTTCGGCCCCTATCTCTTCGTCCAGTATCAGGTGCTGCAGTCGCCGGGCTGGATCTCGGAGATGACCAACTTGCCGACGGGGATCGTGGCGGTGGGAATCACCGCCCTCAACGTCGTCGGCCTGTGGGCGGCACAACGGTTTGGTGGCTCGCGGCCAGTGGTCGCACTCGCCGTCATCATCGTGGCCACGACGGTGGTTTTCGCCGATGGCCCGGAGGTCTTGTTCTCGGCGCTGGTTCTCCTGGCAATCCCCGCTGCAGGCGTTGTCTGGGCGGGCATGGTTCCCGACACGCCGGGTACCGGGGTCACACCTGCCACCGTCGCCTTTACCGGCGGGTCGTTGCTCTTCTTGATGGTCGGATTCGCCTATTACCTGCCCCTCGACCTCGATCTCGGATTCAGTCAGCTCCAAGCGCGGGTCGGTGGAGCGGTCCTCCTGGTGGTGTTCGTGTTGGCAGCTGTGCTCGCCCGACGCCCGATCCTCGGCGGGACGGTTCCCGACGGGATCCCGATTCTGGTCTCGCTGGCGATCGTCCTTCCTCTGGTCGGCCTGCTCGGGGCGCGGTCGCTGCCCGACGCCTCCGACACCGGGCCGGTGCGGTACATGGCCTACAACCTCCATCAGGCCTTCGACACCGGGGGAGAGATGGACGTGGGGGCGATCGCCGCGGTGATCGAGGACAGCGGGGCAGCCGTGGTCGGGCTCCAGGAGGTGGCGCGGGCGGGTTTGCTCAACGCCAACACCGATCTGGTGTATCTGCTCGGAGAGCGTCTCGGTTGGGAGCATGTCGTCTTCATGGGCACCACCGACCCGGTGTGGGGCAACGCCATCTTGAGTCGCTACCCGCTCGGCGACGTCGAGCGTCACCTTCTTCCCAGAGTGGGCACCCCTTACCAGCGGGGTTACCTCGCCGCCCCCGTGGCCACCCCGGAGGGTGAGGTGCTGTTCATCTCCACGCATCTCCAGCACATCAACGACTCCGACACCCATGACCAAGATCCCGAAGCAGACCTCTACCCGGTTCACCACGAGCAGCTGGCAGTAGTCATCGAGAAGTGGGCGGGGCGCGAGCCTGCGGTGCTGGTGGGCGATCTCAACGCCCGCCCCGGCTGGCGTCAGGTGGAAGAGCTCTTGGATGCCGGATGGATCGACTCCTGGGCGATGGCCGGATCGGGCGACGGCTACACCGCCAATGCAGCCGACCCTCGATATCGCATCGACTATGTGTTCCACACCCCCGACCTGACCACCGTCGACGTGGAGGTGATCGAGTCACAGGCCTCGGATCATTTCGCGGTGTTAGCCGACCTGACCCGGGAGTAGGCAGGGGTTTGACCCGGCTTGTCCGCTTGCCTGTCGTCCGAGAGCGGTGCCGGTTCCGAATGGAGGGAGATATGAGAACGATCAGGGCCCTGTCCATTCTCGGCCTGGTGGTGATGATTGCCGTCATCATCTACTGGCTCGTCTCCGGTGACTTCTTCGAAGAGGGTTCCTCGATATGGAGCCTCACTTGGGGCCGGGTCACTCTCGTCGACCTCTATGTCGGGCTCATCTTCTTTGCCGCGTGGATCGCACAGCGGGAGAAGAGCCCCGTGGTCGTCGCGGTCTGGAGGCTGGCGTTGGTGGTGCTGGGGAATTTGGCCGCTGCCGTCTACCTGGTCAGGGCGTCCTTCAGCTCCATCGGTATTGGGGAGCCGCTCCTCGGCTCGGAAGCGACCCGTTGAATCTGTCGGAGATCCGTGAGGAGCTGAGCGAGCTCGTCTCAGGTCGAGTAGCTGTCGCCGACGGGATGGTCCCGCCCCTCGTCTTCGTCATCGCCCATGAAGTCTGGGGTGTGCTGGCGGCGGCCTTCCTCGGGGTGGGCAGTGCGGTTGGGATCACTCTGTGGAGGATCTATCGAGGAAAGCCAGTCCGCTTCGCCGTCGCCGGACTGGGCGGCGTCGTGGTTGCCGCGATGCTCGCTCTGCGATCTGGCTCAGCCGATGACTTCTTCGTTCCCGGCATCCTCAGTGGTGGGCTCACCAGCCTGGTCATCGTCGTCTCCATCGCTGTGGGGCGTCCGTTCGTGGCGTGGACCAGCTGGCTGGCGAGAGGATGGCCCGTCGCCTGGTACTGGCATCCCCGGGTCCGGCCCGCCTACACCCGGGCCAGTTGGATCTGGCTCCTCTACTTCGCCGGCCGAACTCTTCTGCAGTGGCGTCTCTATGAGGCTGGGAGCACAGAATTGCTGGCGGGGGCCCGGCTGATCCTCGGCTGGCCCACCCTCCTCGTGCTCCTCGTAGTCACCTATGTGTTGGGCCGTCGCTGGTTGACGGGGCTCGGAGGTCCGTCGGTCGCCGAGTTCGAAGGGGGCGACCCCCCGCCGTGGGCGAGCCAGTCGCGGGGCTTCTGAGGCATCTCCACCCCGGAGAGGCACATGCCGTTCAAGTATTCGGGCCCGGCTGCCGAATCAACTCCGAGGTATTGGATATGCGTTTCAAGGGTCAGCTACTCCTGCCGGATGAACCCGGCCCGGGCTTGAGGGTTGATCTCGACGTGGCCGAGCACCACCTAGCCGTCGAGTCGGATGGCGGGGGTCTGGGAGCGTGGCCGCTCGAGGTCGTCGATGTCGAGAGGAACGGCGACGTCTTCGCCCTGACCGTGGCTGGAGAGCTGCTGCAGTTCCTCGCCGACGACACCATCGCCTTCGCCTATTCGGGCGTTCCCACCATTGAGAAGGTGTCGGGACGCTCCCGAACCAGATCGGGTTTCCGGTCGATGTTCGATCG
>DATKCZ010000044.1:0-114392 GCA_035512955.1 Acidimicrobiia bacterium
CAAACGCCTTGTACAGAAGTTCTTTCAGGTCTTGATCGAGCTGGCTCGGAGTTTGTCTCCCGACCTGGCCGGTTCATCCCCGTTGAACAGTCGTTCGGTCACTTCTGTCGCCTACCAGTACCTGGGTCGCCTTCAGGCAACCCACTTACAGGGGAGCATCGGAAATGAATTGGCGCTCTTTGGCTGCTCTGTTCCAAGTAGGCATCCTCTTGATCTGGGACTTCCAAACCATGATCCCGCCGGAGCAGTTTCAATCGTCACCCATCTCGGCAGTGTCTGTCAGCTCAGTCGACCAATCACACCGGCTCTCCACCGCCCAACGACAACTTTTCGGCTGTGGCGTGGCTCGAAAGAGGCGAGAGCACATCGACCCGAATCAGGCTTGCCCGCTGCGGCTCCGGTTGCCGACAGAAAGGGCATGCGATGGTGATGATCGGGATTGACCCTCATAAGGGGTCACACACAGCGGTGGTGATCGACCGAAACGAGAGGGTGGTCGACGAGGTCCGGGTGCGGACGTCTAATGGCCAGACTGGTGAGCTCTGCGAGTGGGCGTTGACGTATCCAGATCGGGTGTGGGCAGTGGAGTCGGCTCGGGGGATGGGCTATCTGGTGTCCCAGCAGCTGGTGGCGGCCGGGGAGCGGGTGATCGATGTGCCAGCGATGATGGCGTCGCGGGTTCGCCTGTTGGGATCGGGCAAGTCCCAGAAGACCGATCCGAATGATGCCCGGTCGGTGGCGATCGCCGCTTTGCGCCATTCGGGGTTGGCGATGGTGCAGGCCGATGACCACGTCCGAGTGTTGGGCCTTTTGGCGAAACGGCACCGAGACGTCGCCCGGCTCAAGAACAAGGTGGCCTGTCGTCTCCACGCCCTGCTGATGGAATTGGCTCCTGGCGGTCTCGCCTCGGAAATGACTGTCAACAAAGCCCTATCGCTGCTCGAGCAGGTGGATGTCGCCGACCAGGTGACACACCAACGGGTGGTGATCGCCACCGAACTGGTCGATGACATCGCCCGCTTGGAAGGTCAGATGAAAGCGTCGAAGAGACGGATCCGAGCTGCCGTGGAGGCTTCCGCCACGACCCTGTGTGACATCCGCGGGATCGGACCGATCGGAGCGGCCATCATCTTGGGTTCGGTGGGTGACATCACCCGGTTCCCCACCGCCGGGCATTTCGCTTCCTACAACGCCACCGCCCCCATCGAGGCGTCCTCAGGCGACAGGAGACGGCATCGGCTCAACCCGAGAGGGAACCGCAAGCTCAACCACGTCCTCCACATCGCCGCGGTCAGCCAGCTCCGCTACCCCAGCGAAGGCCGGGACTACTACCAAAAGAAACTCGCCGAGGGAAAGACCACCAAAGAAGCCATCCGGGCGCTGAAACGGCGCATCTCCGACGTCGTCTACCGGCGTCTCCTCGCCGACGCTCGACGTCGCAGCAGCTGACTCCGATGGCGGGTCCGGGAGGACACCCAGGGACGACTCTGACTCCGGCGTGGCCGGCTTACACCCTGAAACACCGGCGCTTCGGATAAGTCACTTCCCGGACCCAACACCAACACTACGACCAACCCCAACTGCGAGACTGGGGCCGATCCCCCGCGTCCAGAACACGCCCCAAAACGGCACTTGACACAAAGAGTGCCGTTATGTACGCGCTTTGGGTGACTCTGGATAGGTTGGCGTGCTTCTCGACGTGCATGAACCAGCCGGACAGGTCCGGAAACGCGTCCCGCGTCCACACTGCTTCCACAGGTACCTTGCTGTTATCCGAGGCGGTACCGCCGGAGACCGAGCCGTGCACTCAGCGTTCGTCTAGCTCCACTTCGTATCGCTCCACGGAGACGAGTTCCGATCCATCTACGGCGCTGACGGCCTGATCCCGAAGCTGGTCGGCGGCTTCTTCGCTGGCCTTCATCGCCTCGTCACTCTCCCAAAAGGTCGCCGTGAGGCCCTTCCCTGTCTCGCGATTCACGAGCGAAAGTATGCCCTTGAACCCTGCGATGTCGCGTGCTCGCGGGAGTATCTGCTCCCGCATCACTTTGAGCGAAGCATCAGCAGATTCGGGCGGTCCTTGAACCATGGTTACCCGTGCGTACATGAGGTCTCCTCCTCGTTGGCCTTGTTCTCAACCGCAAACATGCTCTCCATCGGTCCGAGGTCCGGTGACCATCTTCCGGTTTCGTTAAACGCCCAGCATAACCATGTAACTCCGAGGGTCCTTCAACCTTGCAAGGCCACCCGGCCGCTCCAGAACCCTCGTCACCACGTCGGCCACTATGTCTTCCGCCTCCGAAGGTCCAACTAGCGCCGTGGCCAGACGAGTCAGCTCGAACCGCAGCTCCTGGTAGCCCTTAGCGTCTGAATCCATCTGTCACCTACGACACGCCTGATTGGAGGTAAGCGTTGCACGCTCTCCCAAAGAGATCCTCGGCCGTGCTTCTAAGCGAAGAGGCAGGGCACGAGAACTGCGAGCGCATAACGCGCGATGATCTGATCGTGATTGGTCCGCTCACGCCGATCCAGAACCGGCAATCGGTAGCGGCTTTCATCACCACATCACGAGCCTCGTCCGAGGCGGCCCAAAAAGATGCGGAAAGGTGTAAGTGGCTTTGACGACGTGTGCAACAGTTATCTGGAGATGAGGGAGGCGATCGTTGTTGGAGGACCACTTGGGGGATGTCGACTTGGATGCCTCTCGGACAGGTGGTGACCGGCCCGTGCAGATGTTCGCCCTGATTAGGGTCTCGCCACGACCCTCGACCATTCCACGGCGTCGGAGGCAACCAAGACAGGGGCCACATCTTTTCCCGTGTAGGTGACGGCCAACCGACCGAGCTCATCCACGAAGACGATGCGGTCGTCTCCCATCGAGACCGCATAACCAATGTCATATGCCTCGGGGGCAGTGAAACTCGCCGTCCCGGCACCATCGAGTTGCTCGAGGGTGACATTTCCATCGTCTCGATTGATGAAAACCTGCCCTTCCTGGAACAGCTTCTCACCGTCGTCGGAGTCCATGGTCCCGACCTCTTCACCGGTTGCGGGATCAAACAGGGCAAACTGCCCTCCAGTTGCCCAGTTGACAACCACCAGATTGCCATCGGAGTCCCAGCCCACGAGTTCCATCTCACGTCTGGCGTCGACGACAACCACCTCGGTGGTGGCCAGATCGACGATTCTCACCGGGCCGGCCTCACCGTCGCCGTCGACTGAATAGGCCACGAACCCGGTCTGTTGACCAGCCTGAAGCGGGGGGAACTCCGGTGTCGGCACTATCGCGATGAACACGATGATCAATGTCGTAGCCACCACGATGACGCCTGCCACGACGACCGCCAGTAGCCGACGGTCGAGACTGGCCATCACACACCTCCTGAAGTGGTTGGCTTGGACTCCTCCGAGGTTCGGCGTTTGCCGAGACGGACCGCGGCCACGACCACAGTGAGAGTGACGACACCTGTTATGAGGATGGCCACCGGAACGGCGATCGACTCCTCGAAGAGAATGATGACGGTGGTCGGGATCCAGATCACTAGTGCCAACACGCCGAGACCGAGTAACGCGCGACGATCGAGACGGGTGGACAGCCAGACAAGTGCCAGACCGATCGCGATGCCGATACCCGACCAGATGGCGTTGTCATCGACGGATCCGAAACCGACCGCGATTGTGAACAAAGAGCCGAGTACCCATCCCGTGGCTTGCGGGGTGAAGTAACCGGCCCATGTGAACAACAACCAGATGACACCAACTGCGAGGAATACCAGACCGAACATCCAGGCCTCCTCGCCGAGGGGTAGAACGCCGGGCAGGGTGGCCAACAGGAATACTGTGGCTCCCGCGATGGCCACCTGCTGGAGGGTTGTCCGAGCCACCAGATAGAGGCCCACGCCCGCGACGAGCGAAACGCCGGCCGTGAGAAGGCTGGCCCAGTCGAAGTCCAGCTCGAGAACATCGGAGAAGATCAGCGCCGAGGTTGCGGCGACTCCCGCAACCGCGAGAAACCAGGCGAACGAGGCGGCTCGGTAGGCGGGCGCGGAATCGAAGCGACGAAGAGTCATTCCGGTGACAATGAGAACGAGGGTGATGAGGGTGCTCAGGGCGACTTGTCCCCAGACCGCCAATTGGTCCCACACCTGAACACCGAACAGGAAGAGCGCCACCGCGATCAGGGCCGCACCAAGGTAGGCGACCGGCTCGACCCAACCGGGGAGCTCGCGCTCGCGTGCCCTGGATTCGTGCTCCTGAATCGCCTGGGCCTGATCGTCGGTGATCAGACCGGCGGCCACCCAGGATTCGAGGGCGTTGATCAGACCAGATCCGGGCACCGGGACTCCTTCGGTTGACTCATGGATCGACATTCCCGTCGATGCGGCTGCTGATACCTCCAAGCATCGACGCTTTGGGACGATCGGCACATCGGGATGTTCCCTGATGCCTCATGGCCACCCGGTGAACGTCGCGGTGGCGGGCCCCGTGGGACTCGAACCCACAACCAACGGGTTAAAAGTGTGCCGGACGTTGTTGCGTCCTATGTCCTCCCATCGCGTTCTGTGAGGCATCGTCAGGGTTTCAGGCTGTCTCAGAGTGCGTTCGTGTCTTGTCGTCTCGAGCTGTGTCCTCTTTGGCGTTTGCACATTGGTTTGCTGACCTTTCCTTTGAAGCTCACGCCGGCTGCGTCGGATTAAGCCTTCCACCTTGCTGCTGCCCAAGTTCTTGTCGGCGGGCCGCTAGACCTAATCGTATGAGGGACAGAGCGAAGAGCCCCAGCCCGAGATAAAACCCGAATCCAGCGAAGAAGAACAGCTCGCCAAAGGGGAACAAATTCGTGGCGGCGTCCAGTACCAAGCCCAGAGGCAGGCTCGCCGCGAACAGAACCGCGGCCCACCGAGGCCCGGTTTGGGCCCGGAACGCAGCCGCACCGAACAGCGCCGCGCCCGCAAGGAAGGCGTAGCCCGCCACCTCTACTGGGAGGGCCAACCACGCCGGCTCCAGACCCAGGGTGGCCGTAGCGGCCGTGCCGATGACCATCAGGGACAGCAAGGCCCCGGCACCCGTTGCGAGGACGCGCGCACCGACCGTGCCCAGGCGTCCGTCGCGAGGTCGCCAAGCCGCGTGGAGCTCTCGGGTGGCCAGGATCAGCAGCGCCGCAGCCGGTGTCAGGGCCAGCCATAGTCCGGCCCAGGCCGTCGGGCCGATGAGGGCCACGACTACCAGTCCTCCGGCCGCGATGGCGGCGATCCCGCCTCGTTGAGCGTTGTGGTTCCTCGCCATCCTTCTCACGTCCCCGGGATTGGCGCTTCCAGGGGGTCGCTCCATTGGCTCGTTGGTTCGTCGAAGACCGCGCCCAGGACCCGATTCGCCAGCTGGACCCCCGTCTCCAGGGTGAGCAGCCGGGTGTTGACGAGTATCGCCACCGTCAGGTCGTCCTCCGGGAAGTCGGCGATCACGCTGATGAATCCGTTGACGACTCCGCCATGGGACAGGGCGGGGTGTGCCCCGAACTCGCGGATCTGGAGCCCCAGCCCATACGGCACCTTGGTGCCGTCGGCTAGCACCGTGGGCTCGGACATCTCGCGGTATGAGGCCGGGGCCAGGAACGACCGGAGCAGCCCGGGCCACCGGGCCAGGTCCGTCGCCGTCGAACACAGCCCTCCTGCCGACGACACCATCTCCATGTTGATGGGGGCGGGGTCGACTAACGCCGGTGCCCGACCGAGGCGGAGGGCCCGGGGCCAGTTGCCATACTGAAGGTCGTATCCGTGAGCCCATCGATCGGCTCGTGGCTGCTCATCGGGGCAGAACGAGGTCTGGTCGAGTCCTAGCGGCCGGAGGATCTCGTTCGTCAGGTAGTCGGCGTAGGTGGTCCCGGTGACCTGCTCGATCACCACCCCGGCGAGCATGAATCCCACGTTGCTATAGGAATGCCCCGTCCCCGGCTCGAAATCGAGCGGCTGCAAAGCGACCAGGTCGATGATCTGGTCTCGGGTGTATCCCACGCCACCCTCTTCGAAGATGGGGAAGACCGCCACATCAGACAGGCCCGAGGTGTGCGACAGGAGGTTGCGGATCGTGATCCGCTGGCCAGAGGCCGGGTATTCGGGCAGGTAGTCGCTGATCCGATCTTCGAGCGAGAGTTTTCCCTCCTCGGCAAGTTGGAGCACCGCGGCGGCCGTGAACTGCTTGGTGATAGAGGCCAGCCTGTAGATGGTGTTCGCGGAGGCCGGAACCTCCTCGGCTAGGTCCGCATACCCGTAGCCCTTGGCCAGCACCGGTTGGCCCTGACGGACGACAGCGACGGAGAATCCCGCGGCGAGGATCTCGCGCTGGGCGGCGGCGGCTGCTGTGTCCATCCGGGCCCCGAGTGCGGCGTGGGCGTCGACGGCGGTGGTGGAGGTCTCGCTTGGCCGGGGCCCGACGCAGCCCGCGAGGACCAGAACGAGGATCAGGAAGAACCGCCACCCGCCGGCTCGCAAAGGTTCAGCGCGGTCGCTGATCGCCTCGTCGTGTTCAAGTCCAGGTCCAGGTTGTGCCGTTGCTGTTTCTCCTGTCCAGCGTTATCTAACGGACGGCCGCTCCGACATCGTTACGAGATGCCCAATCGAAGGTGATGACGCTTCTGACCGGGTTAGGCATACTCATCGGCGTCCTGACCGGTGGGGGTCAAATCCTGCCGGCCGGCGGTTTGGCTGTTGTGACCTTTGGCGGTTCAAGATGGAGGACCTCCCGCTGCCGTTGGGTGAACTTGGGAAGGGACAGCGGCGATCCCGACGCTGCCGGTCGGGGAGGAACCCGTTGGCCGGTCCGGCGGTTGCGAAGATCGCCTCCCCGGTGACGATTCTTCGAACGGCGCGAGCAATCTCGGCCTTGTCCGCACTCTTGAGCTGGTGGTGCCGACAGCAGCGGTGATGGGGGCGATGATCAGCACCGTTCCGGCTTCCCGCAGAGCGTCGTAGAACCCGACCAGGGCGATGAGCAGGAGAAGACCGCCGATGATCCCCAGCCAGGCACCGACGAAGAAGGACCCCCCAGCGTCTTGGACGTCTGTGATCCAGCTCAGACCCTGCACGCCTGTCTCTGGGATGAGGGTGTCGACGCCGGCCGAGACCATCAACACGACACCGGCGAGGAAGCAGATGACGCCGATCAGAGCGGACACCGCACCCACGGTGGCGAGACGCAACCTTCTCATTCTCGATCCTGTCTGGCTCATTGCGATCCGGTCTGATGGTCCGGTCGATGCGAAGCTGTGCGTGGTGGAGGGGTCTCGAGCTGCCCCTCCACCACGTTTCAGCGTTTACGGGCAGTTGACGCGAGTCTTGGTCAAGTCCAGCTTGGGGACACCGTCTGCGTCGAAGACGGTGTGTCCGTTCTCATGGAAGCTGAAGGTGGAGCCGTCGGCGTTGGTGCCTCGGCCGTTGAGGATGAACGCACCCACACCTTTGCCGACCGCACCGCCCTCCTCGAGCAGCATCCCGTTGCCGCCGAAGGTGACGACGAACTCGCCGGTGGCGTCGGGTATGCCGTCGGGGGGTAGGGCGTCGGCGGAGAACGTGCCGCGTAGGGTGCCGGTGAAGTGGACCGTGCCGTCGGCGAATGCGCTGAAGTGGATGACACCACTCTGGACCAGGGTTAACTCCGCGGGCTGCGCGGTGCAGGGGTGGACGTCGATCTCGGTCGATGTCTCGTCCACCAGCCGCTCGGTCTGCTTGACGATTGGCGGGCCCTGGGCGAGCGCATTGGTGGTGGTGAGGAGCAGCCATCCGATTACCGCGACTAGCGCGATCCCGACACGACTTCTGTTCTTCTGGCTCATGGGAGCCCCCTTTCTGCCCCGAGGGGCGGTTGGGTCGATTTCGATGTCCGGGTCTGCCACCGGGCGGCAAACCCGGTGAAGGCGGTCAACAGGGGGACGATGAACAGCGTGACTGTCCACTCGACGTGGTGAACGGCGATGTCGGCGGGGAGGGGATTGATGCGCTGGCCGATGAAGGCGGTCGAGGTCCAGGGGACGTGAACCAACAGGAAGATGGTGGCCGCGACCCCGAGGTACAGGGCGCCTCCACCCCTGGCGATACGCCACAGCCCGACGAGTAGGACGACCGGGTAGACCACCCATGACGGTGTCACCCCGTCCACGACCCAGGACCAAGGGGCGCAGGCCAGACCGACCGCGACCAGGGCGAGAAGAATCGTTCGCCACTGGGTCGTGGCAGCCGATCCGGTCACTGTTGTCCCCATTCCGTCATCTCCTTACTGGATTCATCCCTTTACACGGGTGAGGCTCAGTACCTGTGAGGTGACGCTATGGACAGCTGGCCGAAAAGTCGTCGCCCGCCGTTCTCATTTGTTCTCGGTCCTGGGTGGGATCTGCGACAGTCCGACCTCGCCGCCAGGTCTTGTCCGGGTCAATCTCAGGTCGTAGCCGAATGGGCGTGACGACTGATGCGAAGGAGGGCGCCTCCGGTTACGTTGCAGCAATGAGACTGCGGACTCTTGTCCAGCGCCATGCCGTGGATGGGGCCGTCGTGGTCCTTGGAGCCGTCTGGCAGCTCGCCAACTGGGTGGAGGGCCACGGGTTGGCCGCGGTGGCGGCTGCGTTTTTCGGGACGGTGCCATTGCTCGCCCGGCGGCGCTTCCCGTTTGCGGGTCCCGCTCTCGTCACCGCCGGGTTGGCGGGCGCATCCCTGGCAGATCCGGCCGCGGCGGCCAATGGCGAGATCCTGTCCGAGTTCTCGTTGGTTTCGTTAGGGCTGGCGTTCTGGTTCGCCGGCGCTCACAGTAAGGGGGAGCAGGCGTTCGCCGGTGTTGTTATCGGCCTCGCCGGGGTAACGGCCGCCGGTCGCAGCGCCGGCCTCGAGTTCGTTGTCACGACCACGCAATCCGAACTCGGCCTCTTGGGGGTGCTGCTCCTCTTGGGAGCCGTCTCACTGGGAGGCTTCGCCAGCCAGGGAAGAGCGCGGCGGTTGCTCGAACTCGAGGAGCGCTCGGCACGCCTCGAACAGGAGCAGGAGAGGCGTACCCAGGCGGCGGTGACCAAAGAGCGCGCTCGGATCGCAGGCGATCTCCACGACGTCATCGCCCATTCGGTGAGCGGGATGACGATCCAGGCCGGTGCGGCGCGGCTGCTCCTCATCGGCGACCAGGCCGAGCGCGCCCGCGTGCCGCTCCTTTCAATCGAGGAGACCGGCCGGCAGGCACTCGCCGAAATGCGCCGCCTGCTCGGGCTGCTACGCACAGACGCCGCCACCCGCTGGGCTGTCGGTCCCGACAGGCCCACCCGATCCGAGCCTGGCCGGAGGTCCCGAGTCGACCGCATCCGTGGAGAGGGCCTGACCGCAACCGGTTTCGCTTCCCTGCTCCGTCGTTTCTCCCTTGACGTCGTCCTGGTGGTGCTGGTCATCGTCGCCGAGATCAAAGCCTGGCAGATGCCCGGGCCCGGTCCGCGAGCGGTCTTCATCGTCGCCTCGCTCCTCTGGACGCTCCCGCTCCTCCTCCGGCGGCGTCTCCCCTTCGCGGCACCGGTGTTCGCTTTCATGGTGCAGGCCGCCTCGGCGTTCGCAGATCCGACTCTGGGCGCTGAAGCGACCGCGCTCGCCGCGCTTCTTCTCGCTTTCTGGGTGGTCGGTGCATGCAACCCGAAAGGACAGGCCATCGCGGGGGCGGTCATCGGATTCGGGTCCATCGTCATCGTCGCCCAAGTCGATGTACGCATCGGTCTCGAGCAGGCTGTGTGGGGCATGGTCTTCGGCGGCACCGTATGCCTCATCGCCTACGCCCTTCAGCGGCGGACGATTCGTTCCGCCGAGCTCGAGGAGGGAGCAGCCCGTATCCTTCGAGAACGCAAAGAGCTGGCCCAGCTTGCGGTTGCTGCCGAACGCCAACAGATCGCCCGCGAGCTACACGACGTCGTCGCCCATTCCGTCACCGTGATGACCGTGCAAGCGGGGGCAGCACGCCTCCTGCTCGCCGCCGATCCCGACCGTGCCCTGGAACCCGTCCTCACGGTTGAGCAGACCGGCCGCCAGGCGCTCGGGGAGCTCCGCCGCCTGCTCGGGATCCTGGGGATGGGAAACGGATCGGCGCTCGAACCCCAACCGGGCCTCGCCCAGCTCGACACCCTCGCCGAGGAGACACGTAAAGCCGGGAACCCAGTCGAACTGACAGTCGTCGGCGAATCCGACCCTCTTCCACCCGGGATAGACCTGGCCGCCTACCGCATCGTGCAAGAGGCGCTCACCAACGTCCGCAAACACGCCGGGCCCACCCAGGCTCACGTCACCGTCCGCCACCGGAGAGAGGCGTTAGAGCTCGAGATCACCAACCAGGGTGGCTACACCCAGATCGGCCCCACGGGCGGGCATGGACTGGTAGGCATGCGCGAAAGGGTCGCCCTCTATCGAGGTCAGCTGGAAGCGGGCCCGCAAACTACTGGCGGCTTCGCCGTCCGAGTTCGCCTCCCCCGCGAAGAAGATCAGCCATGATCCGCGTCCTCATCGCCGACGACCAGGCACTCGTACGAGGTGGCTTCCGCATGATCCTCGAAGCCCAACCCGACATGGAGGTGGTTGCAGAGGCAAGCGACGGGCACGAAGCCGTCGCCCAGACGAAGAAGCTCGCACCCGACGTCGTGCTCATGGACATACGCATGCCCGGCATGGACGGACTCGAAGCGACGACAAGAATCGTGGATGGCGAGCACCCCCCGCGGGTCCTCATGCTCACCACCTTCGACCTCGACGAATACGTCTACCAAGCGATGAAGGCAGGCGCCAGCGGCTTCCTACTCAAAGAGGTCCGCCCCGAACAGCTCGCCGATGCGGTACGTGTCGTCGCCGCCGGAGACTCGCTCCTCGCTCCCGCCATCACCCAACGTCTCATCGACGAATTCGTCCGCCGGCCCCCACCCGGCTCCCACGCACCGCCAGAACTCTCCGAACTCACCGCCCGAGAACTCGACGTGCTGAAACTGATCGCCCGCGGACTCTCCAACGCCGAGATCGCCACGGCCCTGTTCCTAAGCGAAGCCACCATCAAGACACACGTCACCCACGTCCTCACCAAGCTCAGGCTCCGCGACCGGGTGCAAGCCGTCGTGCTCGCCTACGAGTCCGGACTCGTCCTCCCCGGAGCCGAATAGGCTCCAAAACACGGGCTGCCTGCACCACAAATCGTCCGGCCACCCGTCGACACCGATCAGCTGCAAGAGCTTGCCAACACTCCGACGACGAACTCATCCTGTCCGCCGGTTTACAGCAGATCCCCGAACGGCTTGGAGCGCTTGTGCCCGAACTCGATCACTGATGACAACCTGATGTCAAACCGCCTGACACAGCTCGACACCAGCCAACACTCGTTGGCAGCGGTTCCGGGTTGACATGATGCAGACCACCGCTAATCGACGCCGAGCACCCCTATCGAGGACCCACTCGTAGGGCTCATGACCCGAAGGTCTTCGGGTTCATCTCCGCTCGGGAAGGAGCTGCTTCCGAGCCAAATGCGAGGAGGGGCTGAGATGCAGAAACCTAAAGATGGCCCTGGCAATACGGCCTGACATCGGTGTTTAACAGTCCATCCGAACCGAGCACAGTCGTGCCGTTCTGCTCAGGTGGCCGAGGTGTGCGTTATCGCTCGGGATCTAGGGAATATCGAGCGGGTTCGACGCTCTGACGCTTCGAGATGGTGCTCTGCGGCTTCCGGAAAGTCGACTGCGTTTCCAGGGCGGCAGTAAACAGAATCGGTGTCTCAGGCGTTGTATGGGTGTGAGTGAGGACTTTTCAGAGTTCTTCCGTAGCTGCAAGCACGCTGTCTATCGGTCGGTGCTGGCGGCTACTGGCTCGCGAAGCGACGCTGAGGAGGCGACGGCGGAGAGGTTCGCCCGAGCGTTTTCCGCTTGGGAGTCTGTATCGGAGCATCCGAGGCCGGAGGCATGGGTTGTCACTACGGCTCTGAATCACCACAGGTCGACTCTACGAAAGACCAAGCGATTGGTGCCGCTGTTGGGTACGGACCGCATGGGAGTCGTCGAGCCGGATTCGACCGAGGATGCCTTGGTCGGGTTCGTGTTGCAGCTTCCAGCTAGGCAGCGTGAAGCGATCGCCTTGTGCGTTCTTCTCGACATGGACTCTGAAGCAGCGGGCGAGGTTCTCGGCGTGGCGCCTTCGACTGTGAGGGTTCATCTGCATCGAGGGCTTCAGACGTTGCGAGAAACCATTGGCAAGGAGTTGAAACGATGAACACCACAGAAGAAGCAGTACGTGTCGCCTTCGAAACCGTCCAATTCGAGACCGACCTCAACGACATCGTTCACCGCGCACGCGTGGATCAGCGCCGCAAGACAGGCTTTCGGCTTGCCTTCGTCGCCGCATCACTTGTCATTGTCACAGCGGTAGCGCTTCTGGTGCGCACCCCGGAAGCCAGCGCCTATTGGGCCGCAGTGCCCTCAGTTGCGGACGCCGCGCTGGTGGACGCCGCTCCCGAACTTTGCGAAACCCAACTGCAAGCCGATCTTCCACCCTTGGTGCTAGTCGATCAAAGAGCCGACGCCGCTCGCGTCGTATTTGGGCAGAACACCGAAGGAACCAGTTCCATGTATTCGTGCACCCTCATCCGCAGCAACGGCACGTGGGAAGCTCCCCCCGTGGAAGAGCTTCCATTCCCCGTGCATCAGGTAATGGGCGCGGTCTTCAACCCTGACATCGCCCAAGTCGTAATCGACCAAACAGACGGGATCCGTGTAGAGGCCGCGATGAGCGAAGGTTTCTATCACTTCTGGTGGCTCTCCCCACAGAGTTTCCCCGGAGGCACCATGCTCCTATTGGACGCCAACGGCGAAGTGCTCGGCACCGGCGAAGTCCCAGCGTCCTAAGGGTCGTTGAGCGCGGCGGAGACGGCTTTCCAAATCGACGGGTGAAGATCCATCACAGCGCATAACGCGCGTCCCCGAACCCCAAAATCGGCGAAACCACCCGCGCGCTATCCGGCAAATACCGACGAACAACACTCAATTCAGCAGCGACCGTAAACCTGTGCTCCGCGCCTGTCGGACTGCGTGACCCGAACGCCACACCCGCCGTTATGAGTAGCCTTTGCCCGCGTCTTTCGCGACGACGGGGTCACGGGCTCAAATCCCGTCAGCTCCACCTGATGCTCCTTATTAGAACTCGCAGAATGGCCCTTCGGAATGAAGCCGAAGGGCCATTCGTAGTCGTGGACAGTGACCGCCTTCGAGCGCCCAGTCGCTACCGCCGTCTTGTGGTCTGCCGTCGCAACGTCTCCGACATCCCGCGGGGCAACACAGGGGCGGTCTCGATCGACAGGGCGATGAGACCTGATCTGATGGCCGCCGACGAGTCGAGACTCGCCGGGGATGCCGAGCTGACAAGGGTCCTTGAACCAGGGATGCCCGGCATTGACGAAAGGACAGTCGTACAGAGATCTTCGTGGACTCGCCGGGGTTGCGATCGGCGCTGTCGAAATCCGAAGTCAACAGTGGGTAGGCGTCGATTGAGTTGTATCGGTAGTCTCTTTGAGTTCCTTGGCCCGGTGTACGGATGAGTATGTCCAAGACATCTGATCAGAAGACTTCTCCTCACCGGCCCATCGGATTCTGGTCGGGCGAATGGGACGCCGTGGGGACAGCATCCCCTACAGCATCAGGTTCGGTCGCGAAGATCCTGGCGAAGCCGCTCCTGGACGACCGTAGCGGTGAGGTCGGAGCGCGAGCGTTCGGCCAGCGAGCGCGAGACATCGGTGGTGCGGCGAAGACCGTTGGTCATCCCGTCCGGATAGTCGATCTCGGCCAACCGGTCGACGATCTGATCCATCTGGTCGAGCAACGCCTCCGCCTCGGTCAGCTTCTCCGAACGGAGCAGATCGAGCATCCGTCTCCGCATCTCCCCAACCGCCTCGCCCAAGCCGTGGAGATAGGGAACGGGGTCGACGTCGAGATCGCGGAACGACGGTATGTCGGTGCCGGTGAACACCGCATGGGTGATGCGAGCCTCGGAATACTCCTTGGCCGCGTCGACGAAGACGGCGTGGCTCACCAGCTCCGGATGCGAAGACAGGGTGGCGCGGATCTCGGCGAGCCCCGACCCGGACTCCGCGATCCGGATTGCGGCCTCGTCCCACTCGGAGCGGTGGAGGGCGCGGATCCCGTTGGCGGCGGCGCGGATCACCTTCCGGGACTCGGTTATGGCCTTCTCCCGGGCGGCGAACCGGGAGTCGAGGACGTTGCGGACCTCTTCGGAGAGGTCGGGGGTCAATTGGCGATGACTTTGACCTGTGGCTCTTCCCACTCGGTGGGTCGTTCGGCCACATGGGTCACCTTGAGCCGCTGGAGGCGACGCTGTTTCATCTGGGCGAGGGCGGCGACATAGAGGGCGACGAGGGAGCCGAAGAAGAGACCGGTGAGCAGCCAGGCGACCGAGCCCATGTACCAGGCAGCACCGAGACCGAAGACGGCGAGACCACTGAGGACAAGGAGAGTGCGACGTCTGCGGAGGCGAATGCGATCCTTGCGACTCGCGGCCAGGTCGGCGGCCGTGTGCTTTTGCACATGTGCCATCGAGTGGGTCCACCGATCGAACTCCTCGGTGGAGCTGATCGACGCGCTACCCCGCTCCCCAAAGACGCTAGGGAGGAGATACACGGCCCAGATTGCAACGATCACCAGCGCTGCGATTATGAGGGGCGTATCCATATGTACCAATCACTCCGTCCGCTCTTCGAAGCGTAGTTGTCGAGCATGCACTCAATCAACGACCTCGGGCCGCTTCCACGTACCGGTCCGTCCCCCCTCCTTCTCACGAAGGCGCACCGACTCGATTGTCACACCTCGCTCGACACCCTTGACCATGTCGTAGATGGCGAGCGCCGCCGTCGAGACCGCCGTCATGGCTTCCATCTCCACACCGGTCTGGCCTGTGGTCGAAACCGTAGCGATGATCACGACACCATGCCCACCCGGCTCCAGGGAAACCTCCACCGAGCTCAAGGTGATCGGATGACAGAGCGGGATCAGGTCGGAGGTCTTCTTGGCACCGGTTATCCCGGCGATCCTCGCCACCGCGGCGGCATCCCCCTTGGCCAGCCCTCCCTGGAAGAACTTCTCGACCAAATCCGGTGACATGGCCACGAATCCCTCGGCGACGGCCCTCCGTCGGGTCGAGGGCTTGTCACCCACGTCCACCATGTGAACCTCTCCCGACTCGTTGAGGTGGGTCAGCTCCCGGTCACTCATCGCCCACCGGCCTGGTCTCGACCGCCTTGAACAACTCGAGCACGACTGGCTCTCCCGGGGCCACCAACTCGACGCCGAGGGGCAGCACGGCGAAGGCGTCGGCGTTGGCGACACCCGAGATGACATGTGACCCGCGACCACCCGTCTCCACCACCGTCGGTGGTGGGCCGTGATCGGCGTATCGGACCCTGACGAACTCCTCCTTGGCCGGGTCGGAGCGGAATTCCTCACCAGCCACACCCAGCAACCGAGGGCGAAGGACCGCGCTGGCCCCCTGCATGGCGAGCAGTGCCGGACGCACGAACTGCTCGAAGGAGACCAGCACCGACACCGGGTTGCCGGGAAGGCCGAAGAACGGAGTGCCGCCCAACGTCCCGAAACCCTGTGGCTTGCCCGGCTTCATCGCAACGGGGAAGAATTCGACATTCGCCTCGTCGCCCAGCACCATCTTGGTCACGTCGAACTCCCCCATCGACACCCCGCCCGTGGTGACGACGACATCGGCCTCGGCCGCCGCCCGCCCCAGCGCGGCCCTGAGGACATCGGCGTCATCGGGGATCCGGCCGACATCGATGAACCGCCCCCCGGCCTCCTCGACCAGAGCGGCCAGCATCGGCCGGTTCGAGTCCCGGATGAGACCGGGCGCGAGCTCTTCGGTATCCGGCGGCACCAACTCGTCACCGGTGGACATGATCGCCACCCGGGGTCGGCGTGATACCACTGGCTCGACCACGCCGATCGTGGCCAGGACCCCGACATGAGCGGTGGTGAGCCTGGTCCCGGGGGCAAAGACCGTCGTGCCGGCGGCGACGTCGCCACCAGGCGGTCGCACCGACGTCCCCATCTCCGGCGCGGTGCTGATCCGTACCTTGCCGTCCTCCTCCGCCGTGTCCTCGACACGGACCACGGTGTCCGCACCCCCGGGCATGGGCGCGCCGGTCATGATCTTGATCGCCTGGCCCGGTCCCACCGTGACCGTGGCCACCTGACCTGCCGCCACGTCCTCGACAACCTCGAGTACCGCCCCGGCAGTGGAGACGTCGGCCGCGCGCACCGCGAAGCCGTCCATGGCCGAGTTGGGAAAGCTGGGGACATCATGAGGGGCCACCACCTCCTCGGCGAGGATTCTGCCGACTGCCGTTCCGAGGGGGACCGGCTCGGAGGGAAGCGGCCGCACCTGCGACAGGATCTGGGAGCGGACCTCGGTGATCGGTCTCACGACTCGAAGACGTCGGGCCCGTAGATGTGTCGGCCCAAGACCCCCGACGCCTGAAGCAGGCCTTGCGGGGTGCCCACGTCGAGCAGATCCTGTTCGCCGACGAAGCCGCGCAGTTGCCCACGGACGCCAAGCTCGTGGATGGCGTCGGTCAGCTGGATCTCACCGCCGACACCGGGAGCGGTCTTCTCGAGGATGGAGAAGACCTCGGGGGTGAACAGGTAACGACCGACCAGACCGAGGTTCGACGGCGCGTTCTCGGCACCGGGCTTCTCGACGGCGCCGCCCAGATCGAGATATTTGTCGACCACCTCCGAGGTGGGGATGACAAAACCGTATCTGGAGAGGAACTCGTCGGGGTAGTGCCGCAGGCACATCACCGACACCTCGCCGTCACGACTGCCCTGTGCCATCTCGGCGAGGACGTCGTGGCCGGGACGGACGATGTTGTCGGAGAGGAGGCAGAAAAACGGCCGGTCTCCGACCATCTCGGCCGCTTCGAACACTGCGTGACCGAGGCCGAGCGGCTCCTCTTGGACCACCGGCCGCACCCGGATGTCCTCGAGACCGGGAAGGGGGCCGTCGAGCTTGAAGTGCTGTGCGATGAGATGGCCTGCATCGAGGTCGACAACCACGATCGCCTCCTCGGCTCCGGCACGTGCCGCCTCTTCGACTGCGTACTGGATCGCCGGTCGATCTATCACGGTTATCAGGGCCTTGGGAACCACTCGGGTCGCCGGTCTCATCCTGGTCCCACGACCGGCTGCGGGGATCACTGCAACATCGATACTCACGTGGGGACTCTCTGTTCGCTTCCTTTGAGGACTCGCTCGATGTTGGCCTTGTGCCGCCAAACGACCAGGATGATGGTCGCCAGCAGCCATACCAGGCTCAACCCGCTCACACCTTGCCAGATGGCCAGTGGTATCGAGAAGGCGATCACGATCAGCGACGAGATCGACGCCGTCTTCGTCACTCTGAGGAACAGCAGCCACCCCGAGACCACGATAACCGCGGTCAGGGGGACCGTGAAGAAGAGGACCCCCAACCCGGTGGCCACCCCCTTGCCCCCCTTGAACCGATGAAACACCGGGTAGCAGTGCCCGATCACCGCGGCCAGACCCGCCAGGAAGGCCCAATGGATCTGTGGGTCGGCCGCCCCTGAGGCAATCATCCCCATGGCCGCGCCTATCACACCTTTCAACGTGTCGCCAAGCAACACCATGGCGGCGGGGACCTTGCCGATCGAGCGAAGGACGTTGGACGCCCCGGGGTTGCCGCTTCCCACCTCGTGGATGTCGACACCATGCATGCGAGCGACGATGACGGCGAAGTCGATCGAGCCGATCACGTAGCCAGCCACGATCCCCAGAGCCAGGGTGAAAGTCATCGTCGTTCGATCTTATTGACTACCGAAGGAATGGAAGAGGCCAGGCTCGGGTTCTAGTGTCAAGTCATCCACCACGAATAGCGCGGTCAGCCTCACTCAATGCCTACCTACGAATACGTCTGTAAGAACTGTGGGCAGACCCTCGAGGTCTTCCAGTCCTTCTCCGACAAGCCGCTGAAGAAGCACAAGGCGTGCGGTGGCAAGTTGCAGAAGGTGTTCCACGCCCGCGGGATCGTCTTCAAAGGCGGTGGTTTCTATGCCACCGACAGCAAGCCCGCCCCTGCTGGCAAAGCCTCCGAATCAGGGGCCGACAAGGGCTCGGCACCGGAGAAGAAGAGCCCGGACAAGACCTCGGCGAAGGCGGGCACCGGCGCTGCGGCGTCGGACTGACCCACCGGGACGACTCCCTTCTATCCGGCCGACCCGGCCCGTACCTTCGATCTCATGCTGTGGTTTCAGCCGATGCCGTGGGGGCGGTGGTCGCTGGTCTTGCTGGTCGCTGTCTTCGCCGCGTATGTCGAGTTCCGTCCCGACCCCACGGTGGAACAGCCCTTCGCCACCGCACCCATCGCACCCGGCGAGATCATCGACGAGACCAACACCGAGTTGCGCAGGGTCCCGGCCGGACTGTTCGACACAGCCCAGATAGGCGACGTCGCCACCACCTCGATCCTCGCCGGCTCTCCGGTGCTGGCCGCGGCGGTGGCCGAGGAGGCCCAAGCCGCGCCCTCGGGCTGGTGGGTCGTCGGAGTCACCCTTCCCGAGGGAGCCAGCGCCGGAGATGCGGTCAGGTTGGTCCTCCTCGATTCGGGGACCGAGGTCGACGGTGTCATCGCCCATCCCGGCTCGGACGATCCCTTCGCCGCAGCCGATGGTGGCGTCGCGGTGCCCCCCGACCGATCCGCTGACGTGGCCCTGGCCGCCGCCAATGGTCGTCTCGCGGTGCTGGTCTCGACGGGCTGACCGCTACCGTGCCGCCGTGCTCGCCGCCATCATCTGGGGTCTGATCCAGGGTCTGACCGAGTTTCTCCCCATCTCGTCATCCGGCCATTTGGTGATAGTGCCCGCATTCCTCGATGCCGTCGGCATGGACATCCCCGCCCCGAGCCTGGCAGTGTCCGCGGTGCTGCACCTGGGCACACTCGTCGCCGTTCTCGTCTACTTTCGCGAGGACGTGATGTCAGTGCTCAGGATGCGGCATCGACCGGAAGGCCGCAAGATCGCGCTCCTGGTGGGAGTCGGGACGATCCCGGCACTGATCGGGCTTCCCCTGGGGGACCGAATCGAGGGATTTCAGGAGAACATCACCTATGTCGGGGTCGCGCTCATGGCCACCGGGGTGATCCTTGCCATCGGCCAATGGGTGGCCCGAGGGATGCGTCAGTTGCTCGACGGGCGGGTCCCCGACGCCATCATGGTGGGCATCGCACAAGCAATCGCCCTCATCCCCGGTATCTCCCGATCGGGCGTCACCATCACCGCCGGCAATGCCCGTGACTTCGAGCCCTCCCAGGCAGCGCGGTTCTCTTTTCTCCTCGGCATCCCCGCCATTGCCGGGGCGGGGCTCATCTCCCTGCCCGACCTGATCGAAGCCCGGACACTCGACGTCGAGCTGGTGGTCGGTCTCGCGGTGGCGGCGGTGTCCGGCTATGCGGCCATCGCCGTCCTGATCGCCGCGCTGCGCCGAATCGGGCTGGTCCCCTTCGCCATCTACTGCTTCTTGGTGGGTGGCCTGACCGTGGCCTTCCTCTGATGGCCGGAACCAACGTCATCGGGGGCGAGCTGGAGGTCTGCTCGATCGACCCGGTGACCGGTTGGTTCCGGGACGGGACATGTCAGACCGCCCTCGAGGACGTGGGGAGTCACACCATCTGTGCGGTGATGACCCGTGAGTTCCTCGACCATCAGCTCGGTATCGGCAACGATCTCACTACCCCGACGCCGGCCTTCCAGTTTCCCGGGCTGCAGCCGGGAGATCGCTGGTGTGTCACCGCCCGCAACTGGTTGCGGGCCCACCGTGACGGAATGGCCGCCCCGGTCGTGCTCGCCGCCACCCATGAGGAGGTGCTCGAGATCGTCCCTCTCGAGATCCTGGAGGAGTACGCGGTGGACGTCCCCGACGACCTGGGCGGGCTGGAGTGAGCACCGGGCACCGCAGAGGGCAACGAGGCGACTACTGGCTGTAGTTGGAGGACATCCGCATCGTCTCTGCGATGTGGACGTTTATGAGCGAGGGCAGACCCGAGTCCTTGGCCCGCTCCAATGCCGGGCGGATCTCGCCGGGGTCCTCGACGAACTCGCCGTATCCGCCCAGGCCCCTGACCATCTCGTGATAGGGGCGGACACCGAGATCGGTGGCGATCAGCCGGTCCGGATAGGCCATGCGGTGGAACGTCTTGATGTTCGACCACACCCCGTCGTTCCCGACCACGCCGATGATGGGCAGGCCGAGGCGGACCATGGTGTCGTACTCCATGCCGTTGAACCCGAAACCGCCATCGCCGAAGACGATGCCCACTGTCTTGTCGGGGAACACCGTTTGGGCGGCGATGGCGTAGGGCGCCCCGGTCCCCAGAGTCCCGAACGGCCCCGGGTCGAGAACCCGGCCGGGGGCGGATGTCTGCAGCCACCGGGCGGTGGTGGAGACGATGTCGCCCCCGTCCACCGAGATGATCGAGTCGGGCCCGAAGAAATCGGCCACTTCCTTGGCGAAACGCTGTGGCATCACCGGCGACGAGTCGGCGGCGGCCTCGCGGAGGGCAGCCTCTGCCTTCTCGGTCTCGGCTTCCATGATCTCCTTGGTCCACACCGGGGTGTCGACCGGGCGGATCTCGTCAGCCCGGTCGACCAGTTGGGAGACCACCGTCATCGGGTCGGCTACCACCGCTATATGGGCCGGGCGGTTCCAGCCCACCTTCGCCGCATCGCCATCGATCTGGATGACGGTGGCAGCGGTCGAGATCTTCTCGCCGTACGAGGTGCGAAAGTCCCAGTCGACTCCCAGCGCCAGAACCACCTGCGCCTCTGCCATGGCCCTCGCTCGTTGGTGGTTCCCCAACAGCTCGTGGCCATGTGGCAGCGAGCCCCGAGCGCGGCTGTTGACATAGGTGGGCGCCTGGAGCACCTCGGCGAGCTCGGCGAGCCGGTTCTCCTCCCCGGCGCGGGCGCCGGCACCGGCACCGGCAAACACCATCACCCGATCGGCCCCCTCGATGGTCGAGATGATCTCGGCCAGCGTGGCCTGGTCGACGCCGAAACCCGCCGACTGCCGATATGCGTTGGGGAACCGGACCGCGCTCTCCTCCACCATGTCGAACTGAACGTCCATGGGCACGTCTAGGAACACCGGTCCGCCGCGGCCGGCGAAGGCGTGACGCGCCGCGGTGGCCACGTAGTCGGCGAGACGGTCGACCTGCCAGGCGGTGGCCGCCCACCTCGTGATCGAATGGAAGAGCCGGGTGTGGTCCATCTCTTGAAGCCCACCCTTGAGCTCCTGGCGGATGAGATGGCGGCCCCCGATGACCAGCATCGGAGTGCTCCCGTAGTACGCCGTGGCCACCGCGGTGATGGTGTCGGTGACCCCCGGCCCCGCGGTGACCGCAGCCACGCCGAGCCTGCCGGTGAGACGGGTGTAGGCCTCCGCCGCATGGGCCGCGGCCTGCTCGTGGCGGACGTCGACGATCTTCATCCCCTCCTGAAGACAACCGTCGAGGATGGGGACGATGTGGCCACCGGTCAGGGTGAACAGGGTGTCGACGCCTTCGTTCCTCAGTGCCCGGGCGATGATTTGGCCACCGTGGATCTTTGCCATGTCTCGAACCTATTGGAGAACGGAGTCCAAGCCCAAGTGGACTCCGCCATCGAGGGACTGCACACCACGCACCGCGAGCAGGGCTCCGGCGGCAAACGACTCATAGCTGGTCGAGAGATGCTCGATGGACAGCACCTCTCCGGCATTGGACAGGGCAACCTCCTGCTGTGCGATCAGACCGGGGAGACGCAGTGAGTGAATACGGACACCCTCGACGTCCGCTCCCCGCGCGCCCGCCACCAACTCCTCGGACAGGTCTGTCGACTTGCCTCCCCCCTGGCTGACCCCCATCGCCGAAGCCAGCGAGGTGCCACTGGGGGCGTCGGGCTTGGTGGCGTGGTGACGCTCGACGATCTCGACAGCCTCGAAATGCCCGGCAGCCTCGGTGGCGAATCGCATCATGAGGACGGCTCCGATGGAGAAGTTGGGGACGACCAGACAAGGCGTGGCGCTCCCCCACATCGACTCGAGCAGCTCGAGCCGGTTTGGAGTGAAACCCGAGGTCCCCACCACCGCGGCCATCCCGGAATCCCGCCACGCCTCCAGGTTGTCGAAGACGTCATCGGCGTGCGCGGTCTCGACGACGACATCGGCGCTGACCTCTCCTGGGTCGGCGACGATGGTCACCCCCGCCACCTCCCCACCTCCCCGGTTGGGGTTGTACAAGGCCTCCAGCTCGAGGTCGTCGGCGGCGACGATGGCGGCGATGATCGGCCCGGCGAGCTTGCCGCCGGCGCCGGAGACGGCGACACGAGTCATGATGATGAGCCTATGCCCGCAGGCGACCAGATGGAGTCCTCGACCGTCCGGTCCGTTCGGGTCACTTCCCGGCCAGGGCCCCCCTCAACGACTCCTCGAACACCTGCAGGGTGGTGGCCACGTCCTCGTCGGTGTGGGCCGCGCAGACGAACCATGGCTCCAGGGCGTCGGGGCACGGCATCACCCCTTTGCTGATCATCCGGAAGCAGATGTCTTCGTAGAGGCCGTGGTCGTGGCCTGCGGTGTCGCGGAACTCCTTGGGCTCCCCCTTGCCGAGGTAGATCGAGAACATCGAGGGATGCCCGGTGATCTTGGAGGTCACCCCTTTGTCGGCAAGGATCCCTTCGAGGCCCTCCATGAGAGCTCGCCCGGCCTTCTCCACCCGGGCCAGGGGATCGCCCTGGAGGATCTGAGTGACCGTGGCCAACGCCGCGGCCGCGGCGACGCCGTTGCCCGAGTAGGTGCCGGCCTGGGAGATGCCGCCCTTGCGCCAACCCTCGGCCAGGTCGCCTCTGGTGGCGATGGCAGCCACCGGGAACCCATTGCCCATCGCCTTGGCGAACGTCCCGACATCGGGGGTGACGCCGAAGTACTCGCCGGCGCCACCGACGGCGATCCGGAAGCCGGTCTTCACCTCGTCGAAGATGAGGACCGACCCGTGGTCGTCGCAGAGCCGGCGCAGCCCCTCCAAGAACCCGTCGTCGGGCATGAAGCCGAACGAATT
Organism: Acidimicrobiia bacterium; assembly: GCA_035512955.1. Lineage (GTDB taxonomy): Bacteria > Actinomycetota > Acidimicrobiia > Spongiisociales > ZC4RG35 > JANQRA01. The sequence goes on from DATKCZ010000044.1 coordinate 23,151, forward strand.
ACCCAACATCGGCTCGACGATGACCGCGGCGATGCGGTTGCCCTCGTCGGCGAACACCCGACCCAGTATGTCGAGGTCGTTGAAGGGCAGGGTGCGGATGTAGGTCCTGATCGATTCGGGGATGCCCGAGCTCGATTGCCAGGGGACGGGTTGGAACCTGGAGCCGAGACCATCGGGCGGGGCGCCTGCGGTGGAGAACATCACGTAGTCGTGGACCCCGTGGTACTGACCTTCGAATTTGACCACGAGGTCACGCCCCGTGTACCCGCGGGCGAGTCTGATGGCGTGCATCGTCGCCTCGGTCCCGGTGTTGGTGAAACGCATCGCATCGGCCCAGGCGACGGCTTCCATCACCTTCTCGGCGGCCTCGACCTCCCGTCTCTGGGTCATGGCGAAGGTGGTACCGTCGGCCGCGGCCTCGGCCACCGCGGCCACCACCGCCTCGTTTCCGTGGCCCAGGATCACCGGCCCGAATCCGAGCTGGAAGTCGATGTAGCGGTTGCCGTCCATGTCGTAGACGTGGCCCCCCTCGCCATGATCGATGACCAGGGTGTCCTCGTCACCCCAATACCTGAACTGGCTGGAGACACCTTTGATCAGCGTCGCGGAGGCCCGCTCGAACCACTGGGCACCCTTCTTGCCTTGCAGACCCATCTCACTCCTTCAAACCCGGGCGGGCAAGACTACCGAGCGATCGCAACCTGAGTGTGCACTGAGGCTCCATGGCCCGATCCGGGCTCTACGCCGTCGAGTTCGGTAGCTTTCGCCGCATGGCCGAGGATCTGAGACTGTTCATCGCCGGAGAGTGGACCGAGGGAACCGGCGTCGATCACCACGAGATCATCTCGCCTGTCACCGGCGAGCACATCTACAACGTCCCCGTGGCCTCGAAGACCGACATCGATCGTGCCGTCGCCGCTGCACGGGAGGCCACCGAGGAGATGCGTCATTGGACCGCCTTCGAGCGAGCCGAGCTCTGTCTCCGCATCTACGCCCTGTGGCAGGACCAAGTCGAGGCGGTGGCGCGCATCCTCACGCTCGAGCAAGGCAAGCCGTACGCGGCGGAGTCGATCGACGACATCGCCGAGTCGGGTGACTACTTCCAGATCGCCGCCGAGGATGTGAAACGTCTCTCCGGCGAGTTCATCCCCACCACCGAGCGCAACCGGAGGATGTTCACTGTGCACCGGCCAGTGGGGGTATGGGCGGCGATCACACCGTGGAACTTCCCGGTGATGATCCCGATGGAGTACGTCGGGCCGGGTCTAGCCACCGGGAACTCGATCATCGTCAAGCCACCCGAGTTCACCTCGTGGGCGCTTCTGGAGATGGCGAAGGTGTTCGAGGAGGCCGGTGTCCCCAAGGGTGCGATCTCCGTCATCCCCGGGGCCGGAGAGATCGGGGAGGCGCTGGTGACCCATGACGGCATCGACGCCATCGGGTTCACCGGCTCCTCGGCGACCGGGGCGCGCATCGTCTCTCGGATGGGGCTGAAGCGATCGATCATGGAGATGTCGGGGAACGGTCCCACGGTGGTCACTGCCGACGCTGACATCAACAAGGCCGCCGAGGCCGCGGTGTACGGCGCCTACTACAACGCCGGCCAGGTGTGCGTGGCCACGGAACGGCTGATCGTCCTCGACGAAGTCCACGACGAGTTCGTCGAGGCGACGATCAAGGCGGCCGAGGTGGTTCGTCTCGGCGACCCATTCGACGACGACACCAATATGGGGCCGTTGAACAATGAGGCGACCGCACAGAAGATGGACCGTCACCTGGCCGACGCCACCGAACGCGGCGCCGAGGTCCTGGTCGGGGGCAAGCGGGCGTCCGGTCATCCCACCGACCTCTACTACGAGTTCACCGTGATCGACCGGGTACCCGAGGAATCGTTGGTTTCCCAGGAGGAGTCGTTCGGGCCGGTGCTGCCCATCCTCACCGCCAGGGACGATGAGGACGCAGTCGGTGTCGCCAACCGGACACGTCTCGGTCTCCAGGCGGCGGTGTTCACCAACGACCTGACCAAGGCCTTCTACTACGCCGACCGCATCAGGTCGGGGACGGTCATCGTCAACGACTCGACCGACACCTGGGAGACGTTCCAGCCCTTTGGCGGGGCAGCCGGGACCGACACCGGCTGGGGACGCCAGCGCACCGAGGAGTTCACCGACCTGCAGACCATCGTCTTCAGCCTGCGCGACGAATAGCCCGATCCTTCGGAATCAGTCCATGGTGGCGGCGACGCCGGCGAAGCCCCCGGCAAAACCCCCGAGCAAGACGCCGGGGAGGAGGGCGGTGGCAAACGAGTCGGCCAGGTCGAGGTCGGTTATCAACCAGACCGCGATGGTCAGCCCGATCAGGCTCACAGGGAACCCGATGAGGACCCCCTTCGCCACGGCCTTGCCCATGCGAGACCCGCGAGTGTCGTCGTCGCGATGCTCAGCCATTGATCGAACATCATGCCAGATCCTTTGCGGATGTGACATCCCCGCTACGCCAACGGCGACGGGCGCGGAACAAGCTCAGGAGTTTGGGCTCATCTCGATGGCGACGTCGGTCGCGGCGGAGGCCAGTTAGCGTACCGGCCGGATGTTCACGCCATACGACGATCGCAAGTCGGAGATCCCGTTCGCCTCAGCCGAGTACATCTCCTTTGCCTCCCGCAACTCTTTTCTCGGATGCCCGGCGGTCACGATGGACGAGATCGGCGAGGGAGATGTGGTGATTCTCGGGGCACCCTTCGACTGGGGGACCAGTTATCGACCGGGCGCCCGGTTCGGGCCGGCGGCGATCCGCAACGCCGACTACGGCGCCATGGATGGATATCGGCCGCATCTCAGCACCGGGCTCGACCCGTTCGAGACCCTCGGTGTCGTCGACATCGGGGACGTATATGTCCAACCGGGTCAGCTCGAAGGCTCCATCGACCGCATCGCCGACGTGGTCACCGACCTGGCCAGGGCAGGGAAGGTGCCGATCGTCCTCGGCGGCGATCACACGATCACCTGGCCGGATGCGCTGGGCGTCGCCCGCGCTCACGGCTTCGGGGAGATCGGGTTGATCCATTTCGACGCCCACGCCGACACCGGATTCACCCAGAACGGCGGGCTGATCGGGCATGGGACACCGATGCGGAGACTCATCGAGTCGGGGGCGGTGCCCGGCCACCGCTTCGTCCAGATCGGCCTCCGGGGCTACTGGCCGGAGCCTGAGGTCATCGAGTGGATGCGTGAGCAGAAGATGCGCTCGTTCATGATGGGCGAGATCGTCGCTCGCGGTCTCGACGATGTCGTGGATGAAGCGGTCGCCTACTCCCTGGAGGGCGGCGCCAAGGGTGTCTTCATCTCGGTCGACATCGACGTCGTCGACCCCGGCCTCGCCCCCGGGACCGGGACCCCCGAGCCCGGCGGGCTCAACTCACGTCAGATCCTCGACACCGTGCGCCGCCTGTCGAGAGACCTGAACCTCCTCGGAGCCGACATCGTCGAGGTCTCCCCGCCCTACGACGGGCCCGGGGAACAGACCGCCTATCTGGCCAACCGAATCGTCCTCGAGATGCTCAACGGGATGGCCGAGCGCAAGACCGGCCTCTAGTGGGCCACTAGGGGATGCTGAGATCGGGCAGACGTGCCCTGACCCGCCGCCAAGCCCGTCGCACCGCCCTCCACAGCCAGATGGTCAGCGCAGTGGCAGCCACCACCAGCACTGCCACCACGGTGATGGCTACCACCGGGTAGGTGACCGCGAGGACGACGAGCAGACCGACCCCTAAGTCTTCGACCAGGGAGAGAGCGATGTTGCTCACCGGCTCCGGTGAGGCGTTGGCCACCACCCGCGTGCTCGCCTTGGCCGAGTGGGCGTCGAGAGCCAGGACCCCGGAGACGACGGCACCAACCGCCGCCCCGATGGTCTCAGCGTCACCGGCGATGACCGCCCCGATGGCGGCCGCCCCGAGTGGTCTGATGAAGGTGTGGATCACATCCCACAGGTTGTCGAGGTAAGGGATCTTGTCGGCGACGAACTCAACCGCGAACAAGACCCCGGCAACGATCATCACGTCGAGGCGGGTGAGCACATCGGGGATGTCGGTCCAGCCGGCCCGGCCCGCCACCCCCAGCATGAGGGTGACCAGGTAGAGGTTGATCCCCGCGGCCCAGCCCGAGCCTGCCAGCACGCCGACTGTCTCGATCATCTGTTCTCCCACACGATCAGGGCGGCCCAGCCGTCGTCGGCCTCGTCTTCCACGTAGTTCTCTATAACCCCCCTCGCTTCGAAGCCGTGGGAGATCTGAAAGCTCAGTGTTGGATCGGACAGCTCGCCGGCGACGACCCTGTCGACATACGCGGCTGCGCTCATCGTCGCCTTGTGGTCGAAGAACCCGGGGAGGGAGGCGCCGGCGATGATCCCCCTCTTGCCGGCCCGGCGGACCAGGTCCTTTCGCGCGTCGTAGAGCATTCCCCCGATGCCGCCACCGCGAAAATCGGGATGCACGCTGATGTCGGTCCCGTAGTACCAAGCACCGTCGGGGTCGTGGTTGCCACACTGATGCTCACCGGTGATCTCCGCCAGGGTGTGCTGGGGGTGGTCGAAGTCGAAGTCGAGGTAGATCCCGGCCCCCTGGCCGACCGGGCGACCCTCGACGAGGGCGACGAAGTAGCCCTCCGGGAACACCCCGGCGTAGGCGCGGATGTCCGCGGCCGAGAGGAGGTCGGCTCGGTTGGCCATAGGGAACGACAAGGCTTCGATGTCTTCGAGATCGCCCGCCATCGCCGCGTCGAGGTTGACGATCTCGACGCTCAGAGTTGGAACGTCTCCCACGGATGCTCACCAGGCACTCCCCAGACGGCCCTCATGGTCAAGGTGGGGGGTGTCATGATCACCGCACCGCAGGTTCCCACCTCCTCAGGCTCGTCCACCTTGCGGGATATGTTGGGATCGGCGAAGAAGAGCTCGAGGTCGTCGGCGGTCTCCTCCCCGATCTGCAGGCGCAGCCGGCTGTCCTCGACCCACACGTTCTCGCGGGGCGCCTCCTCGGCGGCGGTCTCGGAGAATAAGCAATTGTTGGCACGCACCAGAGGCGAGCCGTTGCTGCGGGTCAGGCGTTTGCTGTGCGGCATCGCCTCGATGGTGGCGCCCTCACCGTCGGGACCCATAACGAAGAAGTTGTGCCCCCCGGCGAGATCGGCGTCGAGGACGACCTTGATCGCATCGTCGAGATCGGTCTGCTCGAGGACCTTCCTGACCACGAAAGGCCAGGTCACTCCGGGCTTGCCCATCGAGGTGAGATTGTTGATCCCGATGGCGATACCTGCCGCGTTCATCCCAATCTGGCCCAGACAGCCCGCCGTGGTCTGCACGAACGCGTCGGGGCCGATCAGCGGGTCGATCTTGAGCATGATGACGAACTCGCCTGCCGAGGCATGCATGTCCCAGGTCTGGGCGAGCGTCCCGGTGCGAGGATTGAGGATGCCGGTGCAGTTGTGCTCCTCAGGGCCGGCACCCACTCGAGACCGCACGACATCTACCAGGTCGGTGAACCCGCCGACCGCCACCGCCTCCTGTGGGGAGATCCCGGCGGCATCGGCCATCGCCAGCATCTCGGCGTAGAGATTCGGGGAGAACGCCTCGTGATGGCCCAGGGTCTCATCGGCGCAGCTGAGGATCAGGTCGCGATCTGCGGCCCCGCCACTCCAGTCCTCCTGGGCGGTGAGGTCGATCCGGGAGTCGGCGTACTTGCGGATCATCTCCACACACGCCGACCCGTGGCCCCGGCCGAGGTCGATCGAGTCGCCAAAGACCTCGAGGATGCGCAGCTCGCCTCCGTACATGCCCCTAACGGTACCTGCATGAACCAGGTCGTCATGCTCCGACCGATCTTTGGTACTTTCCCGGCTCGATGAGCACCCTCGCCGCGGTAGAGCTGTCCCAGGTCACGAAACGGTTCGGCGAGGAGGTCACCGCCGTAGAGGCAATCGATCTCGAGGTCGGGGACGGCGAGTTCTTCTCGCTGCTGGGGCCTTCGGGTTGTGGCAAGACCACCACCCTGCGCATGATCGCGGGCCTCGAGTTCCCCACCGAAGGGAGCATCCGCATCTTTGGAGAAGAGATGGGCATCCGGCCACCAAACAAGCGACCGGTGAACACCGTCTTCCAGTCATATGCGCTGTTCCCCCACATGACGGTCTTCGACAACGTGGCTTTCGGGTTGCAGATGTCCGGAGTCGACGGGGCCGAGATCGACCGCAGGGTCAACGAGGCGATCGACCTCGTCCAGCTCGGCGGTATGGCCACCCGAAGCCCCAAACAGCTCTCCGGGGGCCAACAACAACGAGTGGCCCTGGCCCGGGCGCTGGTCAACCGACCCAAGGTCCTGCTGCTCGACGAGCCACTGGGCGCTCTCGACCTCAAGCTCCGCCAGGCGATGCAACTCGAGCTCAAGGACATCCAACAGGAGGTCGGCATCTCGTTCGTCTACGTGACGCATGATCAGCAGGAGGCGCTGACCATGTCCGACCGAATCGGAGTGATGAGCCTCGGGAAGCTGCTCCAGGTAGGGACTCCCGAGGAGATCTATGAGTCTCCGGCCACCCGCTTCGTGGCCGACTTCATCGGGGAGACCAACTTCATCGATGGAGAGGTCGTCGCCCCCGGGGAGGTGCGCATCGCCAGCGGTGACACCGTTCGAGCGCGCACCCACAGCCCCCCGGGCTCGACGGTGACCCTCGCCCTCCGCCCGGAGAAGCTTCAGATTCATGCGTCCGCCGATGGGATACCGGCGGATCGATGCCGGCTCAAGGGACGGATCCACCGACGGATCTACTACGGAGACGTCCATTACTACGAGGTGGAGGTGGGGCCATCGCTCATCGATGTGATGGTGGGGAATCGCCCCGGCCTCCAGATCTGGAGCGAAGGCACCGAGGTCGTGATCGATTTCCATCCCGAAGCGGCGGAGGCCCTCACCGAATGACGCAGTTGGCCGAGCACGAGACCGTTGAGGTCAGCCCGGAGCTCGAGCACAAGGCAGAGCGGGAGAAGGCGAGACGGGGCTTCTTCACAGCCCTGCCCTCCTTCCTCTATCTGATCTTCTTCTTCGCCATCCCGCTCCTCGTGGTGTTCGTCTTCTCGTTCGCCAGTCGAAGCCGGACCGGCAGACCGCTTCTCGAGGACTGGAACCTCGACTCCTGGTCGAACATCCTCGACCCCCTCGTCGCCGGCATCGCCTGGCGATCGCTCTGGCTGGCGGCGATCAACACGGCGCTCTGCCTGCTCATCGGTTACCCCTTCGCCTACTGGATCGCGACCAGACGCCGGGTCGCCACCCGAAACCTCCTCCTGGTCCTGGTGCTCATACCCTTTTGGTCCAACTTCCTGGTGCGCACCTATGCGTGGCGCACCCTTCTCGACGCTGACGGCCTGATCACCCGTTTCGGGGAGGCCACCGGTTTGTGGGGCCAGCTCCTGTTCACCATCCCCGCGGTGTTCATCGGGCTTCTCTACGGCTATCTCCCCTTCATGGTCCTGCCCCTGTATGCAGCGATCGAGCGCATCGACTGGAGCCTGGTCGAGGCAGCGAGAGACCTCTATGCGTCGGGCTCGGATGCCTTCCGGCGGGTGACCTTGCCCCTGTCCAGACCCGGCATCGTCGCCGGCTCGATCCTCGTCTTCATTCCCAGCCTCGGCGCCTATGTGACCCCCGACATCCTCGGGGGGGCCCGGACCACCCTCCTCGGCAACTACATCGTGTCCCAGTTCGGGGCGGCCCGAAACTGGCCGTTCGGAGCTGCCCTGTCGTCCACGATCCTCGCGGTCATGCTGATCGCCACCATCTATTACTTCCGTTCGGGTGCGCGCACCTTGTGAGAGTCTCCGAAGGCACCGCGACCAAGGGCGCTGTCGACTGGATTTTGACCGTCAACGGCTGGGCGATCTACCTGTTCCTCTACGTCCCCATCCTGATCGTGATGCTGTTCTCGTTCTCCGACAACCCGAACGTCGGCATCTGGGGCGGCTTCACCCTCGACTGGTACGACCGGATGCTGGGCAACGACCAGTTGATGAGGGCGCTGCGCAACTCGGTGATCGTCGCCATCGTCTCCACCGTCATCTCAACGATCCTCGGCACCGCGGCCGCCCTCGCCCTGGAGCGGTATCGGCGTTGGCTGGGCAAGCGCCCCTTCGACGCCCTTCTCTACCTCCCTGTGATCATCCCCGACGTGACCATGGCGGTGATGCTCCTCATCTGGTTCGCTCAACTGGAGTTCAGGCTTGGGTTGACCACGATCCTGCTCTCCCACATCGCCTTCAACATCTCGTTCGTGGCCATCGTGGTTCGTGCCCGGCTTGCCAACATGGACGACGCCCTCGAGGAGGCCGCCGCCGACCTCTATGCCAGCCGCTGGCAGGCCTTTCGCCGGGTGACCCTCCCCCTCATCTGGCCCGGGGTGATCGGCGGGGGCCTGCTGGCGCTGACCTTGTCCCTCGACGACGTGGTGGTGACCAGCTTCGTGCAGGGCCCGGGGGCGACCACCCTGCCGGTCTACGTCTTCGGGTTGATCAGACGGACGGTGACTCCCGAGATCAACGCCGTATCCACGGTGATGTTGGTAGCGTCGATGGTGCTGGTCTTCATTTCGCTGGTCTTCCAGCGGAGATCCGATAACCCGAGTTAGCCCTGGAGAACGAACACATGAGACGGATAACACTTGTCACGGCGCTGATGGGTCTGCTCATCGCAGCCTGTGGCGGGGGCGAGGCCGATGTCCAGGCCGCCGCCGACGCCTGTGAGGCAGGCGAGGTCGACGGCGACCTCAACCTGTACAACTGGACCGAGTACATCCCATATGGCTCGATCGCCGAGGACAACGAAGTCGATGACCTGCTCGCCGCCTTCGAGGAAGAGCACGGAGTCGAGGTCGTGCTCACCGAGTACGAGTCCAATGAGGCGATGCTCGCCCAAGTCGAGGCCGGCGGCGCACCCTACGACCTGGTGGTCCCATCCGACTACATGGTCTCTCTGATGAGCGGCTCCGACCTCCTGGTCCGGCTCAACAAGGACGCGATCCCCAACCTGGCCAACATCGACCCCCGGTTCACCGGGCTGCCTTTCGACCCCAACGGTGACTTCTCGGTGCCGTACCAGTGGGGCACCACCGGGATCGGGTTCAGCTATGAGGTGGTGGACGACACCGAGGGGATCTCATGGGGCCTGCTCTTCGACGCCGAGCAGCGCGCCGACTACGCCGGCAGCATCTCGATGCTCGACGACTCGAGGGAAGCCCTGGGAGCGGCCTTGAAGTACCTCGGCTACTCGCTCAACAGCACTTCCCAGGACGAGTTGGACGAGGCTGCCGCGTTGATCAGGGAGACCAAGGAAGACATCGCAACCTTCTCATCCGCCGGCTACGAGGATCTCCTCGTTGAGGGGACGGTCATGGTCGCCCAGGGATGGAACGGGGACTTCTTCCTCGCCTTCGACAACGCCTCCACCGACGACTACGACGCCTACGAGGACTTCGGCTATGCGGTCCCCGACGAGGGCGGGGTGGTCTGGGTGGACAACGTCGCCATCCCCACCACGGCCGAGTCACCCTGCACGGCGCATGCCTTCATCGACTTCCTGCTCGACGCGCAGAACGGCGCCACCCTCACCAACTACAACTACTACGCCAGCCCGAATGCGGCCGCCGAGGAGTTCATCTACCCCGAGATCCTCGAGGACCCGGCGATCTACCCGCCCCAGGAGCTGTTCGACGACGGCTCGCTCGAGTTCCTCGAGGACCTGGGCGAGTTCAGCACCAACTACGAGGACGCCTTCGTCGAGGCCAAGTCGTAACAGACCACGTGTGCTGGGAGCGCTGGCCTGCTCACGTCTCCCAGCACAGGAGACGCGGACGGGTTCAGAACCGCAGCTGGTGGGTCGAGTTCTCCTCATCCGGGGTCGATTGGAAGCCGAGGGCGGCGTAGAAGTCGCCGACGCCAGGCGGGCCGGCGCGCAGCCGCACCCGCGTAAACGCGTCGCGGGCATGCTCCATCAGGGCGATGACCAGAGCGCTCCCCGCACCGGTGCCCCGGGCGTCGGGATGGACGTAGACATGGCGGATGCGCCCCACGGTGGGGTCGCCGAGGTAGGGATCACGGTTGAGCCCGCCCAGTGCGACCAGCCGCCCCTCCAAACGCACTTCGAGGACGACCTCGCCGGGGAGGTCGAAGCGATTGGAGCCGTCCTCCCATCCGGCGACGAACCTCTCCACCAGGTCGTATCCTTCGGCCCGGCTCGCCGTCAGCAACTCGTCGACGTCGGGGGGGACCGAGTCGACCCGGGTGATGATCAGGCCTGGCACCATTGGCGGGATCGTATGTCGGGATTGGAACGCCTGGTGGTCGTCGGGAGCAGCGGATCGGGAAAGACCACGGTGGCACGCGCCCTCGCCGATCTTCTCGGCCACCCTCTTCTCGAGATGGACTCGGTGCGCCACCGCGACGGATGGGACTCGGTGGGTGGCGAGGAGTTCTCCGCCATCGTCTCCGAATTCGCCCGACAGGATCGCTGGGTCATCGACGGGAACTACACGAGCCTGGGGACCCGAGACGTGGTGTGGCCGCGGGCCGACACCATTGTCTGGCTCGACGTGCCCAAGCGCGTTGTGATGACGCGGGTCATCTGGCGAACCTTGCGACGAATGCTCACCCGGGAGCGGCTGTGGGGTGGCCTCCGGGAGCCATTGAGCAACCTCTACAAGCGCGACCCCTACCAGAACATAGTCGTGTGGGCTTGGACCAGGTTCGAGGGTGTGCGCGCCAAGTACGAGACGGCGATAACCGAAGGCAGTTGGCGCCACGCCACCGTGCACCGTCTCCGGACTCCTGGTGAGGTGAGCCGGTTTCTCGCCGGTCTGGCGGATCGATCGGGCCGAGAGATCCCGTAGCGGTACTCCGCTGCACAACGGATCTGGGGGGATGATCGGTGGGGCCGGGAGATGCCGTGGCGGCACTCCATTGCACAACGATCACATGCAACAGACCGCCCGAGCCACCTGAAGCAGACCACTCGAGCCAGAACTAGCCTCCGGCGCATGGGATCTTTCTGGCACCCCTTCGCCGACATGAGCAAGGTGCGGCACGCGCCGTTCATCGTCGATCGTGGCGAAGGAATCTACGTTTACGACGAAGAGGGCAACAAGTACCTGGATGCGGCGGCCTCGCTGTGGTACATGAACGTCGGCTACGGGCGCGACGAGATCATCGACGCCATGGACGAACAGGCCCGGAAGCTGCCCGCCTTCCACACCTTCGTCGACTACGCGACACGGCCACCGTTGCAGCTGGCCGCGCAGATCGCCGCGGTGTCACCCGACCCCAACTCGAAGGTCTTCTTCGGCTCCGGGGGATCGGACGCCATCGACACCGCAGCCAAGCTGGCACGCCGATACTTCAACGCCATCGGCGAGCCGGAGCGAACCGTCTTCATAACTCGGGAGTGGGCCTATCACGGGATGCACACCTACGGCACGACCCTCGGGGGCATGGAGCCCAACCGCATCGGATACGGCGGTGACATGGTGGCCGACGTGGTGACGGTCCCCTACGACGACGCGGAGGCGGTGCAGAAGGCGATCGATCATGCCGGCGCCGACCGAATCGCCGGCATCTTCGTCGAAGCCGTGATCGGGGCAGGGGGCGTCCGGCCCGTCCCCGCCGAGTATCTGACCACGGTCAGGGAGGCGGTGCGGCAGGCCGGGGGCCTGTACATCTCCGACGAGGTGATCACCGGGTTCGGACGGGTCGGGGATTGGTTCGCCGCCAACAAGTTCGGCCTCGAACCCGACCTGATCACTTTCGCCAAGGGAGTCACCTGCGGGTACGCGCCCCTGGGGGGGGTGATCGCCGCTCCCCACATCGCAGAGCCATTCTTCGACACACCGGGTCTCATCTTCCGGCACGGCTACACCTACTCGGGTCACTCCACTGCTTGCGCTGCCGGATTGAAGGTGATGGACATCATCGAGCGCGAAGGCCTCCTCGACCGGGCAGCTGCCCTCGAGGACGAGATCTACGACGCCCTGGTCCCTCTGGAGGAGCTCGACGTGGTGGCCGGGGTGCGGAGAGGGGTGGGGGCGCTGGCCGCGGTCCAACTAGAGGTTGGCGAGGACGACTCACTGCCCGCCCGCGCCGCCACCGCGTGTCGTGAGGCCGGTGTCCTCACCCGTGCCATGGGAGGTGGGAGTCTTCAGGTCTCCCCACCACTCACGATGACCACCGAGCAGGTGAGCGAGATGGGCGCCCTGTTCGAGGCGGGGCTCCGCACGTTGTGAAGCAGACCCCCTTCTGGGTGGATGACCACCCCCGGCCAGAAGGTCTCACATCCGAGCTCCCCACCGAGACCGACTATCTGGTGGTGGGATCCGGTCTGACCGGCCTCTCCGCCGCTCTTCGTCTCGCCGCATCGGGGAAGTCGGTCACCATCGTCGACTCGGGTGAGATCGCCGGTGGGGCGTCGTCGATCAATGGCGGAATGGTCTCCCCGGACGTCAAAGCCGGTGTCGACACCGTATACGCCATGTACGGCCCGACGATCGGCCACGAGATGTGGGTCTCGACGGTGCGGTCGGTAGAGCTCGTCCGCGACCTGGCGACGAGACCAGGCGTGGATGCGCTGACCCACGACGGAGGCATGGCCGCCCTGGGCCGTGGGTCGAAGCGGCTCAAGCAGTTCGACCGCACCGTGGAGTGGTACAAGCAGAAGTTCGGGGTGGGGTGGCAGGTGATCGATGCACGCGAGATCCACACGATCGTCGGGGGAGAGCATTTCAACGTCGCCCTCTACGAGCCAGAGGGGTTCGGTGTCCATCCCGCCCGTCTGGTTTTCGGTCTGGCCCGGGAGGTGAAGCGGGAGGGGGCGGTGCTGGTCGACCACTGCGAGGCAACCTCTCTCGAGAAGACCGTCAGTGGGTTCGAGGCCACCACGCCCAAAGGGGTGATCCGGGCGGGTGACGTCATCCTCGCCACCAACGGGTACACCACCCGTAGGCCCAGCAGGGAGCTGGCGCGTCTCATCGTGCCTGTCGGCTCGTACATCGTCGTCACCGAGCCTCTGGGCCGGAAGAGGGCGGAGTCGATCTTTCCCGGATCGGCGATGACATACACCCGGCGTCGCCTCCTCCACTACATGCGTCGCACCCACGACGACCGGATCCTCCTCGGGGGCCGTCGCAGCCTGCACACCGACCTCGATCTGGCCGAATCGGCCGAGGACCTCAGGTCGGCTCTGGTCGACTATTGGCCCGAGCTCGAGGACGTGGCCATCTCCCACGTCTGGGGAGGCAAGCTCGGTGTCCCCTTCGATCTCATCCCCCATATCGGCAGGATCGACGGTGCGTGGTACGCCATGGGTTATGCAGGTCATGGGGTGGCTCTGGCCTGTCAGCTCGGAGATGAGCTCGCCGGCATGCTGTTGGGTGAGGACCCGCCAAGCGTCTACGCCCAGGTGGTGCACAGCGGACGGTTCTACTACTCGGGGCGCAACACCTGGTTCATCACGCCGGCCTCCTATCTCTACCGGGCCCTGGACAAGCTGGGCGTCTGATCGAGTGGATCGCCCGCTGAGCCCGGGCCACTTATTCTGTCGAGGTGATGAGAGTCCATTGGCGTGACCGGCTGATCATCGCGGCTCCCGTGGCAGTCGTCGGTCTGCTCGCACTGGCCCCGGTGATCGAGGACGGGCCGACGTTGTGCCCGTTCGCGATCTGCACCGGCATGGCTTGCCCAGGTTGTGGCATGACACGCGCCGCCGCCCAGCTCCTGCGCGGCGACTTCGGGGCGGCGATGACATTCCACCCACTAGTTCCCCTGATCGCGCTCCAGCTCGTCGCCGGCTGGGTCTGGTACCTGCTGAATCGTGCCGGCCGGGCCGATCCGGTGAGCAACCGAGCCCTCAACGTGATGCTGATAGCGACCTCGCTCGCTCTTCTCGGGGTGTGGTTGGCCCGTATTCTCTCAGGGACACTTCCCGCCGTTTGACTAGCCTCCGGGCCAGGTAGGCGCCTGCAGACACGACTGCGGCGACCAGCGCGATCTCCAGTGGGACCAGCCAGCTCGATCCAGCCAAGCTGGAGAGGCTCTCCCGAACCGGGGCGCGCCCGCCTCTGGGGTCGAGCACCCAGGACCCCAACCGGAGGAACAGGGCAAAGCTGAGGGCGCCGACGGCGACCCTGTTGAAGAGCGTCCGGAAAGCGGCGACGCGGTCACGAGAGAGGGCGACGAACCCATAACCGAAGCCGATGAGGGCCAGCAAAGCGAGAAACGCCGCGGTGCCGAGACGGGCTGCGGTCGGCGAGTGGGGACCAACGAGAGCAGACGAGCCCGGCTGGCGGATCACCAGCGGATCGAGACCCTCGACGATCCCGGTCACCTCGTCTTGGGAAACCGGATACCCGAGCTCGGTCAACCCCACGGTGACCTCGGGGATGGCGGGGGCAAGCACGGTCGACATGTCGATGGTCGACCCACCGGGCTCCGGGGATGACGCGGCGGCGACGATGTCCCCTACCAAACGGTCGAGTGCCTGACCCACCAGCGAGGAGTCGAGCAGGTGGCCCACGGTCGGCTCCACCAACACCGGATCGGCTCCCATCTCGAGCATCTCATCGGCCATCCAGTCGGCGAAGAAGTCGACGATCATCGTCGAGCCGGAGAGTGGCGCGAGCGACTCGCCCAACGAGTCGGTGTCGACCACCACGGCGCGGCCCCAAAGCGAGAGCAACAAGATCGAGACCGACATTCCAAACGCCCAACTCGACGTGGAACGAGCGGTGGCCCGAGCGGTCACTTGATCACGAGAGCGGGGTTGGTCCGTATCCGTGGCCGTTTCTCGATCACGGCCTGGGCGAGAGCGTCGAACGCCGCCTCGACTTCCGAGCCCGGAGCAGCCAGCGAAACGGGCTCGCCCCTGTCGGCGCCGCGTCCCATCGCCGGGAGCAGCGGGATCCGGGCCAGCAGGTCGACACCGAGCTCATCGGCAAGGGCCTGGCCTCCCCCGGACCCGAACAGCTCGTAGTGCTTCCCGTCGTCTCCGGTGAACCAGGACATATTCTCCACCACACCGATCACCTCCTGGTCGACCTCGGCGGCCATGAGGGCCGCCCGTCGGGCAACACGTTGCGCGGTGGGCTGGGGTGTCGTGGCGAGAATCACCTGGGCTCGGGGGAGAAATTGTGACATCGAGATCGCGATGTCCCCGGTGCCTGGGGGCATGTCGACGACCAGGAAGTCGAGGTCGTCCCAGAACACGTCCTTGAGAAACTGCTCGATCGCCTTGTGGAGCATGGGGCCACGCCAGATAACGGCCTTGTCCTCACCCACGAAGTAGTCCATGGACATCACCTTCACCCGATGGGCCACCGGGGGGACGATCATGTCGCCCACCATGACGGGCGGGTTGACGATCCCGAGCATCCCCGGGATCGAGAATCCCCAGATGTCACCGTCGACGATCCCTGTCTTCTTCCCGTCTCGGGCGAGCGCCACGGCGAGATTGGCCGAGATGGAGGACTTCCCGACACCGCCCTTCCCTGAAGACACCGCCACCGTGCGAGTGGCCGACCCGGGCTCCCCGATGCGAGGGCCGGCCCCGGCTTTGACACCATCGATCCATCTCTGCACGGTCTCGTCGTCCATCACCTCGACCTCGACGTCGGCGCCGTCGGCGAATGGGGCCAGCGCCTCCTGAAGACGCTCCTGGAGGGGGGCGGGTGGAGTATGGGTGGGGAGCAACAACTCCACCTTGACCTTGCCGGTGAGTCTCTTGCTGACGTCTTTCACCAAACCGAGCTCGCCGAGGGTACGCCCGACGAACAGGGGCGATTCGATAGACGCGACGGCATCGCGGAGTTGGGTTTGATCGGCCATCTGAATCCCCTACGGCAACAGTGGTTAGAAGACGCTCGAACTATAGTTTTCACAGGTTCCTACCCCTCATGGACAAAGACACACTCGAGCGACGAATCTCGGATCTCACCTCTTCGCTTGGAGATCCGACACGACGTGCCATCTACATCGCGGTGCGGGAGTCGGTTGAGCCCATGACCACCTCCAAGGTCGCCGACCTATTCGACATCCACCCCAACGTCGCCCGGCACCACCTCGACCGTCTCGCCGACGACGGGTACCTGAAGGTCAGTCACCAACGTCGCGCCGGTGGGCCCGGGGCCGGCCGTCCTGCCAAGACCTACGAGCCGACCAACAAGGAAGTGAGTGTCCACTTCGCTCCTCGCCGTTTCGAGATGCTCGCCGAGATGCTCTTCCAGGTCCTCGACGAGTTGTCGCCTCCCGACGTCTCCGAGATAGCCGAGCGGGTGGGGCGCAGCTATGGGCAACAACTGGCGGCAGAGATCGGGGGGACGAACGAACCGGGTTACGACGAGGCGGTGAAGGCCGTTGCCAGTGCCATGACCGGTCTCGGCTTCTCGGTCGACCCCGACGTCGAGGGTCAGCGGCTGTTGACCTCGCACTGTCCTTTTGGTGAGACGGCGACCAATCATCCCGAAGTCATCTGCTCCCTCGATCGCGGCATCGTCGCCGGGCTGTTCGGCGCCCTCTCCGTGCCGTGCAACCCGGTGGTCTTCCCCCACAAGGTCCTCGAGGACGACTGCGTGACCCAGGTGCCCGTCACCATCGGCTGACCAATCCAGGGGTAAGGGAATACCCCGATGGTGGGCGCCCCTCCATTGACCGATCCTGTCGTCACGCGAGCAAGGGACGGTCATGACCACATACATCACCGGCGTTGGCGCCTGCCTTCCGGGTGAGCCCATCGGAAACGACGAGCTGGAGGCCTACATCGGCACGACGGAGGGCTTGCAGCGGCTTCGCCGGCGAATGCTCGAAGCCAACGGGATCGAGAAGCGGCACTACGCCATCGACCGCAGCGGTCAGACCTTCATGCTCAACGAGGAGCTGGCCGAACAGGCGATACAGGCTGCCCTCGGGGCTCGGGGTCTCACCGCCGCTGACATCGGGATGCTGGCGGTGGGCACCACCCAGGGTGACCTGCTGGTCCCGGGATTCGCCTCGATGGTCCATGGGCGACTCGGTGGCGGGCCTATGGAGATCCTCTCCACCGGTGGGGTTTGTTGCTCGGGGGTCGCCGCCCTGCGCGCCGCCGAGGCCTCCGTGGCGCTGGGACGGCACTCCGTCGCCGTCGCCGCGGGGTCGGAGCTGGTGAGCCGCACCCTCCGCTCCCGGAGGTTCCCGGAGGGCAAGTCGGGGGGCTCCGACGCCGAGTTCCTCAGGTTCATGCTCTCCGACGGAGCAGGCGCGGTCGTGATCGAGGATCATCCCCGCAGCGACGGTCCCTCGCTGCGCATCGACTGGTCGCACCTGGTGTCTCACGCCCACCGCTTCCCCCTGTGCATGTATGCCGGCGCCGCCACGCCCGAGTCGGTCGAGGCGGGATCGACATGGCAGGACCAGGCCACCCCGGGAGAGGCCCACGCCGCCGGGATGCTCAACCTCCGCCAGGACACCGGGGTGTTGAACAATATCGTGGCCCTCGGGGTCGAGGAGTACGTGGGCTTGGTGCGGGCGGGGAGAATCGAGCCCGAGCGGATCGATCATCTGCTCGTCCACTACAGCTCGGAGTACTTTCGCTCCGACATCGTCCGGCTGATGAGCGAGGCGGGGCTGATGATCCCCGAGGAGCGGTGGTTCACCAACTTGCGCACCAAGGGGAACACCGGGGCGGCCAGCATCTTCATCATGCTCGAGGAAGCGTTCAACCACGGACGGTTCTCCCCCGGTGACCGGGTCCTGCTGATGGTGCCCGAGTCGGGGCGGTTCTCGGTCTCCTTCGTCCATCTCACCTGTGTCGACCCTTCCGGGGCCGACCGGGAAGCACCAGTGCAGCGGTCCGCGGCCGATGACCGGGCGTCGCAGTGGCTGCTCGAGGAGCTGGCGCTGATCTGGGCCGATTTCGAGACCCAGCTCTCCCGGGTCCCGATCGTGCGCCGGATAGAGTCACACAGCGCCACCCTCGACGACTACCGAAGCCTGCTCTACGGCCTGCGCCAGCAGGTCAAGGAAGGGGCCCGGTGGATCACCAGGGCAGCCTCCAACCTGACCGCCGGGCACGCCGATTTGCGCGCCGAGTTCATCGAGCATGCCGCCGAGGAGCAACTCGACTTCCGCATGCTCGACGACGACTACGTCGCGGTGGGGGGTGACCGGGACGTCATCGAAACGGGGGTCAAGAACCCGGGTTCGGAAGCCCTGTCCGCCTTCATGTTCAACCAGGCAGGGAAGGAGAACCCATTCGACCTCCTCGGTGCCATGTACATCATCGAGGGTTTGGGCGCCAACAAGGCCGCCCGCTGGGTGGAGCTGATCCGTGATCAGCTCGATCTCGAGCCCCAGCAGGTGAGGTTTCTCACCTATCACGGAGGCGCCGACGAGGAGCACACCGCCAAGATGTTCCAAATCCTGCGCTCCGAGCTGATCACCCGGGAGATCGCCGAGTCGATCGCTCACACCGCACGAGTGGTTGCCCGTCTCTACGCACTGCAACTCGAGGAGATCGACAATGGGTGAGCCGCGTGCCGGCCAGCTCATGGAGACCCAGGGCCCGCGGATTTGGGACGCTCTGGCCGGCGATCCGACATTCCACTTCGACCGTGGGGCGCTTCGTCTGTTGGAGGCCGATCAATCCCGCTGGTCCCATCGGTTCGTGCGCCCACCGGCCCGGGTGCTCAGCAGGGTGTTGGTGGCGCTCATCACCCTGGTCAAACGCATCCTCCCCTTCGAGCTCTCCTCCCACGCCCTGTTGGACCGGCTGGGGATCTGGTTCATGTCACGGTGCGTCTCCGAGGAGGGTGGCGAGCTGCTGCTCCGCCATTTCGTCCTCGAAACGAATGTGCTGGCCTTCATCGCAAGGAACAGCGGAGTCGACGAGCCGAGCCTGAGACCGGTCAGTCTCGGCCAGCTCGACGATAACGCGGTGATCGTTCACGATCTCAACCTCTATGCGGTGCTGGCGGGGTTGGGTGGCCAGCCACTGCCCCGCCCCGAGGATCGGGCCGCACCCCTCGACTTCTCGATGCTCGTGGTCGAGCCGATTCACCCCTCCCCACGACGACGGCTGCTCCGTCTCGATCTGGAGACGGGGATGTGCCTGATGAACATCATGTTCTGCTTGCTCACCACCTCCGGCGAGTACCGCCGGGCGGTGCACTCGCTGCAACTGGACGAGTCACTGCTGGGCTGTCTCGCCGAGTTGACGGGAGACGAGGTGTTCCGGTCATGGAAGCCCGCCGGCTACATCCCCATCGTGCGGACCAACCGCGATGTGCCTCGTGACCTGTTCGCCCACGCGGTGATCCACGAGTACATCCACGCCCGACTCCTCCACCACGCCAGGCCGGCGAGACGGTGTGAGGGCGCCAGCTCATGCCCCACTCTCGAGCGCGCCCTGAGCGAGGCCCGACTCGTCGATTTCTGAGCCGCTCATGAGCGCTCGGATACGCTTGCGGTGTGTCAGAACCCCCGCAGGGCGCCCCAGCCCTGCTCCCGGTGAACCGCACCCTCACGAGGGTGGTCCTCCTCATGAGGCTGCTCGGTTGGATCTGGCTGCTGATACTCGCCGTGGTGGCCCTCTCCACCACCCGCCGGGACATCAACACCGGAGTGGTGGTCGGGACGATGGTCGTGGCCACCGCGGGGACCGCGGTGACCTTCCTCGCGGCGCAACGAGGGTTTCTCGGCGAGGGCTGGTACACGGTGTTCGACGGGGCCCTGGCGCTCCTCCTCGGTGCGGCTGGTTGGCTGGCCGATTTCGGGGAGTTCATCGTCGGCGGCTACCCCGCCTCCTGGCTGTTCATCGTGGCATATGCCACCAACTACCGAGTCACCGGGCTCGCCGGGTTGGGGGCGAGTGCTGTCTTCGCCGTTCTCCACGTCATCATGGGTCTCGAAGAGACCCGCGTATTCGGGAGTATTCAGTTCGTGGTCGTGGCCCTGGTGGTCGGATGGGCCTTCGATGCCCTGCGCGAGCAGGAGGAGTTGCGCATCGAGGCGGAGCAGGAACGCGCCGAGGCCGAGCGTGAGCTGGCGGCCGAGCAGGAGAGGTCCGGTCGACTCGCGGAGCGATCGGTGATCGCCCGGGAACTGCACGACTCGGTGCTCCAGACCTTGAAGCTGATCAGCGCCTCGGCCAACGACGCTCCCGAGGTCCGCTATCTGGCCAGGGTCCAGGAACGAGACCTGCGTCGCACCATCAACGAGTACCAGTCGCCATTCGAGGACAGCTTCCGCGCCCGTCTCCTCGACGCCAGGGCCAGCATCGAGGACCGTTACAGGGTCGAGATCGAGCAGGTGGTCAAAGACGACGCCGAGATGGACGATGGCCTGAGGGCGGTGGTCGCGGCGGCAACCGAGGCGATGAACAACGCCGCCCGCCACTCCGGGGCCAAGACGATCGACCTGTTCGCCGAGATCCGAGACGGGAAGGTGCAGGTCAACGTGCGTGACCGAGGCACCGGCTTCGATCTCGACCGGGCAGGAGGCGGCATAGCACTCTCCATCAACGAGCGGCTCTCCGCGGTGGGCGGGGTCGCCAACATCAAGACAGCTCTGGGACGGGGCACCGAGGTGCAGCTCGTCCTTCCCTTGAGATGACGTCGAACTCACGACCCAAGGTGTTCCTGGTCGAGGACCATCCCTTGACCCTGTTCGGGCTGCAGCGATACCTCGGGGAGCGTTACGAACTGATCGGCTCCGCCTCGGAAGCCTCGATCGCGATCCAGATGATCCTGGAACGGCGTCCCGATTTGGTCCTCCTCGACGTCCAATTCCCGGGAGGGGGCGGCGCCGCGGTGATCGAGGCGGTGAAGCCTCGGGCCCCCGACGTCAAGTTCCTGGCGTTCACCGTCTCCACCTCGGCCGAAGACGTGGTGAGACTGTTCAAGGCCGGCGTCGACGGCTACGTGGTGAAGACGACGGAGGGCTTCGAGCTCGAGGAGCAGATCGAGGAGGCCCTCGCCGGGGGGAGGCCCGTCTCGCGCTATGTGGCCGGTCATCTGCTCAAGATCGACGAGATCGCGGCCACCCACTCCGAGATCGACAGCCTCACCCCTCGGGAGCGCGAGGTGGTCACTCTCATCGCCCGGGGGTTCAAGTACCGGGAGGCCGCCGAGGATCTCGGGATGAGCCAGAAGACGCTGGAGACCCACATGAAGCACGTCTTCGACAAGTTGGGGGTGGCGAGTCGGAGCGAGGTCACCCGTCTCGCCTTCGAGACGGGGTTCATCCAGCCCGGGGACTTCATCTGATTCGATAGGGGTAGATCCCGATACCCGGATCCGCCCGGGGAGCCCCATGATCTAGCCGACAAGGAGGAAACGATGTCTGGCTCGAAGAGACCCGCCCGTCGGATCAAGCTCATCATCTCGATTCTGGCTCTGTTGGTTGTCGTCTTCTACGCGGGAGGCGGGATCGTGTTCTCGAACATGATCCATGCCGACGCCCTGACGCCGCTCGGCCCGACCCCGGACAACGGGGTCTACGTGCGCTCGGTGGCCGGGGACTCGATCACGCTCACCTCCAACGAAAGCCGGGAGGACACCACGAGACCCGGTCTCGCCGGTCTGGTCTGGGAGGGAGGCTATGGGGAGATCGGCGAGATCGTCGAGATCGACGGTCTCGAGGTGACCCGCCGATTCAGGCTGATAACCGGGCCGGCACCGTCGCCTTGCGTCGGCGCCCTGGCGGACTGCATCGAAGTCGACATCGAGGGTTGGACATATCAGAGCGACCCCTCCGACGTGGGGCTCGACTTCGACGAAGTCTCCTTCGGTTCACCACTCGGGGACCTGGGAGCGTGGAGAGTCGACGCCGGGGACGGATCGGTGTGGGCAATCCACGCTCATGGTTGGCGGGCCTCACGCCGGGAGGCTTTGCGCAGCCTCCCGACCTATCACCACGAGGGGTTCACATCCCTCGTCGTCGACTATCGCAACGACGAGGAGGCCCCGGCCGACCCCAGCGGTCTCTACAGGTTCGGGCGCACCGAGTGGGAAGACGTCGAGGCAGCCGTCAGATATGCCCTCGATGAGGGTGCGGAGAGCATCGTTCTGGTCGGTTACAGCACGGGTGCCGCCCTCCACGTTGCCTTCTTGGAGAGCTCCGAACTTGCCGCGACGGTGACGGCGGCGGTCTACGACTCCCCCAACATCGACATGGGGGCAACCGTCAAGCATGAGGCCTCGAAGCGAACCATTCCCGGAACACCGGTCCCGGTCCCGGGGTCGCTCACCGCGGTGGCCATGCTGATCGCCGACCTGCGCTGGGACATCGACTGGAGAGGTATCGGCTACGTGGAGCGTGCCGATGACATCATCGAGATCCCCACACTGGTCTTTCACGGGGTCGACGACGATCGGGTGCCCATCGAAGTGTCGCGACGTCTCCGCGATCAGGCGCCGGATCAAATACGGTTGATCGAGGTCGAGGAAGCGGGCCATGTGACCAGTTGGAACGTCGACCCCGAGGCCTACGAGCTCGCCCTGGCAGAGTTTCTCGACGACCACGCCCGCCCCAACTCGGGCTGAGAGACCTGCAATTCGGTTGAGACCTCGCGGATGCGCAAACCCAGGACGGGTTTCGCGGGCCCGGCGGAATGGCGCACCCACCCCGCGTCGTTAGGCTCAATGTCACCAGGTTTCCCGACCTGAAAGGCTGAGATGTCCAACGATCCATTCGGGGCACGTGCCACGCTGGAGACGGCGCTCGGGGCACGTGAAATAGCACGCCTCGACGTCATCGAAGGCGTGGAGAGGCTTCCCTACTCGATAAGAGTGCTGCTGGAGTCCGCTCTCCGCCATCTCGACGGCAAGAGTGTGAGAGAGGCGGACGTGTCCGCGATCGCCTCCTACGACCCCCGGAACGTGGGAGAGGCCGAGATCCCATTCATCCCCGGACGGGTGGTGCTTCAAGACTTCACCGGCGTCCCCGCCGTGGTCGACCTGGCCGCGATGAGAGCGGCGATTGTCCGGATGACCGGAGACGAGGGCTCCGCGCAGAAGGTGAACCCGCTGATCCCGGCCGATCTGGTCATCGACCACTCGGTGCAAGTCGACGCCTTCGCCCGCCCCGACGCCCTGATCATCAACTCGACCAAGGAGTTCGAGCGCAACCAGGAACGGTACGAGTTCCTCAAATGGGGCCAGTCCGCCTTCGCCAACTTCCGGGTAGTGCCCCCGGCCACCGGGATCGTCCACCAGGTGAACCTGGAGTACCTGGCCAAGGTGGTCTGGGACGACGGGCAAAACCTCTACCCGGACAGCCTCGTCGGCCTCGACTCCCACACCACGATGATCAACGGGCTCGGTGTGGTCGGTTGGGGAGTCGGAGGGATCGAAGCCGAGGCGGCGATGGTCGGCCAACCGATCTACATGCTCCTCCCCGAGGTGGTCGGGTTCAGACTCACCGGGAGGCTCGCCGAGGGAGCCACCGCCACCGACCTGGTGCTGCGGGTCACAGAGATGCTCAGAGAACATGGCGTTGTCGGCAAGTTCGTCGAATTCCACGGGCCGGGGCTCGACGACATGCCCCTGGCCAATCGGGCCACCATCGCCAACATGGCGCCCGAATACGGGGCCACCGTCGGCTTCTTCCCCGTCGACGACCAAACCGTGAAGTACCTTCGCCTCACCGGCCGCGAGGACAAGCTCATCGAGGCCATCGAGCAGTACTACAGGACACAGGGCCTCTGGCGGGACGACGCCCACGAGATCGTCTACAGCACCGGTCTCGAGCTGGACATGTCGACCGTCCAGCCGTCTCTCGCCGGCCCGAGGCGACCCCAGGACCGCATCGCGCTCTCCGCCATGAGAGAGCAGTGGCATGCCGATCTCACCAACGTATTCGGCAAGAACGGCGGATCGAAGTCCTCGACCGTGGTCAGCTGGGAGGACGAGGGGGGCAGCGCCGAGGAGGCACTCGAAGCGCAGAGCGTCGCCCTGGTGGAGTACGAGGACCAGACCTTCACCCTCAAGGACGGGCACGTGGTGATCGCGGCGATCACCTCTTGTACCAACACCTCCAATCCCGACGTGATGGTGGGTGCCGGTCTGGTGGCTCGCAAGGCGCGTGCGCTGGGACTGCAGCGCCAGCCGTGGGTCAAGAGCTCGTTGGCCCCCGGGTCGAAGGTGGTCACCGAGTACCTCACCGAGTCGGGCCTGCTCGAAGATCTCGAGCACCTCGGATTCGGGGTGGTCGGGTACGGCTGCACCACATGCATCGGGAACTCGGGCCCCCTGCCAGCACCGATCTCGGATGCGATCGGCCGTCACGACCTGGTGTCGGCGGCCGTCCTCTCCGGCAACCGCAACTTCGAGGGACGGATCTCACCCGATGTCCGGGCCAACTACCTGGCATCCCCCCCCTTGGTCGTCGCTTATGCATTGGCCGGCTCCGTCGACTGGGACCCCGTCGAAGACCCGATCGGCCGGGACCAGGACGGCAAAGACGTGTTTCTGAAGGACATCTGGCCAACCCAGCAGGAGATCGAGGCAATCGTCGGGAGCAACGTGCGACAGAGCCAGTTCGTCGACAAGTACAGCGACGTCTTCAGCGGGTCCGAGGAGTGGCGCGAGATAGCAACTCCGGAATCGGACCTGTATCAGTGGAACCCTGACTCGACCTACGTCCAGGAGCCCCCGTTCTTCGCCGACCTCATCCCGTCGACACAACCGATCACGCCGATCTCGGGAGCCAGGGTCCTGGTAAAGCTCGGCGACTCGGTGACCACTGACCACATCAGCCCCGCCGGATCGATCGCGGTCGACTCGCCCGCCGGCAAGTACCTCGTCGAGCGGGGGGTACAGCCCGCGATGTTCAACAGCTACGGCTCGAGGAGGGGAAACGACCGGGTGATGACCCGCGGCACCTTCGCCAACATCCGGGTTCGCAACCAACTCGCCCCGGGGACCGAGGGAGGCTGGACCACCGACTTCACCGATGGGAAGGTCAAGTCGATCTACGAGGCCTCGTTGTCATATCAGGAAGAGAAGGTCCCCCTGATCGTCCTCGGTGGCAGCGATTACGGCATGGGCTCCTCTCGGGACTGGGCTGCCAAGGGGACGTTCCTCCTCGGGGTCAAGGCGGTCATCACCACGTCCTTCGAGCGGATCCACCGCTCGAATCTGGTGATGATGGGGGTGCTGCCCCTGAACTTCGTCGATGGCCAGGACGCCGACTCTCTCCGTCTCGATGGCACCGAGACCTTCGACATCTTCGTCGACGATGACCTGGTGCCCCGCCAGACGATCAAGGTCTCCGCCACCAGGGCGGACGGCTCGTCGGTCGAGTTCGACACTTTGGCCCGGGTGGACACTCCGATCGAGGTCGACTATCTCCGCAACGGCGGGATCCTTCACTACGTGCTGAGGAGGATGACCTCTGACTGATCCGACCCCGGGGCCGCTCCCCCGGCCCGGCCTCCGCCTGACCGGTGTCTTCCTGGCGGTCGTGATCATCGGGCTCGCCATCGGGTGGGCCTTCGGCGGAACGACCGCGGTCGCCGCGATCGGGGAGCAGGCACCCGACTTCACGGTCGAGGTCTTCGACGGGGGGAGCTTCACCCTCTCGGAGGCCGGCAAGCCCGTCGTGCTCAACTTCTGGGCATCGTGGTGTGTCCCGTGCCGGACCGAGATCCCCGACATCTCGGCCTTCGCCGCGGCCAATCCGGAGATACAAGTGGTCGGGGTGGCGGTTGAGGACACCGAGCGGAGCGCCCGGGGCTTCGCCGCCGAGGTCGTGGCCTCCTACCCCCTGGCGCTGGGCACCGACGAGATCGAGGAAGCCTATCCCCGAATCGGCCTGCCGGCCACCTACATCATCGATGCCGACGGGGTGGTCACCGACATCTACAACGGGATCGTCACCGAGGACCTGCTCTCGGAGTTGCTCGGCTAGGCCTCGGCGAACTTGGCCTTGTGCAGGTTGACGTACTCCAGATTCGGCCCCTCCACCATCTCGGCCCAGACCACCAGTCTCTCTCTGGCCGAGAACTTGGGGTTGCAGGTGGTCATCGTCAACCAGCCACCAGGCCGGCTCTCGGTCACCCAGACATCGGTGGGCTGGACTATCTGGATCTCCCGGACCTCGTAGACATGGGCGCCGGTGGTCGACTCGACCTCCACACGGTCACCCAACTCGAGCAGATCGAAGTCGAAGAAAGGCCGGCCGTAGGTGGTCCGATGACCCGAGAGGACCGAGTTCCCGGGCTGCCCGGGAAGGGCGGTGGATGCCATGTGACCCGGGCCATTCTTCAACGTATCGCGGTCCACCCCCTGATAGACGACCAGACCCTCGATCCCGATCTTGGGGATGGTGAGGAAGGCAAAAGACTCGCCGACTTCGACTGGCTCCTCGGGGAAGAACTCGACCAGCTCGGGAAGCTCCGCGGGTCGTTCCTGACCGGGATCGAGAAAGTCCACGGAGTTGACCGAGTCGGCCTCGGGCTCGACGTCGTCGAGCACCACTTCGAGCTGCTCGGACGCCTCGGCCTGGATTCCCGCATTGACCAGATCGGTGCCGTAGAGCTGCCATCCGATATAGCCGAATACGAACAGCCCGCTCCAGATGAGCGCCCAACCCAAGACCTGGACCCTGTACCGCATCGACCGAAAGGCTAAATCAGCCGGCTGCCTACACCAGGGGGAGACTCAGCTCCCCGACCACTGCGGTGGTCGCTTCCCGAGAAACGCGGCCACACCCTCTCGGGCGTCGTCGGTCATGGCTATCTCTGTGAGTCCCCCCTGCAGCCGGTCGAAGGCGGTGTCGAGGTCGGCGTCCGCCATCGAGTTGAACGAGTCCTTGCCAATCATGATCGTGGTCGGGCTCATGGCCATCAGGGCCGCCACCGTCTCGTCCACGACCATGTCCAACTCGTCTCGTGACACCACCCGACTCACCGCGCCGAGGCGCAACGCCTCCTCGGGGGTGATCACCCTCCCGGTGAGCATCAACTCGAGCGCCGCCTTCCTCGGCATCACCCTGGCGAGCACAGCCGAGATCATCATCGGCCACAATCCGACCTTCACCTCGGTGGTGCCCAGCTTGGCGTCATCGACACAGATGGTGATGTCACAGACCACCGCCAGCCCAAAGCCCCCGGCCAAGGCGTGCCCGTTGACCCGGGCGATGGTCGGCTTACCGCCTCGCATGATCAACCGGAAGAGACCAGCGATGTCGCCACGACCCTTGTGGAGCCCGACCGGGTCGTCGACGAAAGAGCCAGAGAGATCGCCGCCCGCACAGAAAGCGTCCTCACCGGCACCCGTGTAGACGATGACTCTCGCCTCCGGGTCGTCCACCGCCTGGTGGGTGGCGCGGAGCAGCCTTCCCATCGTCTCCACCGACATCGGATTCCGACGCTCCGGATCGTCGATGGTGATCGTGGCCCGGCCCCCGGAAAGCTGGTATCTCACGGTCATTCTTGGCACTCTCGCTCAGGGGGTCGATTACCGTCGGCGCCCCATGCTATGGCTCGCCATCGTCATCTTCGCGGCTCTGGCCATCGCCGTCCTCCGCGGCGGCCGTCTGGTCAACCTGGGCGACATCGAGCTCCGTTCGTGGTGGCTCCTGTTCCTCGCCCTGGCGCTCCAGCTGGGGACCAGGTTCCTCCCCGAAGAATCGTGGTCAGATTGGATGGGGTTGACCATGGTCCTCCTCTCCTTCGGGCTTCTCATGATCATGGTCCTGCTCAACCGCTCCAAGCCCGGCATGCGGATCGCCGGTCTGGGAGTCCTGATGAATTTCATCGTCATCGCGGCCAATGGGGGCATGCCAGTGCTCGCCGGTGCGGCCGAGGTGGCAAGCGGCTTCTCGATCAGCGACCCCGACCTCTCGGGCACCTTCAAACACGTCTCTCTCGACGAGTCGTCGCGGTTGACTTTCTTTGCCGACGTCATCCCCCTCCGATTGGGGGGGGTCGGAGAGGTGATAAGTCTCGGTGACATCTTCCTTGCATTGGGTCTGGGTGTGTTTCTCGAGTACGAGCTGAGACGTCCCCGCAGATACTTCAAGAGAGGCGCCCAAGCTCAGCCGGGCTCAGCCAGCCGACCCTGATCCCCGTTCAGACCCGTGCCGGGGGCCGCAGCACTCCCCGCCCCTGGAGAAGTCTTCGCAGAGAGGCCACCACCTCGGGGTCGTACTCGTAGGCCGCACCGGCATGGAGTTCCTCGAGGGCCGACAACGGTGACATTCCGCTCCTGTGCACCTTCCAGTCGTAGGCGGCAGCCACCTTGATGACCCGGGATATGATCGATATGTCCGGGTCGTCTTGTTCCCCGGGCCTGCGATACGATTCGTATTGATTACGCACCTGGGAGGCGACACGCTCCAGGTAGGGGGACTCGGCGATGATCTCGGCGCTCCAGCGGGCCAGGTCGTCGTTGGTGTAGCCCATCTTCAGGATCTGTGGCTCACTCAGGCTGACCCTGCCGATGTCGTGCATGAGAGCGGCGTACTCGACATCGTCGACCTGGGCCGGGCCCAAACCCATCTCCTTGGCGATAGAGGTGGCGGTGTCCGTGGTCCGGTCGGCGTGACCGTCGATGCCGAGGCCCGACACCTCCGGGATGCGAGCCAGCGCCCGGATGGTCTGCCGGTAGGTGGTCTTGGTCTCCTGGAAGCGGCGGAAGGCGGAGTGGGCAAACGAGTAGGGCAACAGCGCGATGGCTAGCGCCCACCACTGGATGAAGGGAAACAGCTCACCGAACAACGCCCCGGTCAGCGCCAACCCCATGAAGACGTTGAGGTCCTGCAACAGGGACCGAGCGAGGTAGGTGCGGGACAGCTCCCGGGGTCCCACGATGACCAGGGCGCGAATGGCGACCTCGACGGTGAGCCAGGCAGCGAGGGCCACCGCAAACGGGAAGAGGTCCTCCCAACCACCTCTGAGCTCGGCGAAGAGCCCCACCCGCATCGACGAATAGACGACGGCGTAGGTGAGATAGCCGCCAAAGCGCCGCATCATGATCGGGAGCAGCTCCCGGTGGGCCTCGCCCCGGGAGTGGCGCAGCACCCATACCAGGGTCAGCCCGGTCCCGTATGAGGCGATCGAGGCCGCCGGCTCGGTCATGTCCAGCCCGGAGAACACGAAAGGTATCGCCGCAGCGACGGCCAGACCCATGGTGAATCGATTTCCCGTGTTGGAGGTGGCCACTCCGAACATCGACCCGATCACCAAGGCGGCGGCGGCGATCAGGAGGTAGATCGCACTGCCTCCCGCCTCGCTCGCCGCGTAGATGCCGACTGTCAGCGCCGCGATCGGGAACAACCACGAAGCGGTGGCGAGGACGCGGGGATGCCATCTAGCCACGGAGGGTCAACTCCGGCTCCTCGGCGAGGCGTCGGGCCATCTCCTCGTCGTTGACATGCGGGGCACCCCAGCGACGACCCGACTTCTGCAGAGCGCGTTCGAAGGTGTCGACGACTTCGGGGTGGAACTGTCCCCCGGAGTGCTTTCTCAGCTCGCTGAGGGCATAACGCTGTGAGAGGGCCATGCGGTAGGAGCGGGCCGAGGTCATGGCGTCGAAGGCGTCGGCCACTGCCACGATGCACGACTCCAGGTTGGGGGTCTCCCCCTCGGTGTGGCCTCTACCCCCGTAACCGTTCCCGTCGTAATGACTGTGGTGACCGGAGGCGATCTCCACCATCGGCTGGAGGAAGTCGACCTCGGCCAGTATCTCCTCGACGAGATGAGCGTGCTGTTTCATCTGGGCGTACTCCTCGTCGTCGAGACGACCCCGCTTGCGGATCAGCTCGGTGGGGACGGCCAGCTTCCCGAGGTCATGGATCAGGGCGGCCCACTTGATCTCCTCTCTCTGGGTGCCGCTGAACCCGTACTCCTCGCCGATCATCTCGGCGAAGTAGGCCACTCGCTCGGTGTGCCCCCGGGTATACATGTCCTTGGCCTCGAGGGTCTTGACAAAGCCCTTGATCGCAGAGAGATGGGAGACCCGGAGTTGGGAGAAGGCGTAGAGGGACATGTGCCCGATCCCGTAGACCCCCACGATGAGGACGAGGACGGCCGGTCGGTCGGCGATCAGGTAGGCGCCACCTATGAGCCCGCCAAGGGACCCCATCACGAACTGGGCCGGCAACAAAGTGCCGAGATGAGACCAGGGTTGCAGCCTGTCGTATGGGTAAACGACCTGGACTGCCTTTCTCACCAAAACGGTTTGCACGGTCGTGTAGACCAGAGCAGCGGCAATCGAGGCTCCTGCGACCAAGAAGAGATCGCTGGTTCTCGGCGTGCCCATTCCGCCGATAACGAGGTCGAGCACAAGACCTGCCCCCACGCCGGAGAGGACGAACTGACCAAAGTTGGCCATCGGCTGGAACCACCGTTTGTGACGGACGTCGTCGGGCACGATAGCCCCGACAGCAGCCATCAAACCCATTGCGAACGCAGCGCTGGAACCGACCTGGATGGCGAAGATGACCCCGGCGGTCATCACCACCATGATCGAAGAGGAGTGGAACAGCCGGTCGTTGACCTCTACGGAGAACCATTCCAAGACCACGAACAACGCGGTAAAGAGCAGCCAGATAGCCCAATCCGGATCGTCGGTGAGGATTAGTACCGCGCTTAGTGTGATCAAGCCCAACGCGAAATAGGGCACAGCGATCTTCAGTCTTCGCTGCACCGCTGGTTGGAGACGCCAGTAACGGCGTCGCAAGCGGTCGATTCCTAGCAACCTCAAATGGGGACCCCGCTCGTGCTTCTTGACGATGGTGAGTGGCGTTTTCGCTTAGCCGATTCTCTGGCTAGCCGAGCCGGCTGCAATCAAAGCGGCAAGGCTGGCGGCGGCAGCGAGTATTCGGACCAAACGGGTTCTCATGCTCAAAGCACGTCCACCTGAAGTGTTTTATTTGCATCAGCGTTGTGTTGCCGACACAGACAGTTCCGCTCCGCTTGGGTTGATGGGCGTGTACATACCAATCACGACCAACGAAAACGCCGTTCTCACCGTGCTCCCGATGAATCGGGAACCCTTAACATGTCAAAAGGCCCCTGACTTCGCCCGCCTAGGGTTCTGGCAAGCGGTCCGAGACCGATTGCCCCACTTGCCCCGATGGATTTCCTTCCAGCCCAACGCAATCTAGAGGGTTGCCCATCGAGTCACAAGAGAAAAGCTCTTTCGGGGAGTATCCAACGTCACGCCGAGGGTTTACGCTTGGCTATCGGATGGACATCGCCGCACTCCAGGAGAAAATCAGCCGGATCGATGGGGTCGAAGCCGCCAGCGTCGTCGCCGCGAATGGCCACATCGACGAGATCCATGTGCTGGCCCGTCGCCACAAGCATCCCAAGCAAGTGGTCCGCGACGTGCAATCACTCGCCCAGGCCCTGTTCGGCCTGACCATCGACCGTCGTATCGTCTCGGTCGTCCAGCTCGGCGACTCGGTGCTCAACAGCGGGACCCGGCCCGCCCTGGTGGACGTTGCCGAGAGCATCGACCGCAACCGCACCGAGGTCACGGTGACGCTCAAGTGGAAAGAGCGCCTTCTCGTCGGCCAATCGAGTGGTGCCGCGGCATCGTCGACTCGCTGGAGACTCGTGGCCGAGGCCACCCTCGAGGCGGTGCGCCAGGCGATACAGAGCAACATCGGGTTGGGCATCAGCTCGATGGACCTGCCCACGCTGGGAAGCCGCCCCATCGCCATCGCCCAGGTGGTGGTGGTCACCGAGTCGGCGGAAAGAACCCTCATCGGGTCGGCTTATGTCGAAGACGACGAGTCGAGAGCCGTGGTCCGCTCGGTGCTCGACGCCCTCAACAGGCTCCTCCCCGACATCAAGTCTCCTTGACCTCGAACGCGGTCGTCACCCCACATCACCTCTCGGCCGAAGCCGGCAGACACATATTGCGCGAGGGGGGAAACGCCGTCGACGCCGCGGCGGCTGTGGTGGCTGCCCAGGGTGTGGTCGCCCCGGAGACGTGCGGATTGGGCGGGGACCTGTTTGCCCTCGTCCAGGCCCCTGGATGGGACCGACCTCGTGCCCTCAATTCTTCGGGTCGCTCAGGGTCGAACGTCGCTGCGAAGAGGTTGCGAGGAGCCGGAGCCGCTGAGATCGCGCGTGACGACCCAGAGGCGGTGACCATTCCGGGCTGTGTGGACGGGCTGGAGATGCTGGTCACCGAACTGGGCAGACTGGCCCTCGGCCACGTGTTGGAACCGGCCATCAGATTGGCAACCGAAGGCTTCGAAGTGTCTACGGAGCAGACCGCGGCCTTCCTGCGCATGGCCGACGTCTACCGAGACAATCCGGCGGTTTCCGGCTTCTACCCCGGCGGGCAGCCAGTGGAGCGAGGCGACGTCGTCAAGAGACCCGAGCTGGCCCGGACCCTCGAGGCGATCGCTTCGGGAGGACGGGAGGCCTTCTACTCCGGGACCCCCGGCGATGACATCAGCCGGGCGGTGGGTGGTGCGATCACTCTCGATGACATGTCAGAGGTCCAGGCCGAATGGGCCGACCCCATCGGAGTCGATGTCGCCGGGCTGACGTCGTGGACTATTCCGCCCAACTCTCAGGGTTATCTCGGGCCGGGGACGCTCGCCGTCTTCGAGATGCTCGACCCGCCGGACGACCCCGCCGACCCTTTGTGGTGGCATCTCCTCGTCGAGTCGTACCGGTGTCTCGCCTGGGAGCGTGACGATCTCGTCTCCGATCCCAACCATGTTGCCCTGCCCGCCCGGCTTCTCCTCGAGCCGGCTCGTCTCCAGCGGGCGGCGGCGACTGTCGACCGCGATCGTGCCGGTGTCTGGCCCGAGCGGGTGGGTCGGCCCTCGAGCACCGCGTACATGTGTGTCGCCGACGCCGCGGGCATGGGGGTCTCGGTGATCCAGTCCAACTACAGCGGCACCGGTTCGGTCTTCGGCGCCGCCCGGTCCGGTTTCCTGCTCCAGGATCGGGGCACCGGCTTCACCCTCACCCCGGGACATCCCAATGAGTTGGGCCCGCGCAAACGCCCCCTGCACACCCTCTCTCCCACATTGTGGAGCGATGCCGACCGGCCTCGCTGGCTCCTGGGCACCAGGGGCGGGGCGGTCCAGCCTCAGCTGACAGCGCAGGTGGCGGCGCGAGCCATCGTTCGCGGGGACGACCTCGAGGAGGCTCAGGCCGCACCACGCTGGACGGTGAAGGGGTTCGGGCCCGGCTCACCGCCCCATCTCGCCATCGAGCCGGATGCGCCGCCTTCTTTGCTCGAGGGCCTCGAGGCCCGGGGCCACCAGGTCGACGTCCAACCCGGCCCGCAGCGGGGTTGGGGCCCGGTGTCGGTCATCGAGCTCGACGGGGCGGGGCGACGGGCCGCCGCCGACCCACGGGTCGACACCACTGCCGCCCTCGTCTTCTGACGGTCTTCGAGGTCAGGAGGATTGCAGCTCCGAGATCACCTGACGGAGTGCGTCGTGGTCTCGCATCAACGCCGAGCCCAGGGTGTAGAACCCGACACGTTGCACCCGCTCGCGATAGCGGTCCGTGATCACCGCGGCGAGGTCGTCGATGGGAGCGACCACCCCCACCTCGGCCAAGACCTCGTCGGGGACCGCGGCGGCCATCTTGTCCCACTCGCCGCGTTTGGACATGGCGTGGAGCTCGGGGCCGAACTCCCAGCCGCTGGCCTCGAGAACGGGGCGGTACGACGGTGTCGAGGCATAGAAGGAGATCTGCTGTCTCACCGGCTCCATGGACTGCTCGATCTCCGAGTCGTTGCTCCCGGTCATGATGAAGACCGTGGTGACTCGTTCGACATCGTCGATCGACCGCCCGGCCTCGGTCGCCGCCTTCGCCATGTTGGGCAGGACGACACCATCGAGATAGGCCACGGTGTGGAATGCGTGGACATGGAAGCCATCACACATCTCCCCGGCGAGCCCGCTCAGGAAAGGGCCCACCCCGGCGATATAAACCGGGACGTCGGGATGGCTGATGGGGCCCGGGTTGAAGAAAGGTGTCATCAGCGAGAGGCTGTAGTACTCACCCTCGTATCTCAACGCGGTGCCGTTCTGCCAGCAATCCCACACTGCCCTCATCGCCTCCACATACTCCCTCAGCTGGGGGCCGGGCTTTCCCCACATCGAGCTGAAACGGCGGACGACATGGCCCCGCACCTGGGTGCCGAGCCCGAGCAGGAACCTCCCTTTTGTCTGACGGGCCAGATCCCATGCCGTCATCGCCATCACGGTGGGAGACCTCGGGAAGGCAACCGCGATCGCGGTCCCGAATTCCAGACCGGGTGCGGCGGCTGCGGCATGGGTAAGTGGCAGAAAAGGGTCGTACTGGGTCTCGGCGGTGAAAAAGCCGGTGTAACCCAGGTCGGCTGCCTCGCGGGCGGCTTCGAGCGCACTCTCGGGCGGCCCCGGAGGGAAGTAATAGTCCACCTTCATGCGAGGCACCTTAGGTAGCGGCATTCATAGGTGATCGCCGGTATCTAGAGTTCCGCCGATGAAACGGCTGGCACAGATCATCGGCTTCATCGGGGCCGCCGCCGCCCTGGTCTGGGCGATGCGCGATCGGTTCATATCGGTCGCAACCTCCCGTGAGCCGGAGCCGCCCTCCTTCAGGTCGGGGGTGGCCAAGTCAACCCCCGTCGATGTCATCGAAGGGATCGGGCCGGTGTTCGCCAAGCGACTCACCGATGCCCACCTGGGCACCCTGGATGCGCTGGCCGTGGCCAGCCCGGACCAGGTGGCCGAAGCGGCGAGTGTCAGCGCTGCCCGGGCGAGAAGCTGGATCGATCTCGCCAAGCAGAGCTGAATAGCCCTACCTGGTAGCCCCCGATGATCTCGGGGCGTTGGTCGGCGACGGGCCGTCCTGTAGACGATGATCGACGGTCAACGACACCCTCGACCAGGCGGACAGCTGGCCTCGATCCCCCGTCGATCGACGGCACACCTCAACCTCATCGCCCTCAACCCGACCCCTCTTCGCAGCGAGCCGGCGTCGTCGGAGCTACACATCGAAGAGCTCACCCGGGCCGTGGAGAATCGAGGTGTCAGTGAACACCGTGAGGGACGCCAGGGGCGGTGACACGACGACGCCTGCGGCCAACTCCGGTTGATCTCTGGAAAATCGCGAAAATCGGGGTAGGCTCACCCCTGCGGAGCGAGTCAGGGGCTGAAGGAGAAGTGCCTTCACATGCCCAAGTTTCGTCGTTCCCGTGCCTTGACCGTGGGGTCGGTGCTGGTCTTGGCGGTCGCCATCTTCTCGGGTGATTACACCGTTCAACGTGGTGACACCCTCGGCCAGATCGCCAGGGACAACGACGTATCGGTCGCCGAACTCGCCGCGTCCAACAAAATCGCCAACCCAAACCTGATCTTCCCCGGTCAGGTGCTCACGATCCCCGGCTCCGACGAGGTACATGTCGTCACCTTGGGGGAGACCCTGGCCAAGATCGCCAGGACTTACGGCACGACGGCATCGGGCCTGGCGGCGGCCAACTCGATACACAACCCGGATCTCATCCGGATCGGTCAGCAGATAATCATCCCCGGGGGCGGTTCGGGGTCGGGGGGGAACCCTTCCAGCGTCTCGATCTCGGACAGGACCGGCCAATATCACGTGGTCAAACGAGGTGAGAGCCTGGAACAGATCGCCGCCCAGTACAGCGGTGTCTCCGTCGAGGACATCGTCAGGGCCAACGGCATCATCAACGGCCTGATCTATGCGGGATCTGCCCTCTACCTGAACGGGCCCGGACATGTGGCGCAGGGCTCGGCCGGGGGGATCGACTACGTCGTGCGCTCGGGTGACCGACTCGGTGACATCGCCGCGGCCCACAAGGTCTCGGTCAACTCCGTCGTCTCGCTGAACAACATCCGGAACCCCAACCTGATCCGCTCCGGCCAGAGTCTGTCGATCCCCACCGGGACACGATGGGTCTGTCCGGTCAAGGGTGCCTCCTTCCGGAATGACTGGGGGTTCCCCCGGGGCGGGGGCACCAGGTATCACGAAGGCAACGATCTGTTCGTGAGCCGGGGCACCCCGGTCCGTGCCCCGGTCGGTGGCACCGTCGAGTTCGTCACCGGCTCCATCGGCGGTCTCCAGTTCCGGCTGTTCGGCGAGGACGGGGTCAAGTACATCGGCTCCCACATGGATCAGTTCGGCAAAGACGGCAAGGTGAAGGCCGGCGACACGATCGGCTTCGTCGGCAACACCGGTAATGCCGTGGGGACCAGCCCCCATCTCCACTTCGGGATGTATTACAAAGGGACCGTGGTCAATCCCTATCCCACTCTCCACAAGCACGGCTGCAAGGGCGGCTGAGCCCTTCAGGGAAATCGGGGCACCTCGAACCGGGCACGGGTGTCGAGGCAGTGCGTCGTGTTTGACCCGGGTCCGTTCTGTGTCGCTAATTCCCCCCTATTCCGGCAATTAGCGACACAGAACGCTCGACGCGTGTTGGCCAGGTCGAAGCCGACCTGGCTCACGTCATGACGTCGCGGAGGTGGTCGAGCCTGATCGCCCCGGCTTCGAGCATTCTGCGGTGGAAGTCCTTCAGGTCGAATCCGCTCGCCGCACGGGCGCGCTCCCTCATGTCGAGGATCTCACGCTCCCCCACCTTGTAGGCGATGGCCTGGCCCCACCATCCCAGGTAACGCTTGACCTCCGACTCGGAGATGTCCCGTGGCTGCAACCCGATCTCGACCATGTAATCGACCGCTCGCTCATAGTCCCAGATGTCACCGGCGTATAGGGGGGCATCGTCGGGAATCGCCCTTTGCAGCTGACAGCCGATGTCGACCACCACCCTCACCGACCTGAACAACTGGCTGGCCAGCAGGCCGAGACGGTATTCCGGCCTCTCGAAGAACCCCAGCTCGTCCATGAGCCGCTCGGCGTAGAGCGCCCATCCTTCACCGGCGCCCGAGTACCAGATGACGGTGCGGTGGAATCTCGACAGCTTCTCACGTTGCAGGACGGCGGTGCCCACCTGGAGATGATGACCAGGGAACCCTTCGTGATAGGCCGTGGAGACTTCCTGCCAATAGGGGATCCGGTCCCGCTCCCCCAGGGCATACCAGATCGAGCCAGGCCTGCTGAAGTCCTCCGACGGTGACACGTACCAGGCGCCGAGACTCCCCCCCGGGGGCGCGATGTTGACCGTCACCACCTTGAGCTCGTCGGGAAGGTCGAAGTGCTCCCCGTCCAGCTGGGCGATGGCCTGCTGTTGGGTTCGGGAGACGAAGTCGACGAAGTCGCCCCGGGTGCCCGCCGACCTGGCCGGGTCGGTGTCGAGAAGCTCGATCACCTCGGCCACGCTACGGCTCGGATCGATCTCCCCGGCGGTGGTCTCCAACTCGCTGTTGATTCGCCTGAGCTCGCTCCAGCCCCACTCGTAGGTCTCCTCGGGGTCGATGGTCATTCCAAGGAACTCGTCGGCGCCCCGCAGATACGCCTCCCTTCCCACCGCATCTTCGGGCCGCGCGGCCGGCAGGTACTCCGACCGGAGCCACGCGGCGAACTCACCGATGGCGGCTCGGGCCAATTCCACCGCGCCTGCGACGCGTTCGCCGTCGGCGCTCGAGGCCACTGCCTCCTCTGGGAAGGGAAGGAACCGTGACTCGTCCGATGCGGCGACCTCTGCCTGCTCCAGCACCGATTCGGCCTGACGAACGGCCACGGCGTCTCCCGCCGCGAGCCCGGCCTCGAGACTCCTCCGATATCCATCCAGCATCCCGGCGAACCCGTCGAGACGGAGCGCGATGTTCTCCCACTCCTCCGGTCCGGTCTTCGGCATCACATCGAAGACATCGCGCATCTCCTGAAACGGGCTCTCGACGTGGTTCAGGTCGCGACGCCACTTCTGGGCGTCGAAATGCTCGGTTTGCTCGTCGAGCCAGGCGGTGAGAACCAAGGCTGCGAACGCCTGGAAGTGGTCGGCGTCGGCCTGATCGGAGGCCAATTCGGCACGTTTCGACCGGTAGAGGTCGGCGCGAGCGCCGTGGGCCTCGGGTGAATAATCGGTGCAGGCAGCGTCATATCCCGGAATGCCGTAGGCGGTGGCCTCGAGGGGCGACAGCGCCGCCCATTCATCGGTGAAGCGGTCGGAGATCTCAAACGGTGTGGGCATGAGATCGGAGGCTAAACGTCGGTGAGACGTTGTCTCATTCCGATACCCTCGCCGAAGGTGACTGATCTCATCGATGTGCGCACCGACGAGCGATTCGACTTGGACCGTCTCGTCGCGTGGATGAATGAGCTCGACGGTCTCCCGGTGGGGACACCGGAGGTCTCTCAGTTCGGTGGTGGCAAGGCCAACCTCACCTACCTCCTCTCCTTCCCCTCCGGCGACGAGTTGGTCCTGCGCCGCCCTCCACTGGGCCCGGTGGCTGCTGGGGCCCACGACATGAGTCGTGAGTATCGGGTGCTGTCACGTCTCTGGCAGGCTTTCGAGAAGGCACCGAGAGCCGTTGCCTACTGCCAGGACGAGTCCGTGATCGGATCAGACTTCTTCTTGATGGAGAGACGCGACGGTGTCGTGGTGCGTGGGGGTGTCCCTGACCGGTTCGGTGGGGGGTCGGACTCTGAGTCGAACCGCAAGCTCTCCGAAGTGGTCGTCGACACCCTTGCCGAGTTCCACGCCGTGGATCCTTCCTCTTGTGGCCTCGACGACCTGGGTCACCCCGAGGGATTTCTGCGGCGTCAGGTGGAAGGCTGGGCGCTGCGTTGGGAGAAGGCCAAGCACGAGGATGACCCGATCGCCGCTGAAGTCGCCTCATGGCTCGCTGCAGAGTTGCCCCAGGAGACCGCACCCACCCTCCTCCACAATGACTGGCGACTCGACAACATGGCGGTGTCCCCGGACGAACCCGGGACCTGTGTGGCCGTCTACGACTGGGACATGGCGACCAGGGGCGACCCACTCGCCGACCTGGGGACGCTCATGGGATCGTGGTTCGACCCTGGGGAGGCGCCGGGCTCGCTGAGCATGATGCCGACGCAGGCTCCCGGTTGGATCGACCGGGCCTCCGCAGTTGCCCGATACGCGGAAAGGTCGGGTCGGGACGTGACTCGTGTCCAGTGGTATCTGGTGTTCGGCGCTTGGAAGCTGGCGGTGATCCTTCAGCAGATCTACATCCGCTGGCTGAGGGGGCAGACCCGGGACAGACGGTTCGAGACTCTCGACGAGGGGGCGAGACACCTCTTCCGTCTCGCCGCGGCGAGACGAGCATGACTGCCTCGAACATGAGTGAGCGGCACGCCGGGCGACCAGCCCGCTCGTCCCGCCGCAGCCAGCTGAGCTCAAGAGAGCCCTACCATCACCCGACCCATGAATGCGGTCGAAGCACAGGACGTCGTCAAGACGTTCGGAGATGTGAAGGCCCTGGATGGTGTCAGCGTCACCTTCGAGCAGGGCATCGTGTACGGGTTCCTCGGGCCAAACGGCGCGGGAAAGACAACCCTGATCAGAGTCCTCACGACGTTGCTCAAACCCGACTCGGGATCGGCGAGAGTCGTCGGCATCGACGCCATCAACGATCCCGTAGCCGTGCGTCACAAGATCGGACTCGCCGGGCAGTTCGCTGCGGTGGACGACTTCCTCACCGGGCGGGAGAACGTCGAGATGGTGGGCCGGCTCTACAACCTGTCCAAGCGCGACGCGGAGCGGAGGGCGGCTGAGGTCCTGGAGAGAATCCATCTCATCGATGCCGCCGATCGCCCCGTGCGCACCTTCTCGGGCGGCATGCGTCGCCGGCTCGACCTCGCCGCCTCCATCGTCGGCCGCCCGGAGGTACTCTTTCTCGACGAGCCCACCACCGGGGTCGACCCGGGCAGCCGGCTCGACCTTTGGGACCTCATCGAGGAGCTGGTCGGTGGCGGAACGACGCTTCTGCTCACCACCCAATACCTGGAGGAGGCGGACCGGCTCGC
Organism: Acidimicrobiia bacterium; assembly: GCA_035512955.1. Lineage (GTDB taxonomy): Bacteria > Actinomycetota > Acidimicrobiia > Spongiisociales > ZC4RG35 > JANQRA01. The sequence goes on from DATKCZ010000044.1 coordinate 63,091, forward strand.
CGATCGCATCGGTGTCATCGACCACGGCCGGCTGATTGAGGAGGGCACATCCGACGAGCTCAAGGACCGGCTCGGAGGCAACGTGGTCGAGGTCCACGTCGCCGACGTTGACCGGGGAACCGCCGCGGGAGTCCTCACCGGCGTCGGCGGCGGAGAGCTGCGGACCGAGGGCAGTGCCTTGCTCATCCCTGCCCACGCAGGGCCGAGAACACTCACCGCGGCGGTGAGAGCATTGGACGACGCCGGGATCGAGCCCCAGGACATCGGTCTGCGGAGACCGACCCTCGATGACGTCTTCCTGGCCTTGACCGGCCACTCGGCCGAGGAGGAAGCCTCCGAGCCGGTGCCCGCCGGACGACGCGGAAGGAGGGAGCTGTGACAGCCACTGCCGCACCGCGGCGTCGGGTCAGCTTCGCCAGCGCGACCACCCACACCGCCGTCATCACGTGGAGAAACGTCATGAGGGTGGTTCGTCTCCCCCAGCTCCTGCTCTTCTCGACGATCCAGCCGGTGATGTTCCTGCTGCTCTTCAACTACGTGTTCGGTGGGGCCATATCGATCGGTGGAGACACGGGTGCAGTCGGCGCGGACAATTACATCAACTGGCTGATCCCCGGCATTCTGGTCCAGTCGACCGTGTTCGGCGCCACGGCCACCGCACTGGGACTCACCGAAGACCTCGCCGCCGGGGTCATCGATCGTTTCCGCTCGCTTCCCATGGCCCGCTCGGCGGTGCTGACCGGGAGGACCCTCGCCGACCTCGTTCGCAACACCTTCGTCACCACGCTGATGCTGGTCGTCGGGTTCATGATGGGCTGGCGCTTCGAGCAGGGCTTCCTCAAGATGGTGCTCGGCGTGAGCCTCGCTCTGCTTTTCGGCTATGCATTCTCCTGGCTCATGGCAACTATCGGTCTCCTCGCCAAGACCCCGGAAGCGGCACAGTCCGCAGGGTTCCTGCCCATATTCCCGCTGGTGTTCGCCTCGTCGGTCTTCGTTCCTACCGACTCGATGCCCGATTGGCTTCAGGTCTTTGCCGATAACCAGCCGATCTCGATCATCGCCAACACCGTCCGGTCACTGATGATCCCTGAGCCGGCGCTGGGTCCGCTGGGACTGGAGCAGGGGACGCTCATCTGGCAATCGCTCGCCTGGATCGTGGTGATCATCGCTGTTTTCGCCCCACTCGCGGTCAGGCAGTACAGGAGGTCGGTCGCCTAGGGCGCGGCCGCCGGCCAGCCCGCGACGACACACACCGCTCAGCGAAGTCCCCACACTTCACGCGACCGCCCACCAGGGTGTCCAACCGTGCCACGCCGCCCCGGCCACGATGGCGAGGACACCCATCTCCCCGATCTGTTCGCATGCGCCGAGCAGGTCGCCGGTGATACCGCCTACCCGCCGCATCGAGACCCGTCTCAGCACGATGACTGCGACGGCCACCACAACGACAGAGGCCGCCGCCCACCAGTCGCCGGCCAACAGCGATATCCCGATACCGGTGAGGATGGCGAACCACACGCCGCGAGCGGTCATAGCGAGCACACCTGATCGTCCCAATCCGTCCGATCTCGCCGGTGGGGTCAGGGCCATCAGAGCCACCGATCCCGCCCTTCCCAACGAATGGGCCATCACCACACCCGCCACGGCCACCGTCGGCGTCAGCGAGCCGACGGCGATCACCCGCCACAGGAGCGAGATCACCACCGCGGTGGTCCCGTATGTCCCGAGACGGGAGTCACGCATGATCCGCAACGCCTCGTCGCCGGATGCGCCAGATCCGAGGGCATCGAAGCTGTCGGCGAGACCGTCCTCGTGAAAGGCTCCCGTCAGCCAGATGCCGGCACCCACTGCCACCACCGCACCCAGCAACGACGGCAACAACGGGTAGAGGGCCGCATAGACCCCGGCGACCGCGAGTCCGATGAGGGCGCCGACGAGGGAGAACCACGACGCCATGCTCTCTGTCCCCCCACCGCCCACCGGCAGACGGGTGAGGAAGGTGACGGCGCCACGGAGACCGATCATGTCAGACCCCACTCCTCGAAGGTGGCGACGTCCACCACAGACCGGGCGGCGAGAGCGACGATGGGCAGTGCGGCAAGTGCGCCGCTGGCCTCGCCGAGGCGCATCTCCAGATCGAGAATGGGGCGCCGCCCGAGCTTGTCGACGAGACGTCGATGGCCGGGCTCGGCTGACACATGGGCCGGCCAACAATGGTCGAGGTATCCGATGTGGGCGACCTCGAGCGGCATCACGGCCGAGGTGACCACGAAACCGTCGAGCAGCACCGGGATGGAACGCTGCCGGGCTTCGACAACCGCCCCGGCAATGGCGGCGAGCTCCCATCCGCCCAGCTCACGCAGGATCTCCAGGGGGCTCGCCACTGAGACCCGGTCAACGGCCTCCGAGACCACCCGGGCCTTTTTGGCGACGCCGTCAGGATCGAGACCCGTACCGGCTCCCACCCAATCCCCCACTTCACCACCGAACAGGGCCAGACACATCGCCGCCGCCGGTGTGGTGTTCCCGATGCCGATCTCACCCACCACCAGGAGGTCGATGTCCCCTGATGTCGTGACCGCGGCCCGCCCGACGTCGATCGCTTGCTCCAGCTGTTCCTCACTCAAAGCCGGCTCGGTCCGGATGTTCCCGGTCGGCCTGCCTACTCCGACGTCCACGACTTCGAGCCTCGCTCCCAGGTGCCGGGCCATTACCGCCGCGGTTGCCGTACCCGACCTGAGGGCTTCCATCATCGAAGCAGTGACCGAGGCGGGATAGGCACTCACCCCGTCGACGGTCACACCGTGGTCACCACCGAAAATCAGAACGGCAGGCCGCTCAACCGCCGGCCGCCCCGTCCGTTGCCAGCTGGCCAGCCAGACGGCGAGATCGTCGAGAAACCGTAACGCTCCCGGGGGCCGAAGCACTCTCCCGGCCCGCTCCGCGACAAGGGACGCAGCATCCTCGTCCGGGACGGCCATCGTCGCCACCCCGAACAGGTCAGTCGACATAGTTGGCGTCCTCGAGACGCAACGCCCGTCCGGCAACCACCAGATAGGCGTTGTCCGCAGCAGCGGCGAAGCGCTGGTTTGCCGTCCCCTGGAGGTCGCGAAAGCGGCGGCCCACCGGATCCATCGGCACCAAGCCCGACCCCACCTCGTTACTGACCACGATCGTCGGCGCCACGCGTTCGCCTACCGCATCGGCCACCGCCTCGATCCTCTCGAGGATGGTCGGATCGTCCCTCTCCACCATCAGGTTGGAGATCCACAGCGTGACACAGTCGATGAGCACGGTTTCGGTCTCGGACGAAGCGGAGATCGCATCCTCCAGATCGATCGGCGCCTCCACCACGGCCCACGTTTCGGGTCGTTGGCGGCGATGGCTCTCGATCCGGCGGGCCATCTCCTCGTCATCGGCGCGCGCCGTGGCGATGAATCGAACCCGGTCTCCGTGTCGCAAAGCCATCGACACGGCCAGGGACGACTTGCCCGACCGTGCTCCGCCAAGGAGGAAGATCAATAGTCGATGCCTCGCCGCGCCATGATCCCGCGGTCATATGCGTGTTTCACCTTGCGCATCTCGGTGACGGTGTCGGCCAGGTCGACCAGAGCATCCGGCGCGTCGCGCCCGGTCAGTATCACGTTCACCTTCTCCGGTCTCCCTCGGAGGGCTTGGAGGACATCGTCGATCTCAAGCCACCCCCAATTGATTGGGTAGGTCACCTCGTCGAGTACCACGAGCTGATAGTCGCCCGAGGCGATGGTCCCTGCCGCGTGATCCCATGCCGCACGGGCGATCGCCTCCGACTCGTCCATGTTCGCCGAGTCCCAGGTGAACCCGTCACCCATCGCCCACCAGTCGACGCCGATCTGACGTCCGATCTTCTCTTCGCCGACACTCCACTCCCCCGATTTGAGGAACTGAACGACGGCTACCTTCCACCCCCGTGCCACGGCCCGTATCGCCGTCCCGAAGGCGGCAGTCGACTTGCCCTTGCCATCACCGGTGTTGACGAGCAGCAGCGACCGAGCGCGAACCGAGCCCATCGGGGGCGCCTGAGTTGGTGGAGTCTTATCAGACATCGGATTTCCTCATCGGGACGACGATCGGGCCATCCCGGTCGTCGAGCACCCTGATACCGGCACCGTAGTGAGCCTTCAGATTGTCCTCCGTCAGGACCTCCTTCGGAGGCCCTTCAGCAGCCACCAAACCTCCACTCATCAGCAATAGCCGCTCCGCATAGCGGCCGGCGAGGGTGAGGTCGTGACCGGCGGTGACCACGGTGAGCCCTTCCTCTTGCCGCAACTCGTCGACCACGTCGAGCACCTCGACGGCATGCCCGACGTCGAGGCTGGCGGTTGGTTCATCGAGGAGGAGGACCGGGGCCTCCTGGGCGAGGGCCCGAGCCAGGACCGCCCGCTGCGCCTCACCACCAGACAGTGTCCCCAGGGGGCGTCTGGCGAACTCGGACAGGTCGAGTTTCTCCAATGCGGTGTAGACCGCGTCGAGATCGTGTTTGGTCTCGGCGGCCAGATATCCCAGATGAGGCGTCCTGCCCAGCATCACGTAGTCGGCGACTCCCATGTCGTCGGGTAGATGGGGCCGCTGCGGCATCCAGGCCACATCGAGACCGGGCCGCCGCTGCCGCCCACCGAACGAGACCGATCCCCCGTGTGGGACGACACCGACAGCACTCTTGACGAGCGTCGTCTTCCCCGCGCCGTTGGGGCCGATGAGACCAAGCCACTCGCCATCGGCGACGTCGACGCTGACCGGCCCCAGGACCCGTCGGCCGTCGTAGATCACCACGACTTCCGTCCACGAGATCACGTCGGCCCCCTCATCGTCCTGAGCACGAGCAGGAAGAAGGGTGCACCGAAGAACGCGGTGACCACACCGATGGGGAGCTCGGCCGGGGACACCAAGGTCCGGGCTGCGACATCGGCCAGCATGAGGAACGTGGCGCCGAAGAGAATCGAGAGGGGGATGATCACCCGGTAGCTCCAGCCAAACAGGAGACGGATCGTGTGAGGGACGATGATCCCCACGAACCCGATCAGCCCACTCACCGAGACCGCCGCTGCGGTGGCCAGCGTGGCGGCGATCACGACCACCGACCGGACCCTGGTCACGTTCACACCCAGGGCGCTGGCCTCGTCGTCACCGATGCTCAGAACGTCGAGGAGCCTCCGGCTCCCGAATAGCACAAGCGTGGCGAGGAGGGCGTAAGGAAGGAGTTCCCAAACCTCACTCCACCCCACCGTGACCAAACGACCCAGGATCCATGAGTACACCTCGCGCAGTGTCTCCACATTCTGCTGGAGCACATAGGTCTGCACTGCTGTGGCAAAGGCGGCCACGGCCACTCCCGCCAGGATCAGCGACGTGGCGGACCTCCCGCCCACCGATCGACCGAGGGCGTAGGTGAACCCAACCGCTGTCATCCCACCGATGAATGCAAACGGTGCGAGATACGCGGAACTGCCGGTCACGGACAAGGCAATCGTCGCTCCGAGACCAGCACCGGCGGCCACCCCGAGGAGAAAGGGATCGGCGAGGGCGTTGCGGAAAACTCCCTGGTAGGAGGCGCCGGCAACCGCGAGCACTGCTCCGACGATGGCTCCCAGCACCACCCGGGGCAGCCGGATCTCGAACAAGATGTTGGCCTCGACCTCGGTGAGACCCGAGTCGGTGGCGAGGCCAGGTAATGCGTCCAGCATCGCCTTGACGACGGACAAGGGGTCGAGCCCGGCAGCGCCGACCGTCGACCCGATGAAAGCCACCACCAACACGGACACTGCCCCGACCGTGAGCGGGACCCACCCGACACGAGCCGACCGGGCCTCGGTTGCCGCCGAGTCGTGGGTCAAGAGTCACTCAAATAGGCATCGAGGGCGTCGGCCACTGATTGGGCGAAGTCGACGATGCGCGGGCCCCAGCGCGAGGCGATGTCCGAATCGAGCTCGACGACGTTTCCCTCCCGGACGGCGCTGAGCACTTCCCAGCCGGGGCGGGCGGCCACCGACTCCGCCGACTCTCCGTAGAGGACGTCGGCGAGGAAGATCAGCTCGGGGTCGGCCGACACGATGAACTCGCTTGAGAGCTGGGGGTAACCGAATGCCGACCCGTCGTTGTCGGCAGGGTCGGCGATGTTGTCGATGCCGAACATCCCATAGATCTGACCGAAGAAAGTGGACGATGTCGCCGTGTAGTACGTGTTGTCGAGCTCGTGGTAGTAGGTGGTGTCTTCGGGCACATCGGGGGCGTCCGCCGCGATCTTGGCGAGCTCTGTCTCGACCGACTCACTCACCACGATCGACTCGTCGACGTGACCTGTCGCGACGCCGATCGCCTCGATCTGGCGATATGTGTCCTCGACGGTCAGGGCGGCGTTGTAGTAGATGACCGGGACTCCGGCCGCCTCGAGCGAGGCCACGAGGTCACCGGGGTCGTAGCCGATGAGGACCAGGTCGGGCTCGTAGGCGAGGATGGCCTCGATGTTCGGCGTGAACCCGGACAGGTCTGTCATCGGCGTGTCTTCCGGATAGTTGGACTGGTCGTCCACCGCTACCACCTGTGGGCTGGCACCGACGGCGAACAGCATCTCGGTGGCGGTCGACGAGAGGGACACGATCGCTTCGGGCATGGCTTCGATTGTCACCGGCCCGTTGTCCGCCTCGACCGTCACGGGATAGGCCGGCTCCGAAATGGTGGTCATATCGGCGAGGGTCGTGGTCGTGGCTTCCGCGGTGGTGCTCGTGTCTGCGACGGTGATGGTGCTCACGTCACCGCCGTCGGCCGCGCCACAGGCGACCAGCACCGGCAGCGCTGCGAGGAGTAGGAAACTCCGCTTCATAAAGAAGCATCCTCCGTTTTCGGAGGATGAAGAGGTCTGTGTGCTTCCCTGAGCGCACGGGTCCGTCTTCATCCGAGACGTTTACGTGGCCCTGGGCGCAGGCGACCTGGCTCGTCTCCTCGCGGAGCTTCACAGTTGCGGGACAGCACCGGGTTCCAACCGGCTTCGCTGCCCCCGGGGCACCCACCGGTAGTGGGGGGCGGGATCGATCTTAGCCCCGCGATCGGACGACGGCGGCGTCTCCGAGTACTCGTCCCGATCCGGTATCGATCAGCCCACCGGTTCGGTGTTGATTCCGAGGGTGACTTCGACGGTGATCTGCTCACCGTCACGCAGGAGGCCGACCTCCACGGTCTCCCCTGGCTGATGGGCGCGAACCTGAGCGATCAGGTCTCCCCAGCCGAGGACGGGGACGCGGTCGAACTCGACGACGACGTCGTCGACCTGGATTCCGGCTGCTTCGGCCCCGGAGCCGTCCACGACCGCCGTGATGACCGCACCCGCCTGCCCTTCGGTGTTCACATCATCTCCCTGGACACCGAAGAAGGGGGTTTGCAGCGGCTCGCCGGAGACGATGGCATCGGCATATGCGATGGCGATGTCGGCGGGGACGGCAAACCCGACGCCATCGTTGGCTCCCGAAGAGCTGAATATGGAGACGTTGATACCGACCACCTCGCCGCTGCGGTCGACCAGGGCTCCTCCGGAGTTGCCCGGGTTGATGGCGGCGTCGGTCTGCACCATCGACGAACAGGTGTCGGACGAGCAATTCGTCTGATCGACAGCCGAGATGATCCCGGCGGTCACCGTGGATTCCAGACCCCATGGGCTGCCCACTGCGATGGCCATCTGCCCGACCCGAGGCTTCTCGGTGCTGAAGTCGGCGGTGGGAAGCCCGTCCCTTTCGACCTGGATCACCGCGATATCCACCTCGGGAGCCCGCCCCACGACGGTCCCGGTGACCTGCTCTCCATCGGAGAACCTGACACGGACGGTTTCGGAGCCCTCGACGACGTGTGCCGCAGTTATGATGAGGCCGCTGCTGTCGTAGATGACCCCGGAGCCGAGCCCGGAGCTGGTCTGAATGTGGACCACTGCGGGCAGGATGACCTCGGCGGCGTCGGCGATCGGCTCCTCGCCCGGGACGAAGGAGACATCGACAGCGGGTGTGGTGGTGGTGTTGGTCGACTCTGCCCCAGCCTGGCCGGGCGATTGGGGGTAGACCCAAATGATCGCAGCCACCACGGCGGCGACCGCGCCAAAGAACACCAGCGCCGATAGCCAACCTGATGACCGCCTGGTTTGTGAGACCGTTGTCTCTTCTGTCAAGTCTGACCTCATGAAGACCAACCTAGAGCCCGGTCGTTAACTCCCCCCTAAACCTTCCATTAAGGATCGGTAAAGGGAGACCTCACCGGGGGCGGCCCCTTCCCGATCTCGGTGGGGATCCACACCACCATGGTGGTGCCCTCTCCCCCTCTACCCGGAAACGACGCCAGCGAACCACCGTGCCCCTCGGCTATCTGGGTGACGATCGACAGACCGAGACCCACCCGATCGCCCGGCTCGGCCGGAAGCCCCGGTCCGGCGTCGTGCACTCCCATCCAGGCCCAGCCATCGACCACACCGCTGCCCACCATCACGATCGTCCCGGCGGGTGCGGCATTCATCGCATTCTCGATGAGGTTCGACAGTGCGCGGTCCAGCGCCACCTCGACTCCGAGCACCTCCGCCTCGCGAGCGTCGACCCTGATCTCGGTGCCCTTCTCGGCTGCAACCGGGGCGAAGTCCACCGCCTTCGACACCACGATCTCCGCCAGGTCGAGTCGCACCGACTGTGCCTCCCTGTTCTGGAGACGCGCCGAAGCGAGCAGATCCTGGATCATCTTCGACATCTTCTCGGCGTTGCGGCGGATCACCTCACCGGCTTGCCGCCAGTCGGCGATGCTCGAGTTGGGGTCGTCCGCCACCAGTTCGACGTTCGACCTGATCACGGTGAGAGGTGTGCGCAGGTCGTGGCTGGTGTCGGCGAGAAACTGTCTCTGGCTGGAGAAGGCGGTGTCGAGACGCTCCAGCATCTCGTCGAAGGTGTCCCCAAGCCGCTTCAACTCGTCGTCGGGACCGCTGAGCGCGATCCGCCTGCTCAGGTCGGAGGCCTGGATCTCACGGGCAACGGTGGTGATCTCCCCGACCGGCTTGAGGACCCGGCCCGACATGATCCAGCCCACGATGATGCTGAGGGCGAACAGAATCACGATTGCGATGACGGTGAACCTGGCGACCTCGTTGAGAACGATCTCGTTGTAGATCGACTCGATTGCCCGGACCTCGATCTCGCGGTAGTGGGGAAGGATGAAGACCTGACCCGACTCGAGGGCGACCCTGCGACCCTCCCAGAGGTGGACCATCATCGTCTGTGAGCGGATGCCACGCTGGATGGCGAGATACACCAGTCCGAGCAGACCGCCCCCGAGCCCGAAAACCAGCGCCGAGTACTGCACCGAGAGTCGGAACCTGATCGACTGCCAGCTCGGCATCAGGTGTCCTCCAGCCGATAGCCGCGTCCCGCCACCGTGGTGATCAGGGGAGGCTCGCCCAACTTCTTGCGGAGATTGCTGACCGTGACCCTGACCACGTTGGTCATCGGGTCGGTCATCTCGTCCCAGACATGCTCGAGCAGGTGCTCCTGGCTCATCACCACCCCGGCGTTGGCCATGAAATAGTGGAGCAGGGCGAATTCCTTGGCAGTCAGGTCGAGACGCTCACCATCGCGCCGGGCGACGAAACGGGCGTGGTCCAATTCGAGCGCGCCCACCGTGATCACCGGGTCACTCTCGGTGTCCCGTCTGATCAGGGCACGCACCCTGGCCGAGAGCTCGACGAAGGCGAACGGCTTCACCAGGTAGTCGTCGGCGCCCGAGTCGAGACCGGCGACCCGGTCGGCGACGTCATCGCGGGCGGTGAGCATGAGGATCTTGGGTCGGTCTCCCTCGAATGTCGGCAGCTCGCCCGAGACGAGATCCCGGCACAGCTCAAGACCCGAGCCGTCGGGAAGATTCCAGTCGAGCACCACCAAGTCGTACCCGGCGGACCTCAGCTTGATGTCGGCCTCGAGCGAGCGCAGCGCCACGTCCACGGCATGACCGTCCCGACGGAGCCCGCGAGCAATCACCTCGGCGAGGTCGGGCTCATCTTCGACTACCAGCAAGCGCACAACCCCCCAAGATAAGACGAATCAGTTAATCGGCGAATAAACCGGTCATCGACCACCCCCGACGCAAGTATGGACTCTCGACCCATATGGAACTGCAACCAAATGCCGATTTGGCGAGTCGGAGACACTGATGTTCGTGACATTCATCACACAAGACCAGAATGGGTTCCACACTTACACCGGACATGTGGTCAGCCGGGGTCCTTCGACCATCGTGGTCCTGCTCACTGAGCCCTTCAGCCTCGCCGGCAGATCGGTTCAGTTCCCGATCACCGATGTTGTCGAGGAAAAGGCCATCTCGGCCTAGGGCCACCGACCAAGAGAAAGGCTGAGACCATGTTCCTGGAGGCGTCGACCCTGGAAGCATTGGCCGTCGTCGGCGGCGTGGGCGCCCTCGCCGGCCTCATCGGCGGGTTCATGGCATCCGCCGACAACCTGTTCGGGACGCTGCTCATGGGCATCATCGGCGGCGTCGCATTGTCGGCGATATTCCGGATTGCCAACGCCCCCCCGATCTACGCCGTCGGGGTTGAGGACTTCTCACTGGTCTGGGGCGCCATCGGCGGGGCGGTCCTCGGCTACGTCGTCGGCCGGTCCAACGCCTAACCAACGGCCGCAAGCCATCAGCGAACCCAGGGTTCCAGCCACGGCTGAGCGGGGGCTACCAACCCTGGGTTGCCTGTTCGATCGAAGGTGATTTGTCAACTCTGAGTTGAAGATTTCTTAACCGACCGCGCCGGCCGCGAGCATGTTGAGCTCGATGAGGGCATTCATCTCGACCGCGTACTCCATCGGGAGCTCTTTGATGATCGGCTCGATGAAACCGGCCACGATCATCGAGGTCGCCTGGTCTTCGGTGAGACCCCGCGACATCAGATAGAAGAGTTGGTCCTCACCCACCTTGGACACGGTGGCCTCGTGGCCGATCTCGGCGTCGTTCTCCTCGATCTCCATGTACGGATAGGTGTCCGAACGGCTGTTCTCGTCGAGGATGAGGGCGTCGCAGCGGACGAAGCTCTTGGCGTTCTCCGCCCCGGGCTCGACCCGGACCAGACCGCGATAGCCCGACCGCCCCCCGCCCTTGGCGATCGACTTGGAGACGATCGTCGAAGTCGTGTCGGGCGCGGCGTGGACGATCTTGGCTCCCGCGTCCTGGTGCTGTCCCTCACCGGCGAAGGCGATCGAGAGCACCTCACCGTGGGCGCCCGGCTCCATGAGCCAGACCGCCGGGTACTTCATGGTCAGCCTCGAGCCCAGGTTGCCGTCGACCCACTCCATGGTGGCGTTGCGATAGGCGGCTGCCCGCTTGGTGACCAGGTTGAAGACGTTGTTCGACCAGTTCTGGATGGTGGTGTAACGGCAACGGCCACCTTCCTTCACGATGATCTCGACCACCGCGGAGTGGAGCGAGTCGGTGGTGTAGGTCGGCGCCGAGCAACCTTCGACATAGTGAACGTAGGCACCCTCGTCCACGATGATCAGGGTCCTCTCGAACTGGCCCATGTTCTCCGAGTTGATCCGGAAGTAGGCCTGAAGGGGCTGATCGACGTGGACGCCCGGTGGAACGTAGATGAACGAGCCACCCGACCAAACCGCCGAGTTGAGGGCGGCGAACTTGTTGTCGTTGGGCGGGATGATCGTCCCGAAGTGCTTCTTGACGATGTCGGGATACTCCCGAAGGGCGGTGTCCATATCGGTGAACAGCACACCCAGCCTCTCGAGGTCCTCCCGGTTGCGGTGATAGACGACCTCGGACTCGTACTGGGCGGTGACCCCCGCCAGATACTTCCGCTCTGCTTCGGGGATGCCCAGCTTCTCGTAGGTTTCCTTGATGGACTCGGGCACCATGTCCCAGTCCTTCTGCTGCTCACCCTCGGGCTTGACGTAGTAGTAGATGTCGTCGAAGTCGATGGTGTCGAGCGCGCCGCCGCCACCCCATTGGGGAATCGGCTTGCGCAGGAAACGCTTATAGGCCTTGAGACGGAACTCGAGCATCCACTCGGGCTCTCGTTTCATGGCCGACATGTCACGAATGACGTCTTCATCGAGACCCTTGCGGGGCTCGAAGGCGAGGGCGACCTCGTCTTTCCAGCCGAGCTGGTATCCGCCTAGATCGATATCAACTGTTGCCACTTGGCAATCACCTCAAACCTGGTTGCACACATAATTCAACGCATGTGGCTGTCAATGAATTTCTACTATCCAGATAGGGTAATTCTAGGGGCGGGGCTCGCGTCCGTAAAGCCGAGGCGTGGGCAGGGTCCCCTTTCGCCCACCAACACTATGTTTGGCCGACATGCCATTGATCGTGGTCGGGGCGGACACCAGGGCAGGTGAGAGGATCCTCGAGGTGATGGACCCGGGCGAACGGGAGATTCGGGTCTTCGTCACCGACGAGGCCGAGGGTCTCGATTTGCGGGAACGGGGTTTCAAGGTGGCCACCGGGGATGTCTCCGACGAGGGACACGTCGAGGCGGCTGCCATGCGATGTTTCTCAGCCGTGCTGATAGCCGAGGCCAGCACCGATGATCGAGAGCGCTCGTTTGCCCACAGCCCCGAGGAGATCCTCCACGGTTGGTCGAACGCGGTCGCCAATTCCGAGGTGACCAGGGTCATCTGGGTGATCGAGGGAGCCCACCCGGTCACCCGGACCAGGGAGGTCGTGGCGGTCGATCCCGGTGAGCCAGATCTCGCCGGCACGGTGGCCCGGTTGGACGACGCTCACTCGATCTCATAGTCGCCAGGAGCCGGGACCAGGCTGGCCGCCAACCGTTCCTCGACATGCCAGCCGCGCTCGAAGGCATCACGAAGGATCGAATAGGGGTTGATGGGGCGCCCATTCCTTCGCAGCTCGAAATGGGTGTGTGGTGTCGTTCCCTCGGCGTTGCCGGAGTCGCCCACCCAGGCGATGAGCTGGCCCGCCTTCACCGGCATGCCCACCTCGATGGCGGGGGCCACGGTGAAGGTCCAGTCGGCGCGGCCGTCATCGGTACCGATGTTGTCGTTGTTGAGATGCAGGTAGTAGCTGGTCCAACCCTCGGCGTGCTCGATCTTGACGTTGCGTCCGGAGAGCCGGTTGACCCCGACGTGGATCACCGTGCCGTCGCCAACCGCATAGACCTCGGTCATGCGCGTGGCCATCAGATCGTTGCCGTTGTGCCGCCGCCCCCCGGAGCGGCTGGCGCCGTAGGTGGAGGAGAACTGGGTCTTGGAAACCTCCTGGGGAAAGACGATCTCGAAAGGAGGGGTGGTATCCGCCTGGGCCGGGAGGACCGGGGAGACAACGATGCCGATCGCAAGGGTGACGACGAACACGAACAGACGCATGCGGACTCGGGAATGCAACGATTACTCCTCTGTCTTTTCGTTGAGGGGACAAGCCTGGTGCCCCTTGACGGAGCGACAGGTTCACGGGCCCGTTCGCGGAACGCAAATTTCCTCTCGCGGAGTCGATGGGTCAGTCGGGCTCGGGCCGGGCTCCGATCCGGGCCCGCACGGTGAATCGGAGCCGGGAGACGGGCTCACCGTCCACGGAGATCACGAACGAGTAGGCACCCTCCCTATTGAACTGGAGGTTGTTGAACGTGAAGGAGCGGATCAGGCCGAAATCCGATGCGGTGGAAGACGGTGAGCGGGTCGAGGGCAGCTTGACATCGTGGGACAGCGGGCGGGGCAGCATTGGATGGCCGTCTTCGTCCTGCAACTCCACCGAGAGCTCGAGGCTCTCCGCGCTCCACGAGAAAGGGACCCGCAGCCTCAGCCCGATGGCGAGGCTGGGATGCCGGGCGGGGAGCTGGCGCACCCAGAGCGTGTCCCATCCGCCGCCGAGCACGAACAGCTTGCCCCGAGCCGTCTGGACCGCGTCGGCGAGCAACGCCACGTCGACAGTCGGGCCGATCCCATCGGGAGGCGGGTCCATCATCTACCGAGACTAACCACCGCCCGATTCACCCCAGTCCCCCCGCCATCGGTATCGTCGCGGACTGGAGGACCATGACACAACCAACCAATATCGCCCCCGCCGAGGGCAAACTCGGCATCCTCACCCCCGGTATGGGAGCGGTTGCCACCACCTTCGTGGCCGGCGTCCTCGCCACACGTCACGGCTATGCCCAGCCCACCGGCTCGTTGACCCAGCTCTCACGGATCCGTCTCGGCAAGCGGGGCGAAGATCGCAACCCGCTCATCAGGGATTTCGTCCCCCTTGCCTCTCTGGACGATCTCGAGTTCGGTGGATGGGATCCCTACTCCGATGACGCCTACGCCGCGGCGATGAAGGCAGGCGTCCTCGATGCGCGTCATGTCGAGGCCATCGGGGACGAGCTGAGGGCGATCAAACCGATGTCGGCGGTCTTCTCCAACCGGTGGGTGAAGAATCTGGACGGAACCGACCAGGTCAAGACCGGAGCGAGCCACATGGACAACGCCGAGTCGCTCATGGAGGACATCGACCGATTCCGAGCGGAGAAACAGGTCGACCGGCTCGTGGCCGTGTGGTGTGGCTCGACGGAGGCGTATGAGGAGCCCGGAGAGGTCCACCTCGACCTGGACCGGTTCGAACGGGGCCTCAAGGACAACGACGAGTCGATCACACCCTCTCAGGTCTATGCCTATGCCTGTCTGAGGATGGGTGTCCCCTTCGCCAACGGGGCCCCCAACCTGACGGTCGACATCCCCGCCATGCTGCAGTTGGCATCACAAGAGGGCGTTCCCATCTCCGGCAAGGACTTCAAGACCGGCCAGACACTGATGAAGACCACCATCGCCCCCGGGCTCAAGGCCCGCATGCTGGGAATCAACGGGTGGTTCTCCACCAACATCCTCGGTAATCGTGACGGCGAGGTGCTCGACGATCCCGACAGCTTCCGGTCCAAGGAGGTATCAAAGCTCGGGGTGCTCGAGCACATCCTCCAACCCGACCTCTATCCCGACCTCTACGCCGACATGTACCACAAGGTCCGGATCAACTACTACCCGCCCAAGGGAGACGACAAGGAGAGCTGGGACCACATCGACATCTTCGGTTGGCTCGGCTATCCGATGCAGATCAAGGTCGACTTCTTGTGCAAAGACTCGATCCTGGCCGCACCCATCGTCCTCGATCTCGCCCTGTTCATGGATCTGGCGGCCCGAGCAGGGAAGAGCGGGATCCAGGAGTGGCTTTCGTTCTATTTCAAGAGCCCGCAGCACGCCGAGTCGGTGTATCCCGAGAATGACCTCTTCATCCAGCTCACCAAGCTGAAGAACAACCTCCGCCACATGATGGACGAGGATCTCATCACCCACCTCGGCACCGAGTACTACGACGAGGGCTAGTGGTCTGCCCCCGATCAGAGGGAGGTCAGCCGGTTTTCGCCGCCCGGACCATGGCGTCGACGCTGCGGGCGACGTCCTCCTCGGTCGTGGCGTAACCCGAGACCGAGATTCGCATCGCAGTGCGGCCCTGCCAGACCGTCGGACCGGCGAACATGACCCCCTCCTCGACCACCTGCTGGATGACCCGCCTGGTCTCCTCGGGAGTCCCAAAGCTGACCAGGACCTGATTGAGGACCACGTCGTTGAGGACCTCGAACCCTTCTTCGGTGAGACGCGCGGCGAAGAGTTGGGCAAGACCGATGGTCCGATCGACCAGCTCGGCGAGACCCTGGCGGCCCAGTGATCGCAGCACCGCGTAGGTGGGTATCCCGCGGGCGCGACGCGACATCTCGGGTGTGTACAACCCGGGGTCCAGACCGATCTCCCCGGGGAGCAGATAAGAGGCGTTGACACTCATCACCTTCTCCAATGAAGACGGGTCACGCACCAGGACGAGCCCGGCGTCATAGGGCACATTGAGGTACTTGTGACAGTCGGTGGCCCACGAGTCAGCCAGCTCCATCCCCGCCGCGAGGTGACGATGGGTCGGTGAGGCCGCAGCCCAAAAGCCAAAGGCCGCGTCGACGTGTACCCAGGCACCCGCTTGCTTCGCCCTCGGGATTATCCGGTCCATCGGGTCGAAGGCGCCGGTGTTGACGTTCCCTGCCTGGAGACAGACGATCGCCGGCCCGGTGATGTCGGGAAGGAGGTCGGCGCGCATCCTTCCCTGGTCGTCGACCGGGACCGTCGTCACCCTCTCCCGCCCCAGACCGACGAGCCCCAATGCCTTGACCAGACTGGGATGGACCTCCTCACCGACGATCACCTCGACTTCGGGTGCCCCGAACAGCCCCTGCGCGGTGGCGTCCCACCCGACATCCGCGAGGACCGCCGTCCTTGCCGCGGCCAGCGCAGCCGCGTTCCCGACCGTGGTGCCGGTGGTGAACGCCCCCCAGGTGCCCTCGGGCAGACCGGTCGCCGACCTCACCCATTCGATCGCGGTGGCCTCGAGCGTGACCGAGCCTGGGGAGGCTTCGTGCATCAAGGTGTTCTGATCCCACGCCGATGTGAGCCAGTCGGCTGCGAGAGCGACCGGGTAGACACTGCCGATCACCCAGCCGTAGAAGCGAGGGCTGGAAAACCCCATCGTGGCCGGGGTGATCACCTCGTCGAGCAGCTTGATCACCTGCTCGGGTTCGGTGCCGTGCTCGGGGAACGGGCCGGTCAGCTCACCGAGATCGGCCGGCGTGGGTCTGATTGGTTCGGTATTGACCTCGTGCCGGTAACGAAGTGCCCGACGCGCGGCATCCATCATGAGCTCATCCATGGGCCAGAGATTACGCCGGGTTGGCCGTCACTTACCCTTGCCGCATGGACCATCTCGACTTGGGAGGATTCACCATCCCCGCTGCCGAGCTCGTGGAGACATTCGAGACCTCGGGCGGCCCCGGTGGGCAACATGCCAACCGCAGCGAGACCGCGGTCAGACTTCGCTTCGACATCGCCGGATCGTCGATCCCCGAAGATGTGCGCGACAAGCTGCGTTCCCGGATCGGAGATCACGTCGAGGTGGTTTCCTCCGAGTCCCGGTCACAGTTTCGCAACCGCGCCATCGCCCGGCAACGGCTCAAGGAGAGAATCGAGACGGCCCTGGTCGATCAGCCGAAGCGAAAGCGAACCAGACCGACCGGCGCTGCGAGGAAACGCCGATTCGAGGCGAAACGGGTGCGGGCAAGGGTCAAACGGCTCCGTCAGCCACCCGATCTCGACGATTGAGCGCCCGGTATCCTCCTGAGGATGCCAATGACCCCGGAACGATGGAGCTATATCGGCGACTACGCCGACGAAGTGTTCGGTCAGTACGACGACCACCTCGCCGGGCTGATGACCCGTGCGGAGCGAGCTGGTCTACCTCCTATCGCCGTCTCGGGCGATGTCGGCCGTCTCCTCAAGATCCTGGTCTCGATGACCGACGCCAAGCTGGCCATCGAGCTGGGGACCCTGGCCGGCTACTCGGGCATATGGATAGCCAGGGGGCTGGCCGATGATGGGAAGCTGATAACCGTCGAGTATCAGGACAAGCACGCCGACTTCGCCGAGGCCGAATTCGAGAAGGCCGGTGTGGCCGATCGCGTCGAAGTGGTGCGTGGGGCGGCCCTCGATATCCTGCCCGAGCTGAGGCAGAGATTCGGGGTGTCGAGTGTCGACTTCGTCTTCATCGATGCGGTGAAGTCGGAGTACGTCGAGTATTTCCACCTGCTCAAGCCTTTGATCAAGGTGGGGGGTGTCCTGGTGGCGGACAACGTCTACGCCACAGGCGCCGGCTGGATAGACGAGGGGTATGGCACCGACGAGTTCAATCGGCTCATCGCCGCGGATGCCGACTTCGAGGCGGTGGCCACCCCGATGCGAGAAGGCGTCTTGATCGCCCGCAGGATCAGATGAAGATCGCTCTGCTCGGGGGGAAGGGGCTCCTCGGTCGCCGTGTCTCCCCGTTGCTGACCGCGGAGGGACACCAGGTGGTGGTGGCCAGCCGCTCCACCACCGGCCCGGGCGAGAGGCGGGCGGACTTCGCCACCGGCGAGGGAGTCGCGGAGGCCATCGGCGATACCGAGGTCGTGGTCCATCTCGTCAGCAATGTGGCCAAACAGAGAGAGACCGACATCGAGGGGACGAGGAGACTCCTCGACGCGGTCGACAGCCAACATCTGATCTACGTCTCGATCGTCGGCGTCGACCGACACCCCTACCGGTACTACCGCACCAAGCTCGCCGTCGAGGAGATGATCCGGGATTCGGGGGTTTCGCACACGATCCTGCGCGCCACCCAGTTCCACGACTTCCTGGCCTATGTCCTCAAATCGGCCTGCCGACCCCCCGTGGCATTCGTGCCCAAGCGATTCGTGTTCCAGCCGATCGACACCACCGAGGTGGCGGTCCGGATCGCCGAGCTGGTCTCGACGAGGCCACCGGGTCTACAACCCGATGTGGCAGGGCCGACGGTGCACAAAGCGGACTATCTCGCCCGCACCTTCATGGAGGCTCGCGGCAAGGAGCGACCCGTCATCAATCTCCCCCTATTCGGCACCACGGCACGGGCGTTCGAGCAAGGGGCGCACACCAACCTCGATCGCGCCGTGGGCGTGGTGACCTGGGAGGACTACCTCGCCGGGGGCGACTCGACGGGGAACGGTCGTATCGAGCCGAGAGCATACGGGGAATAGCCCAACTCCCAGGGGTGTTGGCACAGCCCGCTCTTGAGTACACCCCAGGCCACCCCCCGGCACGACGTCGCCTACGACCAGAAATGGTTCGTCATGGTGGCGGTCTCGGCGAGCGTGATCCTGGCCACCATCGATGCCTCGATCGTCAATGTCGCACTCCCCACCCTGGTGGAGGAGCTGGCGACCTCATTCAACGTGATCCAGTGGGTGGCCCTCGCCTACCTCCTCGCCATCGCGACTCTGACCCTCGGCATGGGTCGTCTCGGTGACGTGATCGGGAAGAAAAAGCTCTTCGTGGGAGGTCTGGTCGTCTTCACGATGGCATCGGCCTTGTGCGGGTTGTCACCTGACGTCGCCTGGCTGATCGGGTTCAGGGTGCTTCAGGCGACCGGAGCCGTCATGATCCTCGCTCTCGGCGCCGCCATCCTGGTCGAGGCATTCCCGCCCCATGAGCGAGGCAAGGCGATGGGGTGGATCGGGACTGCGGTCTCACTCGGCATCATCAGCGGCCCCGTGATCGGCGGGCTGTTGATCTCGTCGTTCAGCTGGCGGTCGATCTTCTTCGTCAACATCCCGGTTGGGATAGTGAGCATCTACCTGGCCCTGAGGTACGTGCCCAACACCTCACCGGCGCAACCGCAGAGATTCGACCTCGCCGGGACGGTGTTGATGAGTGTCGCCCTATTCGCCCTCTCTTTGGCCCTCACCCTGGGACAAGATGCCGGGTTCGGGTCGCCGCTGATACTCGGCTCGTTCGCAGCGGCCGCCATCGCCGGGGTCCTGTTCGTCGTGGTCGAGTTGCGCACCGAGTCGCCCATGCTCGAGCTCAGATTGTTCAAGAACCCCATGCTGAGTGTCAGCGTGACCTCTGGTTACCTCGCCTTCGTCTGTCTGTCGGCCACCTTCTTCTTGCTCCCCTTCTACCTGGAAGGGGTCCTCGGCTTCGACGTGGGAACGGTGGGGCTCCTCCTCGGGGCCGCCCCGCTGATGATGGGACTGGTCTCGCCGATCTCGGGCAATCTGTCCGACCGTTTCGGGATCCGGAGGCTCACCCTGTTCGGCCTGGTGCTGATCGCCCTCGTCTACTTCTCCTTCTCGACGCTGGGCGTCGACAGCACGGCACTCCACTATCTGGCGCTGGCTGTGCCGCTGGGCATCGGGCTCGGTGCGTTCAACTCGCCGAACAACAGCGCCATCATGGGATCGGTGCCCCCGGAGTACACGGGCATCGGTGGAGGTCTGCTCACCATCACCCGTCTCCTCGGCCAGATCTCGGGGATCGCGATCCTCGGCTCGATCTGGGCAGCGAGTGTCGCCTCCTCCGCCGGCTCGCTCCCCGAAGGAGGGGCCTCGGCGGCGAGCCCTGCCGCCCAGGTGGCCGGGCTGCACACCACCTTCGCCATCGCGGGGGCGCTCATGGTGTTCTCGGTCGCCATCGCCGCCTGGGGGATGCGCCGGGAGAGTAAGGACCGAGTGCAGACCTCAGTCGTCGGCGTCGAGGCCTAGCGCCAACGACGCCGCCCGGTCGGGTTTGCCAATGGCGGTGCGGGGGATCTCATCGGCAACCGTCCAGCGTTTGGGCACCATGAAACCGGGGAGCCGAGCCGTGACCCAGTCCCTCAGCTCGGTCACCGGCGCCCCTCCCGAGTAAACCGCGACCAGCACCTCGCCCCACTCCTCGTCGGGGACACCCACGACGACCACCTCGTCGACACCGGCATGGCCCCGGATCACCTCTTCGACCCGCGCCGGGTCGACGTTCTCTCCACCGGTGACGATCACGGTGTCGGCCCGCCCGAGGACCCGCAGCGCACCGTCGGCATCGAGGGTGCCGAGGTCGCTGGTCACCAACCACGGATCGGCCCGGTCGGGCTGTCCCACATAGCCCGGGGAGACCTGCTCGCCGCGGATGGCGATACGGCCATCGGGCTCGATCCTCAGCTCGATGCCAGGCAGCGCATGGGCCTTTCTCCCCAATGTGGAGCCCGGCTTGAGGGTGGCCACCTGGCCGAAAGTCTCCGTCATCCCGTAACTGGGCAGTACCGGGAGCCCGGCGGCTTCAGCCTCTTCCAGGAGCCCGTCGGGCATGGGGCCACCACCGACCAGAACCGCCCTCAGACCATGGAACGGCCCGAGTCCGATGATCCTCCTCAGCATGGTGGGCACCACCGAGACCATGCTCACCCGCCCGCGCATCGCCCTGGTGAAGGTGGCGGGATCGAATTCGGGGAGCAAAGTCACCGATCCCCCCGTGAAGATCTGGCGTACCACGATGGATAGCCCCCCCACATGGTGCAGGGGCATGGCGAGAAGCCAGTTGTCCTCGGTGTCATGGCCCAGGTGCGCGGCGGAAGCCGCAGAGGCCGCCCTGAGATTGGCCTCGGTGAGCCGAACCCCGCGGGGTGGCCCGGTGGTCCCCGAGGTGAACACGACCAGGGTCGAGTCCGCTATCCCGATGGTTGGGTCGAGTTGGGGGCCGATCACCGTCGCCCCGCCCCCCGCCATCCCCGCCACCACATCGAACACCGATTCCGCCGACAGTGAGGGCGTGATCACACGAGGCCGCTCGGTCAGGCGAGCGCCCACCTCGGCGAGCGTCTCGCCATAGGTCCAGACTCGGTCCTCGGACCACAAGAATGCTCGGGCGGGGTCGACCCGACGTAGCCATTCGATCACAGGTCGATTTTGGCCCTTATCCTCTCGCATCGTGGTTTCTCAACTGTTCGACCCCTCGGTCTGGGACCAGGTTCCCGGATTTGACTTCACCGACATCACCTATCACCGGGCCAAGGAAGCCGGGGTGGTCCGGGTCGCCTTCGACCGGCCCGAGGTGCGCAACGCCTTCCGCCCCCACACAGTCGACGAGCTCTACACCGCCCTCGACCACGCCCGTCAGACCCCGAATGTCGGATGTGTCCTCCTCACCGGGAACGGCCCCTCCCCCAAGGACGGGGGGTGGGCGTTCTCCTCGGGCGGGGACCAACAGATCAGGGGCAGGGACGGCTACAGGTACGCCGAAGGCGAGGAGATCGATCCGGCCCGCACCGGCCGACTCCACATCCTCGAGGTGCAACGTCTCATCAGGTTCATGCCCAAAGTGGTGATCTGCGTGGCCCCGGGTTGGGCCGTGGGTGGCGGGCACAGTCTCCACGTGGTGTGTGACCTGACACTCGCCTCTGAGGAGCATGCCATCTTCAAGCAAACCGATGCCGACGTCGCCTCCTACGACGCCGGTTACGGCTCCGCCTATCTGGCCCGCCAGATCGGCCAGAAACGGGCCCGGGAGGTGTTCTTCCTCGGACGGGAGTACTCGGCCCGGGAGGCATACGAGATGGGGATGGTCAATGCGGTGATCCCCCACACCCAACTGGAACAGGTTGCCCTGGAGTGGGCGAAGCAGGTCACCGCCAAGAGCCCCATGGCCCAGCGGATGCTCAAGTTCGCCTTCAACATGATCGACGACGGGTTGGTGGGACAGCAGATCTTCGCCGGCGAGGCCACCCGTCTCGGCTACATGACCGATGAGGCCCAGGAGGGCAGGGACGCCTTCCTCGAGAAACGCGATGCCGACTTCCACGAGTTCCCCTGGCACTTTTGATCTCGTGACCCGTTTTCAGGCATGGAAGACGGCCGCCCGGCCCCACACTCTTCCTGCGGCGATCGTGCCCGCGCTGGTCGGGTCGGGGCTCGCTTACGGAGAGAGTGTCTTCCGAGGCGACGCCTTCATCTGGGCCCTGCTCGGGGCGCTGGCCATCCAGGTGGCGGCCAACTTCGCCAACGACGCCTCCGACGCCTCGCGTGGCGCCGACTCCGCCGACCGGCTGGGGCCGCCGCGGATGGTGGCGCTGGGCGTCATCACCCCGCGGCAGATGTGGATCGCCACCTGGATCGCGGTGGCGGTCGCCGCCCTGGCCGGGGTGTTCCTCACCCTCATCGCCGGGTGGCTGGTGCTCCTGATCGGGGTCTCGTCGGTGATCGCCATGCTCGGGTACGTGGGCGGGCCGGCCCCCTATGGCTACCGCGGCCTGGGCGAGGTCTTCGTCTTCGTCTTCTTCGGGCTGGTGGCCACCATCGGATCGCGTTACGTCCACGACATGACCGCCCCGCTCACCGCCTGGCTGCTCGCCGTGCCTATCGGGATGCTGGTCACCGCCATCCTGGTCGCCAACAATTACCGCGACATCGAGACCGACGACCGGGCGGGCAAGCACACCCTGGCGGTCAAGATGGGCCGAAGCAGGACCAGACATCTCTTCGCCGTGCTCGTCTTCGGCGCCTTCGCCGCCATCGCCGTGTTCGCCGTCGCCGGATGGACGCCGGTCTCGACCCTGTTCTCCGGGTTCCTCCTTCCCTTCGCCGCGGTGCCGGTGCGAATCCTCGGTTTCAAGAGCGACGGGCCGGCTCTGGTCCGGGCGCTGAAGGCGACCGCCCGGCTCCACCTCGCCGCGGGTGCCTCCCTCGCCGCGGCGGTGGCCTTCGTCCCCTGAAACCACCGGGGCATGCCCATCCGTCTAAGCCGCATGTGGAAACTCGCACTTCTCGCCGTGCTCGCCCTGGTCTCCGCGGCCTGTCTCGGCTCCGACTTCGAAGACAGCATCGAAGGGTCCTGGCAACTGACCTCGGGAACCGTGGACGGGACTGAGATCCCCGTCCTCGACACGCACCCGATCACCATCAACTTCCAAGGTGACATGGTCAATGGCACCGCCTCGTGCAACAGCTACGGCGGCGGTTACGACCTCTCCGGGTCGTCCATCACCTTCCAGCCGCTGGCGATGACGGAGATGGCCTGCTCCCCGCCGGAGACCATGGAGGCGGAGATGATGTACGGCCAAGCGCTGTCACAAGTCACCACCGTGGTGCTCGACGACGGTCTCATCCTCCGCGGGCCCGGGATCGAGCTGGTCTTCGAGGCACTGGAGCCGGTTTCTGACGCCGATCTGACCAACACCGTTTGGGTGCTCGACGGGCTGGTCTCGGGGGACGCGGTCTCCTCGGTGCTCGGTGAGCGGGCCACCCTGGAGTTCTTCACCGATGACTCCGCGCTCGGCGGGACCGGCTGTCGCACCTTCGCCGGTCAGTACACGATCAACGGGGCCGAAGTATTGATGACCGAACTCGCCGCCGACGGCCACGAGTGCCCGCCCGACCTGGCCGACCAGGACGCCCACGTGCTCGCCGTCCTTGGCGACGGGTTCCGCGCCGAGGTCGAGGGCAACAACCTCACCCTGTCGAGCCAGGGGGACGAAGGCCTGGTCTATATCGCCGACGCCTGAGGTTTGACCCGAGGGGATACCGGGTATCCGACTTCGCCCCCTTAGGAAAGGAAACCCTGTGAGAACTGGCGGAATCGGAGGAAGCCTGGTGCTCATCGCGCTGGGCGCCATCCTCTATTGGGCCGTTACTGCCGAGGCGGAGGGCTTCAGCGTCAACACCGTTGGGCTCATCCTGCTCATCGTCGGTATAGTCGGCTTGGTCCTGACCCTGATCATGACCGCGAGCGCCACCGAGGCGGAGCGCCGCGACGGCGGTGTAACCATCGTCGAGCGCGACTGAGGACAACTGAACTCTGACAATTGGCGGCCCGCCCTGCGGAGCGGGCCGCTTCGCGTTCAGGAATTGCCCGACTCCACCAGCCGGGCCAGCTTGTCGAACGACATCCGCCACCCAGTCTCGTTGTCCTCGGGCCGAACGCCCGGCGGCAGGTTCTCATGGGTGCCTTCGAGGTCCGTGCCGTCTCCGGCGTCCCGCAGTCGGTAGATGATCGTCATCTCCCCGGCCATCGACGGGTCCTCCGACTCGAACTCGATCACCTGGACCACCTTCTCGTCGGGGACCAACTCGACGAAGCGGCCGTGGAAGGTGTCGGTCTGGGGATCGGTCTTCCCGGTGCCCGTGGGCACGTCGTAGGTGAGGGAGATGCGGAAGGTACCGCCCTCGCGGGCATCGAACGAGTGAACCATGCTGGTCATACCGTCCGGCACCATCCACTGCCGGACTGCCTCGGGATCGATAAGGGCGTCGTAGACCACGGATGGCGACGCCTGGAGGAGCCGGGTCACAAGGGTGGTGGACATCTCGACGAGGCTATTCGACGAGGGATCGAATGAAACTCGGACTGCCCATCAGAGTTAGGCGAGCCCGTAGAACTCCGTTTGGACCCCCGGATCACCGGTGAAGTAGGAGTCGCGAATGAGCCCATCGCCGTCGATGTGAAACACGTACACGACCCGATCTTTGAGGTACCTGTCTCCAAACCGGGCCGTCGTGGTCTGTAGGACCACCGAATCAAACAACTCGTCCGACCTAGCTAGAGGCTGCCGCCCCCGCCTTCACCCCGAACCGACAGTCTCCAGCAACCGGCGAACTCGATCCGCCACCAACCCGGGCCTCTCCATCGGAAGGAAATGCCCCGCTCCGGAAACGATCTCCACACCAGCCCTGGGGAAGCGGGCGGCCTGCTCGCGTGCGAACTCAGGGGTGATGGTGTCCGAGCCCTCCCCCGTCATCAGCAGCACCGGGACCTCGACCGACCCCACCCGTTCCCAGGTGTCGTGCGCACGCGAGGCTCGATAGATGTCCGCCTCCACCTCGGGGTCACAGGCCAACACCACGTGGTCGTCGCCAACCAGACCGCACCGGATGTATCCATCGAAGGCGGCGTGGTCCCAGCCGGCGAAGGCGCCCCTCCCTCGAAAGTTGTCCGCCGCCTCGACACGGCTGCCAAACCACCGACGGCGACGCCGCGCCACTTCCGACATCGAGTCGTCCCGCCGCTCATAGGGGCCGGGGAACATGATCGGTTCGATGAGGATCAGCGCCCCAAAGCGTTGCGGATCGGCGATCTGAGCCATGGCCAGCGCAACGGCTCCCATGGAGTGCCCCACTCCGATTCCTCCCGGTTTGGTCACATCGAGCACGTACTCGCCGAACAGCGTCCAGTCGATGGGGAGCTCGATCGGCGGCCCGGATCCGTGGCCAGGATGGTCCCACGCCACGGTGTCGACATCGTCGAAATAGTCGATGACCGGGTTCCAGACGGCGCCGCAGAAGCTGGTCGCGTGGGAGAAGTACACCGTCATCGAGCTGGCGAGCGTAACCAATCGGTGTTCGACCAACTCATCTGACTTCGCCCTTGGGCGGTGTCTCTTGGTACTTTCCACCCAGCCCCAGAGAGGAAAGGTCTTGCCACATCTGTTCGACTTTGCCGACGCCGACGGTTCAGACAAGGACCTTCTCGGTGGTAAGGGCGCAGGGTTGGCAGAGATGACCTCCTTGGGTCTGCCGGTGCCCCCGGGCTTCATCATCACCACCGAGGTGTGTCGCTCCTCCATGGCCGCGGGCTCGCTTCCCGACGATCTATGGGACGAGGTCGGCGGGGCTGTGGCTCGTCTGGAGGAGGCCACCGGCCGATCGTTCGGGTCCGGTCCCGCTCCCATCCTCCTGTCGGTTCGTTCCGGGGCGAAGTTCTCGATGCCCGGGATGATGGACACGGTGCTCAACATCGGGGTCAACGACGATGTGGTCAAAGCCCTGGCCGGGTGGTCGGGCGACCCCCATTTCGCCTGGGACGCCTACCGCCGCTTCATTCAGATGTACGCCGACGTGGTGCTCGGGATCCCCGACCACCACTTCCAGGAGATCCTGACCAACCTCCGCAACGAGCGAGGAGTGTCCGAAGACTCCGAACTGGAGGCGAAAGACCTCGAGCGGGCCACCCGCATGTTTCAGGCGGTGGTGGACGATCACCGGCCCGGTGATCTCCCCACCGACCCCAGGGACCAATTGCGTGGCGCCACCACCGCCGTGTTCGACTCGTGGAGCAACCAGAGGGCAGTCGACTACAGACGCATCAACCACATCCCCGACGACTTGGGCACCGCCGCCAACGTTCAGATGATGGTGTTCGGAGATCTTGGCAACGACTCCGGGACCGGAGTCTGCTTCACCCGGGATCCAGCGACCGGACAGCGGGTCTCTTACGGCGACTACCTGCCACGCGCCCAGGGCGAGGATGTGGTGGCCGGCATCCGCAACACCCTGTCGCTCGACGAGCTGGGCGGTCTCCATCCTGAGTGCCATCGCCAGCTCCTCGAGATCATGGACATGCTGGAGAGGCACTATCAGGACATGTGCGATATCGAATTCACCATCGAGCGGGACGAGCTCTACATCCTCCAGACCCGCATCGGCAAGCGGACTGCCGAAGCGGCCGTCCGGCTGGCGGTGACCATGGCCAATGAGGGCCTCATCGACCGCAACGAGGCCATCTCACGTGTCGAGCCGGCCGCCCTGGAGCAGCTGCATCGTCCCAAGATCGACGCAGTCGGGGCACCCGATCCCATCATCGGCGGGGTGGCCGCATCCCCCGGGGCCGCGGTCGGAAAAGTGGTCTTCACCTCCGAGCGGGCGGTGGCTTTGGCGAGGGACGGCGACGAGGTCATCCTGGTGAGGCCACACACCACACCCGACGACATCCACGGCATGGCGGCCGCCGTTGGAATCCTCACCAGTCAGGGTGGCAAGACGTCTCACGCCGCGGTGGTGGCGAGGGGGATGGGAAAGCCCGCGGTGACCGGCGCGGCCGACCTTGTGGTCGACCCGGATGCGGCGATCGCTCACATCCTCGACCACGACGTCCACGAGGGCGATTACATGACGATCGACGGCACCGCCGGATCGGTCTACGTCGAGAAAGTCGATTTGATACCGCCCGAGGCGCTCGACGAGTTGGAGGAGCTATTGGAGTGGGCCGACGAGATACGGACCCTGGGTGTCCGAGCCAACGCCGACCTGGCAGAGGATGCCGTCGAGGCCAGGGCGAGAGGGGCAGAGGGCATCGGTCTCGCCCGCACCGAGCACATGTTCCTTGGAGACCGCCTCGCCATCGTGCAGAGGGTCATCCTCGCCGTGGACAAAGAGAATCGTCAGCAGGCGCTCGAAGAGTTGGAACGACAACAGGTCGACGATTTCGAGGGACTGCTCGAGGCCATGGACGGTCTTCCCGTCGTGGTCCGGTTGCTCGATCCGCCGCTCCACGAGTTCCTCCCCTCCAGACTGGAGTTGGAGCGGGAGGCGCTGCGCCGGGTGCGTGCCGGCCGACCTATCGAGGACCTGCAGGCCATGTCCGAACAGGTGGCCCGCTGGGAGGAAGACAACCCGATGCTCGGGTTGCGTGGGGTTCGCCTCGGCCTGATGGTCGACCAGCTCTATCGAATGCAGACCCGGGCGGCGGTCACCGCATATGAGCGACGAATCGCCGCCGGAGGCTCGCCCATCCTCGAGATCATGGTGCCCTTGGTGGCCACCGCCGAGGAGCTGCGGCGGATGCGAGAGGTCATCGAGGAGGAGATCGGCCCCGACCACGACATCCCGGTGGGCACCATGATCGAGCTGCCCCGGGCGGCATTGACCGCAGGCGAGATCGCCGGAGTGGCCGACTTCTTCTCGTTCGGCACCAATGACCTGACTCAGATGACATATGGGCTGAGCCGGGACGATGCGGAAGGCCTGTTCCTCCGCGACTACCTGGAGCAGGGAATCCTCGATTCCGACCCGTTCCAGACCCTCGACCAGCCCGGGGTGGGCCGACTGGTGAGGGTGGCCTGTGAGGAGGGACGCGCCGCGAATCCCACCTTGACCCTCGGGTTGTGCGGCGAGCACGGTGGCGACCCCGAATCGATCCGCTTCGTGCATGGTCTGGGTATCGACTATGTGTCGTGCAGTCCGCCCCGCATCGAAGGGGCCCGTCTCGCCGCGGCACAGGCCGAGCTATCCGGCTGGTCGGCGCAAGCCGAGCTATCGGGCTAAGCGGTCGATCTCGTCGAGCACCTCGGTCACTCCCTCCCCGCTGGTCGACGTGGTGACCAGGATGCTGGCGTCGTTCGCCTGGGCGGTCTCACGCAACGCCCGTCTCACCTCCTCGGCACCTGGCCGGTCTCCCTTGTTGACCACGAAGAGATCGGCGATCTCGAGGATCCCGGCCTTGTCCGCCTGCACCTGGTCGCCCCAGCCGGGACCGACGATGAGCACGACCACATCGGCGAGGTCCATCACTTCCACTTCGGACTGACCGACGCCGACGGTCTCTACGATCACCCGGTCGAAACCGGCGGCGTCCATGAGGGCAACCGTCTCTGCTGCCGCCGCAGCAAGCCCACCCAGATGGCCCCTGGTGGCCATGGATCGCACGTACACGTCTGGATCGTCGATGTGGGACTGCATTCGTATGCGGTCGCCGAGGAGGGCACCACCGGTGATCGGGCTGGATGGGTCGACTGCCAGCACCGCCACCGACTCACCACGCGACCTGATGACCCGGATCAGCTCCGAGATGAGGGTCGACTTGCCGGCTCCGGGTGGGCCGGTGACGCCGATGACGGTCCTCGTCCTCCCCAAGCCCGCCTTCTCGCCGCCTTGTTCGATGAGGGTGATGGCGCGGGAGAGGGCTCGTCGATCTCCAGAGCGGACGGCGTCGAGCAACGAGGCTTCCATCGGCGAGGAGCCTAAGAGGGATGCGAGCAACAACAACTGCACTCTCGACGACCCAGGGTTCCCACCACCGCTCAGCGACGTTCACCACCGCTCAGCGACGTCTAGAACCCAGGGTTCGGATTAGGTGCGACGAAGGGGCAGGATCAGAGGGTAGGGAGGGAGATGCCGACGCCTTCGGTGGCCTCCTCGAAGGTGCCAGGAGCGTCGGCGGAGGCGATCACCTCGCGCACACCCGGAACCCGGTCTTTGAGGATTCGCTCGATCCCGGCCTTGAGGGTCATCATCGACAGCGGGCAGCCACCACAGGCGCCCACCATCTGCAGGCTGACCTTTCCGTCTTCGGCACCGAGTAGGACCAGATCGCCCCCGTCCGCCTGGACCGCGGGACGGATGTAATCGAGGGCGTCGTTGAGCTTCTCAGGGTCGATGGGACCCTCTGGCGCCGATGCCGGCGCGATGGTGACTGGTGTTGTCTCTGTCATTCTCTAGATGAAACCGGTTGCGCTCGCCTGTTGTTCCGCGAGTGTAGGGCGGCTTCAGCAGCGCTCAATCCGGGCTCCCAGCCCGGCGAGCCGTCCCACGAGGTCTTCGTAGCCGCGGTCGACGTGCGAGGCGTCGCTGATCTCGGTCACCCCGTCGGCGGCCAGCCCCGCCAGGACCAGGGCCGCCCCTGCCCTGATGTCGGGGGCGAGGACCGGGCAGCCGGAGAGTCTCTCGACACCGCGGATGATGGCGTGCTGAGCCTCGATCGAGATATCGGCGCCCATACGCGCCAGTTCGCCCACATACCGGTAGCGGGCGTCGTAGAGGTTCTCGGTGATCACCGAGGTCCCGGTGGCGAGGGAGAGGAGGGCGACCATCTGGGGCTGCATGTCGGTGTGAAACCCGGGGTATGGGAGGGTGGCGAAGTCGATCGGCTGGGGTCGCTCGGGCCCTATCACTCGAAGCCAGCCGTCGCCGCGCTCCACCTCACAACCTGTCGCCTCGAGCTTGGTCAGCTCCATGCGGAGATGCTCGGGACGGCACCCGGTGACGGTGACATCTCCCCCGGTGATCGCAGCGGCGATCCCGTAGGTCCCCGCCTCGAGACGATCGGGCACCACGGCATGGTCCACCGGTTGGAGCCGGTCCACTCCCCGGATGGTCACCAGTGACTCGCCGCCACCCTCGATTCGGGCACCCATTGCGTTGAGCTGCTTGATCAGGTCCTGGATCTCGGGTTCACGGGCCGCGTTGACGATCACAGTCTCGCCTTCGGCGAGGACCCCGGCGAAGAGCAGGTTCTCCGTCGCGCCCACCGACGGGAACGGCAATTCGACTTCGGTCCCCTTCAGACGGCCGTCGACGTGAGCCACCAGCTCGCCGTGCACCAGATCGAAGCTGGCACCCATCTGCTCGAGACCATGCATATGCCACTCGATTGGTCGGGCACCGAGGTCGTCTCCCCCCGGGAGGGCGACCCGGGCCTCGCCGCATCGGGCCAGGAGCGGGCCGAGCACCACTATCGAGGCCCGCATCTGGCGGACCAGTTCGATGGGGGCTTCCGGCTTGGGCTCCTCTGGCACCACGATCCACAGCTCGTTGCTTCCATGCTCCACGTGGCATCCGGTGTGCATGAGCACGCTGATCATCAACTCGACATCGAGAATGTCTGGCACGTTGGTCAGGTGATGTCGACCGGGAGCCAGGAGCGTGGACACGATCTCTTTGAGGACGGCGTTCTTTGCCCCCAGGGTCCTCACGGTGCCTGACAGGCGGGTTCCGCCCTCGACCACGAACTTGGACATCACCACGAATCTACCTCTCGGGGGGTCAAACCCCCGGTGACCTGGCAGGCGGCGGTGGCTTGGCTACCCTGCCGCGTGTCATGAGAATCGCTGTCGGCTCGGATCATGCCGGTTACCCCATGAAAGAGCACATTGCCTCGTGGCTGGCCGAATCGGGTCATGCCGTCTACGACCTGGGAACCCACTCCGCCGACCCGGTCGACTACCCCGATTACGCAGCCGCCGTGGCCCAGGCGGTGCTCGACGGGCGTGCCGACCGCGGGGTGATCATCTGTGGGTCCGGGGCGGGAGCTTCGATCGCGGCCAACAAATTCACCGGAATCAGGGCCGGTGTCGCCCATGACTCCTACACCGCACATCAGATGGTCGAGCACGACGACGCCAACATCCTCTGTCTCGGCTCACGTGTGGTGGGCCAGGCACTCGCCGAGGACCTGATCAAGACCTTCGTCGAAGCCAGATTCTCTCGTGAGGACCGCCATGTCAGGCGGCTCGACAAGATAAGGGCGCTCGAGGCCTAGCCCTGCAGACTCGACTCGGCGAGGGCGGCGAGGGTGTTCAGGCCCTGCACCCCGATCTCACCCGCGAACCTGCCGAGGTTGTTGTTGTCCCCATCGAGGATCACATACGTCGGAGTCGAGGTCAGGCCATAGGCTTCGACCACGCTTCCCCCCTCGTCGTCCATGATGGTGGGACTGGTCCAACCCTCCGCCTCGAGCCACTCCTGGGGGGGCCAGGTGCTGGAGTCTCTCAGCCGGTTGCTGAGGACGGTCACACCGTAGAGGTCGACACCCTCGGGAAGACCACCACCGTCGACCCACTCCTGGATCACGGGGACCTCAGCCTGACAGTGGGGGCACCAGTGAGCGAGCATGACGATGATCTTCGCCCTCCCATCCGGGCCGATGGTGTACTCGTCTCCCTCCCAGTCCTCGCCGGTGACCGTGGGGGCGGTGAGCCCGACACCCGGGTCGGCGGTCGCCGAGTCGAAGAACGGCAGGTTGGTGCCGCCCTCGACGGTGACCTCACCGAAGGCGATGGATTCCTCCACCTCGGCCTCAGTGGCGATGGCGAAGGCCAGCCAGACGATCAGTCCGAGTCCGAGCACCCCACCGATGATCCAGTAGATGAGACTGCTATTCGACTCTGACTTCTTCTTTGCTTGTTGCCTTGTTGTTGACATAGACACCCAATAGGACGGCTATCACGATAAACCCGGTCCCGGCCATAAACGGGATCGTCATGAATCCGAAGACGTTCACGAAGATGTTGGAACACGGGTTGTCCGGGTCACAGGACCCTCCCTCGAGGTTGGGAAAGGTCTGGATGAGGTAGTGGTAGATCGAGATCCCCAGGCCGACCAGGGCGAAGGGCAGGGCGTACAGCTTGACCTGGGCCTCGCGTCTGATCCCACCCACCAAAAGGATGATGGCCATGGGGTACATGGCGATTCTCTGGAACCAGCAGAGCCGGCACGGCTCGAAATGGATCACCTCGGAGTAGATGAGCGATCCGACGGTGGCGACCAGCGCCACCAGCCAGGCCAACCAGATCGCCTTGTCCCCCAGGATTCCCGCCGCTTGGGGCCCGCGGATGAGGCGATAACCGAGCAGCCCGACCGCCGCCACCAGGGCTACCAGGGCGAACAAGGCGACCAGGGTGCTGTAGAAGAGGATTGCGTCGTTGGACATGGGAGTACGAGTGGGAAGGTGACCATATTGGCGGGACCGGCCACGTACCAAACGCGATCTGATGTTGCCTCTTCACAGAGAGTGGTTGACCGCATATGCTGATGCGGGGGGATAGCGAGAAGGGGATGGAGAGAGATGAGAGCGAAGACCCTCGGTCTGTTGGCGGTGATGTCGATGATGCTCGCCGCGATCCCGGCTCTGGCCGCCCCACCCCATGACGAGTTCATCGTCGTGATCCACCCCACCGACCGTCCTGTGGCCGACGTCGCCTCCGAGATCGCCTCTTCACACAACGGCCAGGTCGGTTTCGTCTACACCCATGCCCTGCAGGGGTTCACCCTCACCCTCCCCGGCAATGCCGTGGAAGGGTTGAGCAGAAACCCGAACGTCGCATACATCGAGCCGGTTCGTGAGGTCGAGGCAGTGGGCACGCAACCGATACCCACGGGCATCGACCGTATCGAGGCTGATCTCAATCCGCCTTCGGTGGCGATGGACGTCGACATCGCCATCCTCGACACCGGTGTCTACATCGGCACCAACCCCGACGGGTCGGCGAGATCTCATCTCGACCTGAATCTCAGATGGGTCAGTGACTGCACGGGAGCGATCCTGTACCCGCTGCTCCCGGGGGGCTGCAGTGGCTCCGGAGACTTCCAGGATTACCACGGGCACGGCACCCATGTCGCGGGCATCGCCGCCGCGTTGGACAACGACATCGGCTCCATCGGGGTGGCGCCGGGCGCCACGCTCTGGTCGTTCAAGGTGCTCCAGGCCGACGGCACCGGGACCACCGGGATGCTCCTGGCGGGGATCGACGCCGTGGCCTCCAAGGCTGCCGAGATCGAGGTGGCCAACATGAGCCTCGGGTTCGTCGGCCAGTCAGACGCCATCGATGACGCCATCGCCAACGCCACCGACGCCGGGGTGACCTTCGTCGTGGCCGCCGGGAACGACGCCGTCGATGCCTCCCAGTTCAGCCCGGCCAACGGCCCCGATGTGGTCACGGTGTCGGCGATCGCCGATTTCGACGGTCTTCCCGGCGGCCTCGGTGCCGGCACCTGCCGGGCCGACGTCGACGACACACTGGCCGACTTCTCCAATTTCGGGCCCGAGGTCGAGATCGCCGCCCCCGGGGTCTGCATCTTCTCCACCTGGCTAGACGACGGATACAACACCTTGAGCGGGACCAGCATGGCCAGCCCGTTCGTGGCCGGCGCGGTGGCCCGCCTCATCGCGGAGAACGATCTTCCCACCAACAGTCGCTCCGATGTGGAGGCGATCAAGTCGGCGGTGATCGGCGCCGGTGTCGCCCAGACCTCCGCATGTGGGTTCAGCGACATCGACTCCAGCCCCGAGCCGTTGCTGTTCGTCAACGGACCCACCTTCGGAGGTGACGGGACCTGTGAAGACGGCTCGACCGCCAATGCCTCCCCGGTTGCCTCGTTCTCCCACACGTGTGCCGATCTCGTCTGTGAGTTCATCGACACGTCCACTGACAGCGACGGCACCATCGTTTCCCACGCGTGGGACTTCGGTGACTCCACCACCGGCACCGCGGCCAGTCCCACCCATGTCTTCGACGAGGCGGGTACCTATGCGGTGTCACTCACGGTGACCGATGACTTCGGTGACTCGGCGACGAACAGCCAGCAAGTGACGGTCACCGACGGGACCGCGGTCAACCAGCCACCCACAGCCGCATTCACCTCTTCGTGCACCGACCTGGCATGCAACTTCTCCAACACCTCGAGTGACCCCGACGGGGACGTCTTGACCTACTCGTGGGACTTTGGCGATGGAGCCACCAGCACCAATGCGAATCCCTCCCACTCGTACGCCGCGGCCGGGACTTATACGGTGACGCTGACGGCGAGTGATGGCGCCGACAACGACCCGACGAGCTCGACCGTGACGGTGAGCGAGCCTTCGGGGTCGACGGTGATCACCGCAGGGGTCTACCCGATCCTCGTCGACGGCCGGGACGCGGTGATCGAGATCGGTGTCTTCGACGGTGACGGCGAGTTCGTCGCCGGAGCCATCGTGGAGGGGATCTGGACCTACCTCGACCGTCGGGGCCGGGAGAAGACGTCCTCGGACAGTGCGGTGAGCAGCGATGCCCCTGCGGAGGGATCGTTCGGCAATGCCGTGATCTCTCAGAGGTTCCCACCGAACAGCCAGGTGGTGAGTTTCTGTGTGACCTCGATAACCGCCGACGGCTACGAGTACGTGGCACCACCCATCACCTGCGGTTACCCGCTCGACGGGTAGGCCAGGCGAGAAGCGTCCGACTGGCAGTCCCGACCGGATTCGAACCGGCGTTTCCGGCTTGAAAGGCCGGCGTCCTGGGCCTCTGGACGACGGGACCGGGTTCCCTTAGAGGTTACGCCGGGGTCGGGGTCAGCCCAACTCCTTTCGAGCCTGCTGAAGACGCTCGATGGACCGCTCCCGGCCCAGTGCGGCGATCGACTCGAACAGCGGGGGGCTGACCGCCGACCCGGTCACCGCCACCCGCAGCGGCTGGAAGGTCTTGCCGGCTCCCAGACCCAACCGGGCGGGTAGCGCCCTGAGGGCGTCCTCGACAGATCCCGCGTCCCATCGGTCGAGGTCGGTGAGGGCCGAAATCCCGGCCTCGAGCACCTCGCCGACTCCTTCCTTGGTCATCACCTTGTCCCAGGACTGCTCGTCGTATCCCTCGAGGTCGGTGAACAAGAAAACCACCTGTTGGCCAGCCTCGGGGAGCAGCTTGGTCCGCTCCTGCACCAACGGGGCGATCTCATTAAAGGTGGCCCACTCCCCTCCGCTGAGCTCTCGTCCGACCGCCTCCTCGACGTGGGGTCTGATCCGGGTGGCGAACTCGACGATGTCCATCGCCCGCACGTACTCGCCGTTCATCCAGGCGAGTTTCTCCGGGTCGAACGCCGCAGGGTTGCGGGACACGTCGACCAGATCGAAGGTGGCAATGGCCTGCTCCCTGCTGAAGATGGTGGTCTCCCCGTCGGGCGACCAGCCCAGGATGGCCAGGTAGTTGAACACCGCCTCAGGGAGGAAGCCCGCCTCCCGGTAGGCGGTGAGCGCGGTGGCGCCGTGCCGTTTGGAGAGCGGCTTGCCGTCGGTGCCGAAGAGCAGGGGGAGGTGGGCATAGACCG
The DNA here is from genome assembly GCA_035512955.1 of Acidimicrobiia bacterium. Classification (GTDB taxonomy): domain Bacteria; phylum Actinomycetota; class Acidimicrobiia; order Spongiisociales; family ZC4RG35; genus JANQRA01. The sequence goes on from DATKCZ010000044.1 coordinate 98,864, forward strand.
GCTCATCGTGGCCCAGCGCCCTGGTCAACAGGACGTGCTTGGGGGTCGACGGCAGCAAGTCCTCTCCCCGGGCCACGTGGGTGATCTCGTAGTCGATGTCGTCGATGGTGGAGGCCAGGTGATAGGTGGGGGTGCCGTTGCTCCGCAGAACCACGAAATCGTCGATGTCGGCGGGGGCAAAAGAGAGATCGCCCCGGATGAGGTCGGTGAACTCCACGGTTTCGTCCTGGGGGATGGAGAGCCTGATCGCCCCTGACGTCGCCACCTCGGCGGGTCGACGGATGTAGTGGCCGGGATGTTTCCCCTCTTTCTGCGCCTGGGAGCGGAGACCCTCCAACTCCTCGGGGGCACGGTCGTCGTAGTAGGCATGGCCTGACTCGACCAGGCCCCTGGCCAGCGCTGCGTATCGGTCGAGCCGGGCCGATTGCCGGTAGGTGCCGTGCGGCCCACCGGCGCCGACTCCCTCGTCCCACTCCAGGCCGAGCCACCGGATCGAGCCGAGAATCTCGTCTTCGAAGTCCTGGGTCGAGCGCTCCTGGTCGGTGTCGTCGATGCGGAGGATGAACGTTCCCCGGTTGTGTCTGGCATACAGCCAGTTGAACAGGGTGGTGCGGGCGGTTCCGACATGTAGATAGCCGGTCGGCGACGGCGCCATCCGCACCCGGACCGTCATGGCGCCACCAGACGATTGGTGAGGGTGCCGATCCCGTCGACCTCGACCTCCATCAGCTCCCCCGGGTTCACCTTGCTGACCCCCGAGGGGGTCCCGGTGAGCATGACGTCACCGGGGAGAAGTGTCATGAACGCCGTGATGTACTCCAGAACCTCTGCCACCCCGAAGACCATGTCGGAGGTGAACCCTGCCTGGCGGACCTCGCCGTCGACTCGACAGATCACCGCAAGACGCTCCAGCGGGTCGAGCTCGGTCTCGATGGCCGGCCCCAGAGGGCAGAACGTGTCGAAGCCCTTGGCACGTGTCCACTGCCCGTCCTTCCGCTGCAGGTCGCGGGCTGTCACGTCGTTGGCCGCGGTATACCCGAATATGTACTGGGATGCGTCCTCGGCCCTCACGTTGCGGGCCGGCTTGCTGATCACCACCGCCAACTCGGCCTCATGGTGGATCTCATTGGTGATGGGAGGATGCACCACATTGGCGTTGGTCCCGATCACCGCCGTTGCCGGCTTCATGAAAATGAGCGGCTCGTCGGGCACCTCCCCATCCATCTCAAAGGCGTGATCCTCATAGTTCTTGCCGACACACATGACCTTGGTGGGGATCACCGGGGATAGCAGGGTCACGCTGGGCCAGGGAACCACGATCTCGGTCGGTTCCCAGGCGACGAAAGGCGAGCCGTTGTAGACCAGGACGCCCTCGGCATCGGCAACACCGTATGCGATGTCGTCACCTGACTTCATTCGTACGATCTTCATAAAGAGCCTGACGCTACCGATCCGTCCTGGATAGCCGACCCGGCGACTAGCTGCGGTCGGAGTGCCGGAGGGCGAAACGCACCTGCTCCGGCTTCTTGACGAGGAGATGTCGGTCCATTTCGGCGACTGCGGTTGCCCCTGGCCTGGTCTCGTGAGCGGTTGCGTGCAGCCAGCGCCGGCGCCGTTCGACCAGGGCGGGCGGGGGATCGTCACCGTAGCCGCACAGCACCAATGCCACCTCGATGTCCTCGGGCACCGGGGCACGGCCCAAAGCGGCGGAACGTGCCATCACCAGCCCGGCGACCACCTTGCGGAGGCGGGGATCGTCATCGGGCAGCTCGTAGTAGCTCAGGATCCGCAAGCCCCACCCGGGGTCTGGGCCGATGGTGCCGAAGACGCCCCCCTCGGGGACGTCCCCTGGCCCCTCCGGGATACCCGGCTTTGCCGAGCGCCATTTGACAGCCGCACCGGGTTGGAGGACGACGCGGGGCCGTTCGGCGTCGGTTATCCCCACAGTGGGTTGTTGCGCCATCAGACGAAGTCGAGCCAATGCCGGTACTCGTCGAGCTTTGCGGCGACGGCGGCGGCAAACAGCTCCTGGGTCTTCTTGGTCACGGGGCCACGGCTGCCCTTTCCGATGGTGCGGCCGTCGACGGCGCGAATCGGGCTCACCTCTGCGGCCGTTCCCGTCAGGAAGATCTCGTCGGCGGTGTATAGGCTCCCCCGCGCCAGATCGACCTCCACCACCTCGACGTCTTCGTCCCTCAGCAGTTCGATCACCGAGTTGCGGGTGATGCCCTCGAGGATCCCGGAGGAGACCGGCGGTGTGTAGACCACGCCCTGGCTCACCGTGAAGAGGTTCATCCCGCTGCCCTCCGACACCGAGCCGGCGTCGTTGAGCATGATCGCCTCGTCGTAGCCGGCAGCCACGGCTTCTTGTTTCGCCAGCACCGAGTTGAGATACCCACCCGAGCCCTTGGCCGTGGGAATGAGCGAAGTGTGAGAGATGCGGCGCCAGCTCGAGATCATTGTCGATATGCCCTTCTCGGCGGCATCGTCACCGAGGTAGGCGCCCCATGGGAAGGCAGCCATCATCGAGAACACCTCATTGTGGCCGGGGTCGATCCCGATGGAGTCCCCGCCGTAGAAGATGTGGGGCCGGATGTAGGCAGAGTCGAGACCGGTCTTCCTCAGCAACTCGAGACACGCCTCGTCCCACTGCTCGACCGTCCATTTCATCGGGATGCGGTACGCCCGGGCCGACGCCGCGAGACGGAGCATGTGGTCGTGGAGGCGGAATACGGCAGTTCCCTCCGGGGTGTTGTAGGCCCTGATCCCCTCGAATACCCCGGTCCCGTACTGAAGACCGTGGGCCAGGAAGTGGACGGTGGCGTTGTCCCATGGGATCAGCTCGCCGTCGCTCCAGATGTGTGATGCCGTTGCCATGGATCCAGGCTATACGCAGATCATCCCTGGGAAAACCTGGTTTCGGGATGATGACCGGGATTCCCCGGGCCCGCTCCCTAGTCTCGACCGATGCATCGGGTGGTCGCCTCCTGGTTCGGCACCGGCCTCATCCTCGGCCGGGTCCGGGGCGATCCTCTCGGTTCGGGCACGGTGGGGGCGTTGTTCGCGCTGCCCATCGCCCTCCTGATCGGGGCATGGCTCGGCTGGCAGGCCCAATTGGCGGCCGCGGTGGTGGTGCTGGCGGCCAGTCTGTGGTCCACCCGCCCCTTCGTCGAGGGCGAGGGCGACGCCCCCTGGATATGTGTCGATGAGGCCGCCGGGGCGTTCGTCGCCACCATCGGTCTCACGGTGTGGCCGGGCGCCATCGTGGCCTGGATCGTCTTCCGGGCCGCCGACATATTCAAGAACTTCGCCCCGGGTGTGAGTGCCGCCGAGAGGCTTCCGGGGTCGGTGGGAGTCACCGCCGACGACATCCTCGCCGGCCTCTACGGTCTCGCCGTCGGGCACCTACTGCAGGCGTTGCTCTAGATTCGCAGACATGGATTGGCAGATCTCAACGGTCGTGGTCGGAATAGACGGCTCCGAGGGGAGCAACCGGGCCGCCGAACACGGTGCGGCCATTGCCCGGCATTGGGGCGCACACCTGAAACTGGTCACTGTGGTGAGGACCCCGGAAGGCTGGTGGGGCATCGGGGGGGCGCCACCGAGCCCGGAGGCGCTCTCGACGGCCCTCATCGAGGGCCAACAGAAAATCCTCCAGGACATCAGCTCCCATCTCGACCTCGATGGGATCGACTACGAGACCGTCGAAGAGCTAGGCGATCCCGTGAGCCGGCTGATCGCGGTTTGCGAGATCAACGATGCCGACCTGTTGGTGATCGGCCGCCGCGGCGCCGGTCTCGCGGAGAGGGTCATTCTGGGCTCGACGGCGGACCGTCTCACTCACCTGGCCCCGTGCCCGGTGTTGGTGATCCCGTAGACGGTCGAGCTAGCCCCCGACCTCGACCCCGCCCCAGAAGGCCACGTGGTCCTTGATCTCACGGGCAGCGTCCGAAGGCGAGGCGTAGTACCAGGCCGCTGCGGGGTTGGTCTCGTCGCCGACTTCGACGTCGTAGTAGTTGGCGATGCCCTTCCATCCGCACACCGTGGTCTTGGCCGATTCTGAGAAGTAGTCGCGGTTCACCGACTCGGGCGGGAAGTAGTGGTTGCCTTCGACGATCACCGTCTCGTCACTCTCGGCGAGGACGGCGCCGTTCCAGATTGCTTTGGCCATGTCAGACAGAACCGGTGCTGACCGCCGGCTATTCCCCCCTACGCTCCCGCTCGTGTCGATCGTGGTCATCATCCCGGTCAAGTCGTTCCGCCTGGGAAATCAGCGACTCGCCCACGCACTCGACGAGCAGACCAGAGCGCGACTCGGCAAGGCCCTGGCCGATCACGTCGCCGCCACGGTGAGCTCGGTTGGCCTGGTCCCCCTGGTGGTCACCGCCGACCCCGAAGTGGCCGAGTGGTCGACCCGCGCCGGTTTCCCCAGCCTGGCCGATCCGGCACAGGGTCTCGATGCGGCAGCGAGCACCGGCGTCGATTGGGCACTGAGCACACAAAGCAGCTGGATCGTCCTGCACAGCGACCTCCCTCTGGTCGGTCCATCGGACATCGAGGCCCTGGCAGGACCGGTCGGCGAAGGCGGGTCGGTCATCGCACCCTCGGCCGACGGCGGCACCTCGGCAATCGGATCGGAGGCAGCGGTCCGGTTCTCCTTCGGGGCCTCCAGCTTTCACCGCCATCTGCTGAGGATCACCACCCCGCGAGTCGTCGCCAGAACGGGTCTTCTGCTCGACATCGACTCGCCGAGAGATCTGGCAGCCGCCATGGCCACCGGGAGGGGAGCATGGCTCGAAGAGGCCCTCCGCTGACGCCCGGGTGCTGGTTGGGAGGCCCGCCGGGCGGACGTAACCTATATTGGCCGTGTGAGCAAGACAGTCGTGATCACCGGCGGCACCGGCGGTTTGGGAACCGCCCTCGTCCGCCGTCTCGTCCGGGCCGATTACCGGATCGCCGTCAGCTATCTGCTTCCGGAGGAGGCACAAGCCTTCGAGTCGGAGTTCGAGGTCGACGAGCGGCAGATCTCGCTGACCCGGGTCGACTGCACCAACGCCGAGGCGGTGAACCGGTTCATCAAAGACGTTGCCACCCGATGGGGCGTGATCCACGGGTTGTGCTCCCTGGTGGGGGGCTGGGCCGGGGGACGCGACGTCGAAGAGACCGATGACGTCAGGTTCGAGAGAATGCTCGATCTCAACCTCAGGTCTGCCTTCTACGCGGTCCGCGCAGTGATCCCATATCTCAAGGAGGCGGGCTGGGGTCGCATCCTCCTGGTCGGCAGTCGCGGGGCCGTCGACTACTTCGAGGCGCAGGCGGCGTTCAACATCGCCAAGGCCGGGGTGGCTGCTCTCGGCCAGAGCGTCGCCACCGAGCTCGACGGGACCGAGGTGACCGCCAACGTCCTCGTGCCGTCGGTCATCGACACCCCCGCCACCCGCCGCTCGCTTCCCTATGCCGACTATGTGAACTGGCCCACCCCCGACGAGATCGCGGCTGTGGCCGAGTTCATCCTCAGCGAGGACTCCGGGGTGATCAGTGGAGCGCTGATCCCGGTCTACGGGAGGGCGTAGAGCTCCACCCACTCTCCGTGATGGTGACCCTGGCCGATCAGAACCGGTCCGCAGCCATCGTCCACGCCGAGCTGAGCCGACTCGTCGTCTTTGTCCACCATCTCGAAGGAGATGCGATGCACGGGCCGCCCTTCTCGGGCATTCTCGAGTATCGCCTCGATCTGCTGCTTCTCGGCCGGGCTGAACTGGTTGAGGGCGAAGGAGTGCATCACCACCGCCGGTTCGCCGGGGGCCAGACCGTCGAGGGTCGGGCCCAGTGTCTCGAGGGCACTGCCCGCCACCAACCGCATCTCGATGGTCGATGCCAGTTCCAGAGCGGCCCTGAGCCGACGCCGTCTCTCCTCGTGCTCGGGCCAGATCAGGGCCTCGAGCCACAGCCGGTCGTCGGGGTCGTTGGGGTCGATCGGGTTGAGATCGAGCCCGATCCGGCTGAGCACCTCGATGTCACGTGGCGCCAGCCCTCGTCCTCGAGACCCTGCCCTGAGCACGACGGGTGAATCCGGCGGCCCCCATTCGAGGCCATCCCAGCGGTATCGGTAGCGGTCGAGGACCAGGTTGAGCCCTGCACTCGTCCCCACATCGATCAGGTGGAATCGGGATAGGCTGGTCTCCCAGATCGCCGGGAGCAGCACTGCGCACCTGCGGCACTCGTTGGTCTGGGTGTATCTGGTCCGGCCGATGTCGATCAGCTCGTCCTGATGTGAGGCCACGAACCGCTTGAAGGGGCCATCGACCCCGGAGGGAGGAGCATCGCCATCCGACAGGTTGGGGTAGTGACGAGCGAGATCTTCCCCTCCGTCCCTCATCATCAGGTATTGCACACCAGCCAGCAGCACGTTGGGGCGCGGGGTGTGCTCGATTCGGTTGAGCACTTTCATCAGAAGGTCGTCGCCGGCGATGACTTCGATCAGATGGGTGTACAGCGGCGAGCTCTGAGCATGTCGTACCCAGCGGCGGACCTGATCGGGCGTCAACGGGCGGAGCCCGGTCAAAAGGCCTCCCGCCGATAGGCGGTGGCGAGGGCGTCGGCGTACTCGTTCCAGCGGGACCCGCTATGAGCCTTGATCCATTGGATGCGGGCCTTTGGCCTGGTTCTCATCAACTCGTAGGCCTCCTTGACCAGCTCGAGGTTGGCGATCGGCCCCGAGGACTTCTTCTTCCATCCGTCGGCCTTCCACCCGGGCGCCCACTTGGTGAGGATGTTGACGATCAGCTCCGAGTCGGTATAGACGTCGATGGGGGTATCCGGGGGGATCATCTGCAGCCCGGCGATCATCGCCCGGAGCTCCATCCGATTGTTCGTGGTGTGGGCCTCGGAGCCGTAGTCCTCTTTCACCACCCGGCCATCGACGACCAGGACCGCCCCCCAACCACCCGGCCCCGGGTTTCCCTCCGAGGCCCCGTCGGTGAACACCCCGGTCTGGGGGCCCTCGTGAAACGTGGAGAGGACCTCGCCAACAGTGAGATCACGTCTCTTGGAGATGCTGGGCCTGGCGATGCTCGCATCTTCCGTGGACGCCCCCTTCGATCCCGACGAGGCACGGCAGTCGAGACAATGTCTGGGGGTCCAATCGGGATAGCGGTCGCGCACATGTGGAGGCAGGTCGAATTGCTTGCCACAGGTGTCGCAGGTGAACAACCGGGCTATCCGATCTTCTCGAACACCGAGGAGAACTGGGGCGTCTTGAACAGACTGAATTCGACACCGGTCTGGGTCATCCCGAGCGGTTCGACCATCCTTCTCAGCTTGGCCGGCCAGAGCTTGTTGCAGTGGACCTGGCGGGCTTTGAAAGGGTTTCGGTGCAGGAGCACCGCGGTCGGCACGGCATAGAGACCTTTGACCGGCTCGGCGGGATACACGAACACCGCATGGCCCCCCGGTCTCAGCACCCGACCCATCTCGGCGAGGGCAGTCGCCAGGCCGGGAATGTGCTCGATGGCGTGGACCGAGACGATGACATCGAAGGTGGCGTCGTCGAAGTCCAGCGACTCGGCGTCCATCCGTTTCACGAGACCGTTGCCCGCCACCTCCTGTGCCTGGGGGTTGGCGTCGATGCCGACGATGTCGGTTCCCCTGTCGGATATCGCCTTGGTGAGGTGACCCCGACCGCACCCGACCTCGAGCACCCGATCACTCGGCTCGATCTTGATCAACCGGTCGATCCTCTTCAAGTGTGAAGGATCCCAACGGTTTTTCAGGGCGTATCGCTCGGAGTCGTAGGTGGTCACGTGGCGCGCAAGGCTATTGCTTCGACTCGAGGTGCGCCGCCACCGCATAGTCGAGGATCTCGGGCCCTCCGGCGGTGAGCGCGACATGGGTGACAGAGGTGTTGGCCGGGGTATACAGCGACTCGGCGTGGGTGTCGACGTTCTTGGTCAGCGACGACACGTATGAGCGGATCGCGCCCCCGTGGGCGACGGCCAGGGTCAAGCCCTCCTCGGAATGCTCCAGGGCGACCAGGGCCTCGGCGAAACGGGTGGTGAGCTGGGCCCAGGTCTCCCCGGAAGCGCCTCGAGGGAGGTCCATTCCCATCCGGTAGATCCTCTCGATGTCCTCGGGCCATCTCTCGACGATCTCATCGGTGGTCATCCCTTCCCAATCCCCCATGTGGATCTCCATGAGCTCCTCGACATGGACCACGCCGTTGAGGGCCACCCGTTTGGCGGTCGAGGTGGCTCGCCTGAGTGGTGACGTGTAGACCATCGGGTGCCGGCCATACCACTCACCGAGGAGGTCGGCCTGGCGGACCCCGATCTCATCGAGGTCCCAATCGCCCCGGCCCTGCCATCTGCGCTCGACGTTGGCCTTGGTCTGCCCATGTCGGATCAGTGCCAGCACCCGATCGCCGGAGGCGATGTGGTCATCGACGCTCGAAGGCCGAGGACCGAGATGACCGGTGTCGTTGAAGGAGGCGAGCCGGGGTCGGCCGTATTGCCAGATGAGGCGGGTGATCCCGGTGTTGGAGGTGAAGGCGTGGGCCCGTCGCCCGTCGCCGGCCATGTGGCGGTGGAGCACCGGCTGCATGAATCCCCCATGGGTGACCACCGCCACCCGCTCGTTGTCGCCCATCTTCTCGAACAGGTCGTCGACTGCCCGGATGGCCCTATCCGCCGCCTGTTGCAGGCTCTCGCCGGTGTCACCCATGGCGATGGTGCGATCGGCGAAGGCCCTCTGCAGTTGTTCACCGTGTCGTTCGTGGACCTCGGTCAGCGCCATGCCCTCCCAGCGTCCCAGGTCGATCTCGACAAAGGCCTCGTCGACGTGTACCTCGGTGGCGAACGACTCGGCGGTCTTCACCGCCCTGCTCAGCGGTGATGAGATGACCGCGTCGAAGTCCCAGCGCGAGAGACGACGGCCCAGAGCATCGAGACTGGCTTCACCTTCCTCGCTCAGCCCACCATCGGTCCGCCCGTTCCAGACACCGTCGTGATTGGCCTGCGATTGGGCGTGACGCACGAAAACGATCTCTTTTCGGGATTCGTGGAGCGGGTAGGGCTGGCCGATCATTCCCTTTTGAGCTTACGAGAGGTGGGGAGCCAGCCAGAAATTCGGGGACGCCCTCGCTGCGGCGGTCAGCCGATGAAGGCCGAGGCGAAGATCAGCGAGACGATGGTCATCACCTTGATGACGATGTTCATCGCCGGCCCGGAGGTGTCCTTGAAAGGGTCGCCGACGGTGTCCCCGATGACGGCGGCCTTGTGGGACTCACTGCCCTTGCCCCCGAAGGCACCGGTCTCGATGAACTTCTTGGCGTTGTCCCAGGCTCCACCGGCATTGGCCATGAAGATGGCGAGCAGGAACCCGGTTACCAACGCTCCCCCGAGCAGACCGCCGAGCGCCTCGACGTCGATGAAGCCGACGATGAGCGGCAGGGCCACGGCCAGCGACCCCGGGATCACCATCTCACGGAGGGCACCGGCGGTGGCTATGTCGACACACGTCGTGTAGTCGGGCTTGGCATCGGGATGGCCCTCCCGGAGACCGGTGATCTCACGGAACTGACGACGCACCTCGTCGATCATCTTCCCCGCAGCCCGGCCCACCGCGTTCAGGGTCAGGGAGGCGAACAGGAAAGGGAACATCGCCCCGAGGAAGAGACCTATGGTCACCGGGGCAGATGAGATGTCGATGGTCTCGAGATTGACCGCCTTTGTGAAGGCACTGAACAGCGCCAGGGCGGTGACCGCAGCCGAGGCGATGGCAAACCCCTTCGCCACCGCGGCGGTGGTGTTGCCCAATGAGTCGAGGGCATCGGTTGCCTCGCGCACCTCGGGGGGGAGATGCGCCATCTCGGCGATCCCACCGGCGTTGTCGGCGATCGGGCCGTAGGCGTCGACCGAGATGGTGATGCCGAGAGTGGCGAGGACCCCGATGGCGGCGATGGCCACGCCGTAGATCCCTCCACCGTCGCCCATCGCCCACTCGCCCGCCCAAAAAGCGGCGCCGATGCCGGCGGCCACAACCATGACCGAGTAGGCGGCGGATCGCATTCCCTCGGCGATCCCGGAGATGATCACCGTCGCCGGGCCGGTTTGGGATTGGCGGGCGATCTCCTTGACCGTCTTGTAGTCGTCGGAGGTGAACCACTCGGAGATCTTCCCGACGAACCAGCCGACGACCAGACCGGCCACCACCGCGATCCAGATGCCGACCCAGTTGTCGACGAGGTCGCCAAAGACCCAGTAGGCGAGTCCGGCGACACCGGCGGCGGTGACGATCATGGCGAAGTTGGTCCCCCGGTGCAGGGCCGCGGCGAGATGCGACTCGTCTCTGGCCCTGACCAGGAACGATCCGATTATCGAGGCGAACATGCCGAGGGCGGCCACCGCCAGCGGGAAGATGATGGCCTCCGCCTGGAACGCCAGCCCCCCGAACACCAGAGCCGAGTAGGCGACCGGGGCCACGATCGAGCCGATGTAGGACTCGAAGAGATCGGCGCCCATGCCGGCGACGTCACCCACGTTGTCGCCGACGTTGTCGGCGATCGTGGCCGGGTTCCGGGGATCGTCTTCCGGAATGCCCGCCTCGACCTTGCCGACGAGATCCGCGCCGACGTCCGCGGCCTTCGTGTAGATGCCGCCGCCGACGCGCGCGAAGAGCGCGATGGACGACGCGCCGAACGCGAAGCCGGCCAGCGGCTGATAGTGCTGGAAGACCAGGTAAATGAGCGAGAGAAAAACGAGGCTCAGCCCAACGACCGTCATCCCCATAACGGCGCCCGAGGAGAAGGCCACGCGAAGCGCCGGGTTCAGCCCGACCTGTGCCTTTGCGGCGGTCCGCACGTTGGCCCGCACGGCGATGAACATGCCGACGTACCCGGCGGTTGCCGACGCGAAGGCGCCGAGCACGTACGAGAGCGCGGTGCGCGGAAGCCAGGTGTAATTGCCCTGCTCCACGATGCCGAGCTGTGCGAACTTGCCGGTGATGTCGTTGTCGACGAACAACCAGATGAGCACGGCCACGACGGCGACGAAGGCCGCCAGGAAGGTGTACTCCCGCCGCAGAAAGGCAGCGGCGCCGGCCTGGATCAGCGCCGCGATGGATCGCATGACGTCCGTGCCCGTGTCCTCCCTGAGCACGCGGCGGGTGGTGATCAACGCGAAGAGCAGCGCGAGGATTCCCGCGCCCAGCGCGATGTAGAGCAATGTCATTCAGTCGGTCTCCGGTTGTTTGCGACGGTCAGAGGCCCTGTCAGGGCGAGGTTCGCGGAATCGCATCCGCAGGCGCGGGAGGCGGCGGCGGACGATCACCTTCCACCTTGCGCCAGAGGTAATAGACCGGGATGCCGATCAACACGAGCACGAGTCCCGAGACGGCCTCGGTGCGCGACGTCGGCGAGAGCAGAATCAGCAGCATCACGCCCCCGGCGAGCATGATATACAACGCGGGGAGCACCGGATACCCGATCGCCTTGTACGGGCGCGGAATGTCCGGTCGCTTCACGCGCAGCATGAAGAGGCCGATTGTGGTCAGCACGTAGAACACGAGGGCCGCGAAGATCACGTAGTTGAGCAGCTGCCCATACGTGCCGGTCAGGCACAGCAGCGCAGTCCATACCGCCTGCAGCACGAGCGCGGTGGCCGGCACGCGGTTGTGGTTGAGCGTTCCCGCCTTGCGGAAGAACAGTCCGTCGCGCGCCATGGCATAGAACACGCGCCCGCCCGCGAGGATCAACCCGTTGTTGCACCCGAATACCGAGACAAGAATCGCGACGGCCATGACGGTGGCACCCAGCGAGCCGAACATGACCTCCATGGCGGCCGTTCCCACGCGGTCCTCGGTCGCGAATGCAATTCCCCGTCCGATCGCGGTCTCCGCGGCCGGAGCGCCCTGCACCGGCAACACGCTCATGTAGCCGAGGTTCGCGAGGATGTACAGCAGGGATACCATTCCCGTGCCCAGCACGAGCGCCAGCGGCAGATTGCGCTGCGGATTCTGCACTTCGGCCGCCGCGAAGGTGACGTTGTTCCAGGCGTCGCTGGCGAAGAGCGATCCGACGAGCGCGGCGCCGAAGGCCACGACGAACGCGCCTGTCACGTCGACGTCGCCGAAGAAGCTGCCGCCGGTGAAGTTGGCGGCGATCGCCGTCTGATTCCGGCCGATGGTAAGCGCGAGGAGAATCAGCAGGATGAGCGCGCCGGTCTTCGCGACCGTAAAGGTGGTCTGGACGAATTTTCCTTCGCGCACGCCGCGAAGGTTGATCCACGTGAGTACCACGATGCTCACCAGCGCGAGCAGACGTTGCGGATTGAGCCCGAGCGTGATGGCCTGCGCGGGGTCTCGGCAGCCGAGCGCCGCGACGCAGACCGGCGCGCTAGGAAACCAGCTGTACATGTCCACCGAGATCGCCGGAAAGAGCACGCCGGCAAAGCGACCGAACGCCACCGCGACCGCCGCAATCGTTCCAGTCTGGATCACCACGAACAGCGTCCAGCCGTACAGGAAGGCGGGCAGCGGGCCCATGGACTCGCGCAGGAAGACGTACTGCCCTCCCGCGCGCGGGAACATCGCCGCCAGCTCGCCGTAGGCGAGCGCTCCCAGCATCGTGATGACGCCGGTGAGCAGCCAGGCCAGCAGCAGCATGGCCGGCGATTCCACCTTGCGGGCGATGTCGGCTGAAACGATGAAGATCCCCGATCCGATCATGATGCCGGCGACCAGCATCGTCGCATCGGTCAGGGTCATTGCTTTGACGAACTCGGACTGCGGTTGCGTTGGCGGGGTGTCCGGCGAGGCGGTCACGCTCGTCATACGATCCGGGTCAGGGCGGGACAGCAGAACGCCGGCTGGAAAGAGCCGGCGCTGGAACACGGAAGTATATGCTGCCGAAAGGGATGGTCGCTAGGGCAGATCGATCGTGATCTGCGCCTTCATCCGGATGGGAGTCCCGTCCGGGCTGGTGCCAGGCCGGAACCTGTATCCATCGAGCGCCTCGCGCAGACGCCGGTTGTAGCCGCGGTCCTTCGTCGGCGTAAACTCGATTCCCCGGACGCGCCCGCGCTCGTCCACGTCGAAATGGACGATGACGTGCGCCCCGCGCGCCGCTGCCGGCACCGGCAGCGGCGGGATGAACATCTCGATGGGGATGGGCGGATAGTTCTCCTGGTCGCCGCCGCCGGTGCCGGGCCCAACCCCAGAGCCCCTGCCGGTACCTACCCCGCTCCCGACGCCACCTCCGCTGCCCGGGCCCGTTCCCGCGCTACCATCGGCGCCCGTGCCCCCTCCGATGCTCGTCAGCGGCAGCGGGGCCGCGATGGGCGGCAGCTCGAGCTGCTGGACCGGCGCACTGAACGTGAGCCGCGGGACTGGAGGGTGGACGGGTTCAGGAGGAACGGGGTTGGGCGGAACCACGATCTCTGCCTGCGGCTGTGACAGGACGACGTACTCCAGCCGCTCGTACTGGGCTCCACTGCCCCGATTGCCCCCTCCCCCCCCGCCTGCTGGTCCGGGACCACCGGCGCCCTGTGCCAGGTCACGAAGCTCCGCACCCCGGCTGAAATCCGCGATCAACAGTGCAATGATGGCGACGTGCACGAACAGGGAAAGCAGCGCCCCGCCGCTCCATCTCTGTCTGGCGCGCGGCAGGCCGATGGGCGCCCGATATGGGCGCCTGGACCCGGGAGAACGGTGAGCGTCGGTCACGTCGTTATTACACGGACGATCGAAATCCGTGCGCGCGAGAGTCATGGCACGAAAACACTACGGCGGACGAGCCCGATGGGGTTCGTCCGCCGCGGCGTGTATTGCGAGCTCGAGCGCTACCGGCCGCCGGCACCCGCAGAGGACTTGTTGCCGATGTCCTTCGGCGGCACACCGATGACCTTCACGCCGGAACCGCGGGCAATGTCCATGGCTTCGATGACGTCCTGATACTTCACGGAGGGGTCACCCTTCACGAACATGATCTTTTCCGGGCGCTGATCGTAAATCTCCTTGATCCGCGCGCCGAGCCGGGCCTTATCGACTTTCTCGGTGTTGATCGAGAACTCGCCGCCCGGCATCACTTCCAGGACAATCTGGTTGGATTCCGAGTTGGCCGGCGCCGTCGTCGGAGTGGGATCCGGAAGCTGAATGTCGATCGCCTTCCGCATCGTGGGCACGGCCGCCATGAAGATGATCAACAGCACGAGCAGTACGTCGATCATCGGCACGACATTCGGATCATTCACCAAGCCGCCTTCCTCACTACCAACTGCCATTCCCATGCTAGTTCCCTCCCGGGCTCGTCGAGCGCGTATCGCCCTCGACGGTCGATGCCGTACCCTGCCGCTGTTCGCTGATCATGCCGACGACGCGGACGCCATTCTTGGACGCGACGTCGATGGCATCGAGCACCAGCGCGTAATTGATCTCGCGGTCGGCCTTGAGATACAGGATCTTGTCTTCCGTCCGCGCTTCGTAGATCTGCTTCAGGAGCTGCGGCAGATCGTCCTTGTTCACCTCTTTCTTGTTCAGGTAGTACGCGCCGTCCCGGTCGATGCCCAGCACCTGATCGGCCTGCTCATCCTCGGGGTGGTCTCTCAGGTTCACCCCTTCCGGTGGCTTCGCGTTGAAACCCGCCATGAGCGCCGGCGTCACCACCATGAAGATGATGAGCAGCACCAACATCACGTCGATCATCGGCACGACGTTGGGTGTGCTGGTGACTCGTGACTTGCTGGCAGTGATCGCCACGTTGATATTCTCCCGCGATCGAAGCTATTACGTGATGGGCGCGTTCCCGCTGCTCGCGGTCGCGTTGAACTCGCGGGTGAAGCGCGACCGGCCGAACTCGCCCGAGACACCCTTGATCAGATAATCGATCATCTCCTTGGAGACGTAGGTCATCTCGGCGGTGAGATTGTCGATCTTGGTGGTGAAGTAGTTGTACGCCCACACGGCCGGGATGGCCACCATCAAGCCGAATGCGGTCGCGATCAGCGCCTCGGCGATACCGGCAGAGATAGCGGACAGGCCGCCCGAGCCGCTGGTGGCCATGCCCGTGAAAGAGTTCACGATGCCGATGGTGGTGCCGAGCAGACCGACGAAGGGGGCCGTCGCGCCCACGGTCGCCAGCAAGGCGAGGCCGCGCTTCAGGTTGCTGATCTCGAGGAGCATGTTGCGCTCGATCGCGCGCTCGGCCGAGTTGATGTCGGACACCGTCACGGAGCCGTCCTGAATGAGGGGCTTCACTTCCTGGAGCGCGCCGCCAAGGACGATCGCAACGTGAGACTTCTTGTACGTCTCAGCGAGACGGATAGCCTCGGTGAGATTGTCCTCCTCGAGGAACTGCGAAAACTCGGGGGCGAACTTCACCGTCTCTTTCTGCGCCTGACGCAGGCTCCACCACTTCTGGACGACGACGGTGAGCGACCAGACGGACATGACGGCCATGATGATGACGATGCCACGCACGAACCAGCCCATCTGCTCCCACATGTGCAACAGTGACAGTTCCATAAAAGCGATTACTCCA
>DATKCZ010000045.1:0-64179 GCA_035512955.1 Acidimicrobiia bacterium
GGGTGTCGACGTCGACGATGTCGCCTCCGTGGAAGGGTTTGGTGGGTGCCTCCGGCGTGGCCTTCCAAGCCTGGGATGTCGGTGAGGACGATGAGGTGTGGTTTCTCACCGGCGACGGTTGGGGTGTCGGCATGGTCCAACCAGTCCCGGGCCAGGTCTTCGAGTGCGTCATGGCGACGTTGTCGGGGGGTCCTCGGGTCGTCTTCTCCTGGTGGGATCATCAGGGCGTCGAGGGCGGTTTCGAGGGCTTGGCCGGCGAGGCTGGTCAGCCGGCCGTCGACCCGTCGCCTCCCCCCGATGGTCTCCGAGAGGGAGACACCGCGTCGTTGCAGCTGGGTTTCGACTGCGACCTCCCCGGGCCCGTCGACCGACTGCCGCCGGTATTCGACCGTCCGGGCGGTGTCGGCCACGGAGAGACCTTCGACGACGTCGACCAGACGCTCCTCGGCGTCTGGGAAGACGTCGGGGACGGTTTCGGTGAGTTTGAGCAGATGTCTGGTCTGGTCGGTGGACAGCCAACCGTCAGCCCAGGCTTGGAGGACGACCGGTGCTCTCTCGGCAGCCATACCCCGACTCACCACCTGTTGGGCGTGACCAGCCGACATGCGGGTTTGATGGGCCAGATATGCGGTGGGGGACGGGTAGCCCAACTGGACATGCCCTCCCCGGTCGGCCAGGTTCTTGGTCCACCGGGAGATGATCACCTCGAACTGCCGGCCGCCGGCTGTGGCCTCGACTATCCCAGCGCTCACCTCCTCCACCGACAACTCGTCGGGGTCGATCATCGCCATCTGATCGAGATGTCAATCTACAAACCGGCTGTGACAGATTTCTGATCATTGCCTCCAAGGCATCTGGCAACAATGGGATCACTGCGCCGACTGGAAGGAAAATCGTGCTGACCGAAGCCGAGATGTTCTCAGGATTTGCTGTCGACGACGTCGCAGCAGCCAGAGGCTTCTATGAAACGACGCTTGGGCTCGACGTCGTGGAAGTCTCATTGGGTGTGCAAGGCTCTGATGTCCCGGGCGGGTTGGAGATCCGCACGGGCGGAGACACGAGGATCTTGATCTATCCCAAGGCCGACCACGAACCCGCAGTCTTCACCATCCTCAACTTCATCGTCGATGACATCGAGCGAGCCGTGGACGGGCTCGCCGATAGGGGAGTGAGGTTCGAGCTTTACGACTCTCCCAAGACCGATGGGAAAGGCATTCACCGCACACCGGATGTTCATCCGGTGGCCTGGTTCCGGGACCCGGCCGGCAACTTGCTGTCCCTGATCGAACGTTGAGGCATTACGGGCACGACTCTGGCCTGACACCCGATTTGTTCAACCAACCGGTTGACAAAGCCGGTTGCCATCTCTATATTCAACCAAATGGTTGAATACCTGTCCCATGGCCGGTGATCCTCTATCCCGCGCCTTCTCGGCTCTGGCGGACCCCACCCGACGCGACCTCGTGGCTCGGCTCGCCGCCGGCGATGCCACCCTCACCCAGTTGGCCGATTCCTACGAGGTGACCGTGCAGGCGGTCTCGAAGCACCTCAAGGTGCTGGAGGGGGCAGGGCTGGTCAGTCGCTCCCGGGACGCCCAGCGGCGCCCCGTGCACCTCGAGGCGGAGGTTTTCGACCTGATGACCAAGTGGATCGAGAGATATCGCCGCATGGCAGAAGAGCGCTATCGCCGTCTCGACGACGTGCTCGCGGCCATGCCCGACGACAGCGGGGCGGCAGCGCCCCAAACCAGCAAAGGAGAAGCCAAATGACCACCGCCACCCATGAAACCCAGATCATCGTCGCCCCCGACCTTCCGTTGGTCCGGATCATCCGTGAGTTCGACGCACCACCGGAGAAGGTCTTCGAGGCGCACACCGATCCTGACATCCTCTCCCGGTGGACCGGCCCGCACGGATATGACGTCCGAATCGAAGAGTTCGACTGCCGGACCGGCGGGTCGTGGCGTTACGTGATGACCGGGGACGACTTCGAGGGGAGCTTCCACGGCTCGTTCCACGATGTGCGGCCCGACTCGGTGATCATACAGACCTTCGCATTCGACGATATTCCCGACGGGGTCGCCCTGGAGCGTCTCGAGTTCGAGGCCATCGGTGAGGGTCGGACCCGGCTGACCTCCACCTCACTCGTCGACTCTTTCGAGGGTCGTGACGCCTTTGTCGCCAGCGGGATGGAAGTCGGGGTCCGGGAGGGCTACGAGCGGCTCGACGAGATCCTGGCTGCCTGACGCCCGGCCGTCAGGGCGAGGCCACCGTCAGCTCGCCGATCAGGGTGGCGCTCCGCCCATCGACGGCGAAGCCCCAATAGTCGATGCAGATGAGGGCGTAGGTGCCTTCGGACATGGTGACCAGCTCGCTGTCGCCGATCCGCTCACCGGCCTCGTGTTTCAACTCGATGGTCACGACCTCCGAGATCCATGAAGGGCGATTGGTGACCGGGTCGGCTGCCTGATCCAGAAAGCCCTCCAGCTCGGAATAGTCGTGGCCGGGTTCGAGCCTGACCACGGCGAGCTCGTTGTGGCCGAGACTCGTTAGGTGGAGGGCGACCGTCACCGGTCCAGGCTCGAACGACGTGGGTCCCTGGTAGGTGCAGTCGTCCCCGGCGACGACGATGTCCTCGGTACCGGAACCGCCACAGCCGCTCAATGCCGTGACCAGCACGAAGGCACCAAAGGTGCAGAGAGCGCGGGCGCCGGAAGCCGGACGCAGGGCCGGTGCCGCTTGGGATGGCATGGATGCCCAAGCTACTCCAATCGAACGTCTCTACCCTCCAGCCAGGCCACGATCGCGGGTTTCTCGCCGCCCATGCCCACCACGAGGTACAACCAGTCGGGCTCCAAGGCCCTCTCCAGGTCGACCGCGGACATCCGCGCCGACCCATGGGGATGGGAGTGGAACACGCCGCCGAGACGCCAGCCATTCGACTCGGCATCCATCATCGCGTCGAAGTGTTCCTGAGGTGGCACCGTGTAGGAGGAGGGGGAGGCTTCGTCGTTCGCCGTCGGGTAGACCTTCACCACCTCGTATCCGTCCATGGCCAGCATCCCGCAACCCTCATTGGGCAGGGCGGCGGCACAGTGCTCGATGATCACCCGGCGTAGCTCCTCAGGCAGATGGAGCATGGCCCTTGTCGCCCTCAATGGGCGTGGGCCGGGTTCACGGCCTCGGGGTCGATCTGGTAGCGCTCGATGGCGTCGATCACCGCGGGCGGCTTCAACCGACCCGCCCGCACCAATCCGGTGAGGGCAGCCACGACGACATGTCCCTTGTCGGTCTCGAAGAAGCGGCGAAGGGCGCTGCGGCTGTCGGACCGGCCATAACCGTCGGTGCCGAGGACCAGGAAGTCACGAGGCATCCACTTGGCGACCTGGTCGGGGACCAAGGTCATGAAATCGGTCACGGCCACCGTCGGCCCCATCGAATCGGCGAGCAGCTTGGTCACCAAGGGGACCCGTGGTTCCTGATCGGGATGGAGCCGGTTCCACCGCTCGACGTTGAGGGCCTGTTCCCGCAGCTTCTTGTACGAGGTCGCCGACCACAGCTCGGCGCCCACCCCATAGTGCTGGGCGAGCTCCTCACGCGCCTCGCGGGCGGCGAGGTTGGCGGTCCCCGAGAAGATGATCGAGACGTCCTGGCTGGTCCCGTCGGGTGGCGGGGCCCACCTGTAGAGCCCGTCCATGATCCCCTGCTCGACACCATCTGGCCGCGCCGGCTGGGCGTAGTTCTCGTTGTACACGGTCAGGTAGTAGAAGACGTCGTCGGGGTCGTCGCCGTACATCCGCTTGAGGCCGCGTTGCACGATGGTCCCCAACTCGTATGCGAAGGCGGGATCGTATGCCTGACAGACCGGGACGGTGGATGCCAGCACGTGACTGTGCCCGTCCTGATGCTGAAGCCCCTCCCCGGCCAGCGTCGTCCTTCCCGCGGTGGCACCGAGGAGAAAGCCCCGGGCCCTGGCATCACTGGCATTCCAGATCAGGTCGCCGACCCGCTGGAACCCGAACATCGAGTAGAAGATGAAGAAGGGCACCATCGGTATCCCCCGGGTGGCGTAGGAGGTGCCGGCCGCGGTCCACGATGCCAGGGACCCCGCCTCGGTTATCCCCTCCTCCAGGATCTGCCCGTCCTGGGACTCGGCGTAGGACAAGAGCATCGAGGCGTCCACCGGTTCGTAGAGCTGACCCTTCGAGGCGTAGATCTTGAGCTCACGGAACAACGAGTCCATCCCGAAGGTCCTCGCCTCGTCGGGGACGATCGGCACCACGTAGGGCCCGAGGCCCTCGGTGCGCGCCAGTGAGCGGAGGAGACGGGTGAATGCCGAGGTGGTGGAGGCTTCCACTTTGCCCGAGCCGGCATAGACCTCGGCGAAGGCCTCGTCACCGGGCAGGGTCAGCTTCGAGTCACCGACGACCCGCTGGGGGATCGGCCCGCCCAGCTCCTGGCGTCTAGTCGTCAAGTAGTCGTGCTCGGGCGTGCCGGGGGCGGGTCTGAAGTAGGGAGGCTCCTTGTCACCCTCGAGCGCTTCCTCGGGGATCTCGTCCTCCAGATGCAGAGTGGTGCGCAGGGTGATGAGCTGTTTGTTGGTCAACTCTTTGATCTGATGGGTGGCGTTGCGACCCTCCACGTCGGGGCCCAGCGTCCAGCCCTTGATCGTCTTGGCCAGGATCACCGTGGGCTTGCCGTTGTCCAGCTCGGTGGCCACCTTGTAGGCGGCATAGATCTTGCGGAAGTCGAGCCCTCCCCGGCGGAGGTTCCAGATCTCCTCGTCACTCATGTCTGCTACCAGCGCTTTGGTGCGGGGGTCCTTTCCGAAGAAGTGATCCCTGACGTACGCACCGCTCTCCGCTTTGTAGCGCTGATACTCCCCGTCGACGGTGGTGTTCATCACGTTGACTAGAGCGCCTTCGTCATCCTTGGCGAGGAGCGCGTCCCACCCGCTTCCCCAGATCACTTTGATCACATTCCACCCGGCGCCCTTGAACACCGCCTCGAGCTCGGTGATGATCTGGCCGTTGCCCCGCACCGGCCCGTCGAGACGCTGCAGGTTGCAGTTGATGATCCAGGTCAAGTTGTCGAGCCCTTCGCGGGCGGCGAGAGAGATAGAGCCCAGTGACTCTGGCTCGTCCACCTCGCCGTCCCCGATGAAGCACCAGACCCGGGAGTCGGAGGTGTCGTCGAGACCACGATTCTGCAGGTACTTGTTGAACCGGGCGTGGTAGATGGAGTTGATCGGCCCCAGACCCATCGACACCGTGGGGAACTCCCAGAAATCCGGCATCAGCCGGGGATGGGGATAGGAGGAGAGGCCGTCCCCGGCGATCTCGAAGCGGAAGTTGTCGAGGTGCTTCTCGTCAAAGCGCCCCTCCAGGTAGGCACGGGCGTAGGTGCCCGGGGCGGCATGGCCCTGGAGGTAGATGTGGTCGCCGCCTCCGGGGGCGCCCTTGCCCCGGAAGAAGTGGTTGAACCCGATCTCGTAGAGAGTGGCCGATGAGGCGAAGGTGGAGAGATGGCCCCCGATGCCCTTCTCACGATGGTTGGCCTTGACCACCATGACAGCGGCGTTCCAGCGGATGAACCTCCGGATCCTGCGCTCGACATCCTCGTCGCCGGGGAACTCGGGCTGTTCCTCCAGGGGGATGGTGTTCACATAGGGGGTGGTGACCGCACCCGGGATCCCGAGACGAGTCTCGTGGGCCCGTTCCAGCAGCTTGGCCAGCAGAAAACGGGCACGGACCGGCCCATGTCGCTCGGCCACCGCATCCAGGGACTCCATCCATTCCTGGGTCTCGGCCGGGTCGTTGTCGGGAAGTTGATGGAGGTACTCGTCCCCTATCGTGTCACCGAGATCTGATGGCATGAGCCCAGGTTAGTGAGCCATCGATTTCGTGCTTTTCAGGTTGGCTTCGAGCCAGGGTTGGACGACACCGAGCAGACGCATTGGCGCGTCGATCTGGGGGGTGTGACCGGTGTCCTCCATCTGGACGAGGCTCCAATCGGGACGTAGAGAGCACAGCCACTCAACCGATTGACTGGACACGATCGGGTCATCGACTCCCTGCACGACGAGGGTTGGCGCCTTCACCGCGCGGATCATGGCGACGAAGCGCGAACGTCTCAGGAAGAGCCGTCGAATGGCCTGTCCCGTCTTGGGCATGGCGTCGGCGGCCCAAGGAAGGTGGCTGCGCTTCTCGGCCAGGTCGACCAGGGACTCGATGACGTGCAGCGGCACCCGGCCCGTCTTGTGGGTGATCCGCCCCAGCGATTGGTAGATCAGTTGCCGGGGGCTGAGCAACCTGACCATCCTGCGCGCCATCACCGGGCCCACTCCCGGGGCGGAGTTAATGAGCAGTCGGCGCGCCATCGGCCAGTCGATGTTGGGGTCGGGAAGCCGCGGTGGGGTGGCCGGGGAGATGAGAACCAGGGCTGCTACCAACTCCGGTCGCTGCGAGGCGACCATCTCGCAGAGCAGTGCCCCGAGGGAGCTCCCCACCAGGACTGCGGGGTGGCCGACCTTCGAGATGAAACCAGAGATCGCCTGCACCTGGGTCTCCAAGGACCAGTCCCTGCCCGGGGGGGACAAGCCGAACCCGGGGAGGTCGAGAGCGGTGACCCGCCCCTGAGCAGTCAACCGAGGTCCGATCACATCCCAGCTGGCCACCGACCCGCCCAGCCCGTGGACCATGACGATGGGCTGGCCCGAGCCGCCGTAGTCCTTGCAATGGACCAGGCAGTGGCCCAGATCGAGATACCCGGACATGGTGACCGGAAGGGTATCGGGGGCCGCACCTTAAGCTGAGCCAGAGATGCGCGTCCTCCTCCTCTCCACATATGAGCTGGGGCGCCAGCCAACGCATCTCGCCGCTCCCGCCGCTGCCCTCCGGCGGGTCGGCCACCAGGTCCGGGTGCTGGATCTCGCCGTGGACTCACTGGAGGGAGAAGCCGTGGAATGGGCCGAGCGCGTTGCCATATCGGTCCCGATGCACACCGCCACCCGTCTCGCCGACGAAGTCGTCGAGGCACTGTCGGCTGCCCGTCCGGATCTCCCGGTGGCGTTGTATGGGCTCTACGCAGGGGTGGGGAGTGCCGACGTCGACGGCCGTTTCGAAGGGGAGTACGAACCCGCCCTCCTCCGGTGGGCCGACGGCTCGCTGCGCGGTCGACATCGTCACCTGGGCCGGTCCGAGCTGGGCATCCCCGACCGAGCAGGTCTCCCCGCCCTCGATTCCTATGCCCGCCTGGAGGACAACGGCGTCTTGGTGCTCGCCGGTGCGGTCGAGGCCTCTCACGGCTGCCGTCACCGCTGCCGGCACTGCCCGATCCCCACCGTCTACGACGGGCGGATACGCATCGTCCCCCGTGACAAGGTGCTGGCCGACATCTCCAACCTGGTGGAGGCGGGAGCAGGCCACATCACCTTCGGTGACGCCGACTTCCTCAACGCCCCGGCCCACTCGCTTGCGATCCTCGACGCCGCCCACGACGCCCACCCCAGCATCACCTTCGACGCCACCATCAAGGTGGAGCACATCATCGAGCACCAAGACCTGTGGCCCCGTCTCGCCCAGCTCAATCTCCTGTTCGTGGTGTCCGCCTTCGAGAGCGTCGACCAACGGACCCTCGAGATCCTCGACAAGGGCCACACCCTCGCCGACATGTCGCAGGCGATCGAGCTGACCAGGGAGGCCGGCATCCACATCCGCCCCACCTGGCTCCCCTTCCTCCCCTGGACGACCCCTGGGGACGTCGCCGACATCTTCGAGTTCATCGACGGCCACGACCTGGCCGGGGCGACCGATCCGGTGCAAATGGCCATCAGGCTCCTCATCCCGAGGGGCTCTCTCCTGGAACATCACCCGGCGGTGACGCCCTATCTCGGCGGCTACGACGCCAGGGCTCTCACCTGGGCATGGGCCTTCGCCGACCCGGAGACGGCAGTCCTGCAAAAGGAGCTGGAGTCCATTGCCGCCGACGCCTCCGATTGCGGGCGAGAGGCGGGCTCCACCTTGAACCAGATGCGGGAGTCGGTGACGAGGATCTCGGGACGCCATCTTCCGGAGCTCGACGACCGTGGCCCCGCTTCACCGCGGCTGACGGAGAGCTGGTTCTGCTGTGCCGAGCCCACGGGGAGCCAGTCGGTGTCGATTCGGATGGCCCCCCGGTAGAGTTTCCCGCCCCACATCACGGAGCACAGCCCTGGCCGACATCCTGATCGCTAGCTCTCTGCGGAAGCGTTTCGGCGACCTGGTTGCCGTCGACGACGTGAGCCTCACCATCGAGGAAGGTGAGACTTTCGGCCTGCTCGGGCCGAACGGCGCCGGCAAGACCACGACGATCTCGATGGTGTGCGGTCTCCTCGAGCGCGACGATGGCTCTGTCACCGTGAACGGGGAGGAGATCACCACCGGATCGACGCGGGGTCGGGCGGCGATCGGCTTGGTCCCTCAGGACCTCGCCCTGTACCCCGACCTGACCGGCGAGGAGAACCTCCGCTTTTTCGGTCATCTCTACGGGATGAACGCCGAGCACCTCGACGACCGGGTCGCCGAGGTCCTCGAAGTCGTCGGTCTCGCCGACCGCAAGGACGATCAGACCAAGGAGTACTCGGGGGGGATGAAGCGCCGTCTCAACATCGGGGTCGGTCTGCTCCATGAGCCCCGGCTCCTCATCCTCGACGAGCCGACGGTGGGGGTCGACCCGCAGTCGCGCAATGCCATCCTCGAGTCGGTGGAGAGTCTCTCCAGAGAGGGGATGGCCGTCCTCTACACCACCCATTACATGGAGGAGGCGGAGCGTCTCTGCGACCGCGTCGCCATCATCGACGAGGGCAGGATCCAAGCGGAGGGGACGCGGCGGGAGCTGGTGTCCCTGGTCGGCGAGAAGGACCGGGTGGCGATCTCGGGATCGGGCAACCTGGCACAGGCCGCCGAGGCGTTGCGCTCCGTTCCGGGTGTCACCGATGCCACTTCATCGGATCATCGCATCGAGGTGCTCGCCACCGATGCCTCCTCGATCCTCCCCGAGCTGCTCGCCCGGGTGTCGAGCTCGGGCAGTTCGATCACCGGTGTCGAGGTGGTCGAGCCCAACCTCGAGGCAGTGTTCCTTCATCTGACAGGGAAGGCTCTTCGGGACTGAGGTGGGCGCCGCACTTCGCATCGCCGCCAAGGACCTGAAGCTACGGGTCCGGGACCGCTCGGCGTTCATCCTGGGAATCCTCGCCCCTCTGGTCCTCGCCTTCATCTTCGATGCGATATTCGGGTCGGCGGCCACAGGGAGCGGCCTCGGGCTCGACTACGGGTTGGTCGACGAAGACCAGTCCCAAGTCTCCGCGGCTTTCGCCTCGGTGCTCGAAGGCGCCGAGTCTGAGGACATCCTCACCGTCGAGGTCTATGACGAGCGGGCCGCCGCCGATAGTGCCATCGGGGACGATGACATCGACGCCTACTTCTTCATCCCGAGTGGCTTGGAACAGGCGGTCTTCGCCAACCGGTCGGCCGCGATCGAGATCGTGGGAGACATCGATTCTCCGACTTCCACCCAGATCGCCGCCTCGTTCGCCGAACAGTTCTCGTCCGGGGTTGCTTCGGCGCAACTTGCGGTGGCCACCACCGCCGGTGTCACCGGGTCGCCGGCGACCCCCGACTTCGTCGACTCCCTGTCTCAGGATCCCGCCATCGCCGGCCGGTCGTTCGATCTGACCGACCGGTCCGCCGAGACCAAACAGCTCGACGCCTCCACCTACTTCGCCGCCGGCATGGCCGCCTTCTTCCTCTTCTTCACGGTCCAGTTCGGAGTCAACGGCTTGTTGGAGGAGGAGCGGGACGGGACCCTTGCCCGGCTGATGGCCGCCCCGATTCCTCGAATCTCCCTGGTCGCCGGAAAGGCGATCCTCTCGTTCGTCCTCGGGCTGGTCTCGATGACCGTCCTGGTGGTGGCCACCTCGCTGTTGATGGATGCCTCTTGGGGGGCGCCGCTCGGTGTGGCGCTGCTCGTGATGGCCGGAGTGCTCGCCGCAGTGGGGATCATGGGCCTGGTGGCGGCGTTCGCCAAGACCCCGGAGGGGGCGGGCAACCTCGGATCGATCATCGCGGTCATCCTCGGGATGCTCGGAGGAACGTTCTTCCCGATCGGGGCGACCGGGGGAGTCCTCTCGGCTCTCACCTACATCACGCCACACGCGTGGTTTCTGAGGGGGCTGGCGGACTTGAGCTCCGACGCCCCCTGGACCGCGGCCCTACCCGCTGCAGGAGCCATCATGATGTTCGCGGTGGTGACCGGGCTCCTCGCCTGGCTCCTGTTGCGGCGGAGGCTGACCCGATGAGGGCCCTGCACATCGGCATCATCAATGTGAAGCGGATGCTGCGCGAGCGGAGCAATATCTTCTTCGTCTTCATCTTCCCCCTGGCGATCGTCCTCCTCGTGGGGATCCAGTTCGGTGGGAGCTTCGCCCCCGTGATCGGTATCAGCGTCGGGGGCGAGGGAGAGTTGACATCGGCGATCGTCGGGGCGCTCGAGGAAGACGACTCGGTCGATCTGCGACGGTTCGAGAGCAGTGACGAGGTGGTTACCGCGGTGGAGCGGGGCGGCGTCCAGGCCGGTGTGCTGCTCCCCGCGGACATGGACACCACGGTCGCATCGGGGGACAGCGTCGGGATCGGTTATGTCAGCCGTCCCGACGGTGCAGGGGCCCAGCTGCAGAGCTTGGTCGCCGCGGCCATCGCCGAGGTGATGCGGCCGGTGGGGGCCGCCCAGTTCGCCGTCGTCGAGACCGGGGAGGACTTCGATGAGACGCTGCAAGTCGCAGAGGGGATCGCCGAGGACACCGAGCCGATCGTCGTGGAGGTGTCGGCGGTGGGCGAGGCGCTCTTTCCCGCCACTTTGGGGCGATTCGATCTCGGGGCGTCATCACAGCTCGTCTTGTTCGTCTTCTTGACCGCCTTGGCGGGATCCTCGGCCCTGATTCTCACCAGACAGCTCGGGATCAGCCAGCGGATGCTGTCTACGCCGACCTCGATGCGAGCGATCATCGTCGGTGAGTCATTGGGTCGTTTCGGGACGGCCCTGGTCCAGGGGGTCTACATCATGGTGCTCACCCTCGTCATGTTCCAGGTCAACTGGGGCGACCCTGTCGGAGCGACCCTCATCCTCGTCGCCCTGTCGGCGGTCGGAGCAGGGGCGGGCATGTTGATGGGCTCGGTGTTCAGCAACGATCAGCAAGCTGCCGGCATCGGTGTGATGCTCGCCCTCGGTCTAGCCGCCCTGGGAGGGGCGATGTTCCCCGCCGAGCTGTTCTCCCCGACCATGCAGAGGGTCGCCCACGTAACGCCACACGCCTGGGCCCTGGACGGGTTTGCCGAGCTGGTCAGACGGGACGGCAACACCCTCGACATCCTCCCCGAGTTGGGGGTACTCGCCGTATATGCGATCGGGCTCCTCGGTCTGGCCTCGTGGCGGCTGCGCGTGGCCATCACCCGGCCGTGATGGTTGAATAGGGGGATGAGAGGTTTCGCCCGGGCACTCGGACTCGTCGGCTGGCTCTGGTTCATCACCGGGTTCGTCGGCCCGATGTTCGGCTTCGACCTCTTCAACATCTTCCCTGGGCTCGTGCTGATCTTCATCAGCCGGATGATGGCCCGCGCCGCCCGTACCCGTATCCCGGAGGAGGCAGAGGAGAGCCCCGCCCCCGAGCGGGTGCTGAACACCGACCGACCCACTCCTCCACCTCGCCGCCCCGAACCGGTGGTCCGCCATCACCAGCCCGAGCCCCAGCCCCGCCCGGAAACCGAACCAGTGCGGGACGACATCTTGAACCGAATCCTGCTCGCCGGGCGAGAAGCGGAGGACGAGACGGTCGTTCACGAGGAGGCGTTGCCACGTGGTGAGGACACCACGCCGAGGACATCGGCGGAGATGATCGCCCAGGCCCGCAAACGCTGGGACCGAAGGGGTTAGAGCCCGGCCGCCGCCAGTGCCCGGGTGGCCCGAAGCTCGGCAGCGAAGTCGGCCCGTCGCTGGCCGACATCCGGTGAGAGCCCGATCAGGTCCCGGTTCTTGGCCAGGGCCAGGGCCGACTTGAAGAGGACCTGGCTGGCGCTCTCGCCCGAGAAGAGACGCCCTTCGATTCGATACATGCGCGCTCGCGCCAAACACGCGTTGAGGAACTTCTTCTCTTCGAGAGCCCCCTGGAGGGTCTCGAGCTCGTCTCCCACGATCTGATAGGCGTCGAGAAAGGGGAGGAGCGCCCAGTAGGCGACGGGCTCACCCATCTTGGCGAGCACACCCAACGGCCCGGCCGCTCGGAGAACGGATTCCCACTCGGCCACGTCGACCCCGATGTCGCCGGATACCGCGGAGAGAAACTCCTCTTTCTCGGGGAAGAAGAACTCGAACTTCAACAGATCTCGCAGCTCGAGCATGCCGCGGCGCACCGTCTCGGGATCTCTGTCCCCGTCATCGACGAGAGTGGTCAGGGCGATCTCGGCGATGGCGCGGTTGATGAAGAAGTGGACCACGACATTGCGGTAGTACGAGATGCGGATCATCTGATCGTCGTCGAGCCAGAAGACCCGGCGTCCCACCGCTTCGTGACTGGAGACGTTGTCGTGCTCGGCGAGCCAGTCGAGGATGCCGGTCACTGTGCCGGCGTCGGCGAGGTCGAGGGTTTCGGTGGTGGGCAACCCCCGGGCCCGGATGAAGTCGACCAACCGGGTGCACTCGGCGGCGAGCTCGGCGGCGGTGCGGGCCTTGCCCCTCGCCGCGAGAAGGGCGATCGAGACCACCGCGGTCGGGGTGGTGGGAGTCACCCTGCCGATCCGGTACATCACCTCGAATGCCAGCTTCTGCAACCCCAGTGACCTCTCGTCGTCCCCGATCCTGGCCACCACCGAGGCAACCGAGACCGGCTCTCCGAACCTTATGTGGATGTCGCCGTATCTCCGCCGGAGGGAGCGGACCGCCCGCCACAGCCAGCCGAGCGACTCCCGCTCCTTGCCACGACCCTGTGCCTCCAGGGCGTAGTCGGGCACGTCCTGGATCTGGTCGTAGGTGATCGACACCGGGATGAGCTGGATGTCCTCGCTCTTGCCCCGGCGCTGGGCGTCGACGACGTAGTTGAGGAGCCCGAAGCGGGGCGGGTTCAGCCTGCCCGAGCGCGACCGCCCCCCCTCCATGTACCACTCCAGGGGGAACCGCTTCTCGACGAGGAAGTCGATGTACGCCCTGAGCACGATCTTGTACAACTCGTTGTCCCGGAAGGACCGCCGGATGAAGAAGACCCCGGTTCGTCTCAGCAGCGGTCCGATCGGGAAGAAGTCGAGATTGATCCCTCCTGCGGTGTGGTTGGGGGGCAGGTCGTTCTCCCACAGCATGAACTGGAGGCTGAGACGGTCGAGGTTGGACCTGTGCGAGGGCAGGAACACCACCGGGCTCTCCTCACCGAGGGCCGCGATCTTTCTCACCTCCTCCTCGGCGTAGCGGATGCCCCCGTAGCCCTGGCTGTACAACGTGTGTATGGCGTTGGCGATCAGGTCGATGACATACGGGCTGTGGGTGGCGGCAATTTCCTTGAGGTAGCGCTCGGCACCCCTTCTCACCTCTGCGGGATCGGTCCCGGTCTGATCGGCGTACTCCGCCAGCGTGGCGGCGAGCTCACCGCGGGACAGGATGGCCTCGGGCACGAAGCGGGGGATCTTGTAGCGATTGCCCCGGATACGGCGCTCCGCCTTGTCGAGGGCCCGCCAGGCCCTCCTCGTGACGAACGCCTCGAGGCCGTCGATCTCGTCCGACTCTGCGTAAGCGGTCTTCATCTCGTCCCGGCCGGCTCCGGTGGCGGCGATAAGCCTCACCCGACCGGGTCGGAACGTCCTGATCAACCTCGCTCGCAGGCGACGCGGGTCCCGGGGGTCGCCCGGCTTGACGAGGTCAGACCATCCCACCGAGCGACGCCCGTCCTTCCCCGGTGCCATCCACAGCACGCGGACCGGCACGAAAAAGGTGGTCTCCTCTCCCTCCAGGGCCGCGGACAGGTCATCCGAGGGCCCGCCGGGGCGCCGCCGGGACGACTTGATCCGCAGCGTCTCGGGCTCATCGAGGTGTCTTCCCAGCCAGCGTCGGAGCATCTTCGCCTCGTATTCGGTGGCGGCGTCGAGGAGATAGACGACCCGGGACCCTTCGGGCCCTTTCAGTAGTGCGAGGTCTGGCGATGGCGCACGGGACACGAGCCCACTCTATTGGCTGGCAGAATCGCCCTTCGTGCGAGTGGTGATTCAGCGAGTGGCCCATGCCTCGGTCTCGGTCGACGGAAAGACCGTCGCCTCGATCGGGAGCGGGCTCTGCCTCTTGGTTGGGGTCGAGCCCGGCGACGGCGAGCCCGAGGCGTCGGCTCTGGTCGACAAGGTGGCCGGGTTGCGGGTGTTCGGCGACACGACGAGCAAGATGAATCTGTCGTTGGGCGATGTCGGTGGCGAGGTACTCGTCGTCAGCCAGTTCACCCTCCTCGGGGAGTTGGGCAAGGGGAGGAGGCCATCGTTCAGCGGTGCAGCTCCGCCCGAGGCGGCGGCACCGCTGATCGACTCAGTCGTCGAAGGTTTTCGTCGCAGCGGTATCGATGCCTCCCAGGGTGTCTTTGGCGCGAGGATGACCCTCGAGCTGGCCAACGACGGCCCGGTCACCTTGATAATCGAGGTCAGGGAGGGGAAGGCGACCTGAGCGGTGAGTCTCTCCAGTGCTTCCATGACAGGATCAGGGCCATGCCCACGGCCAGAACCAAGAGTTGCCCCGACGGGGCCACACCCCCGGTGGGCCATTCGTAGGCCACCCACACCGACGCCAGGACCGCCAGCCCGGCGATTGCGATCAGCGACGCGGTCCCTGACGACCGGGTGATGATCACCGCGACGACGAGCACTACCAGCACGGGCAGGAGGACCAACGGCCAGACCCCTGCCAGGATGCCCAGTGAGATCCCGAGCCCTTTCCCGCCATGGAACCGGTACCACAAGTTGTAGACGTTTCCGGCGATGGCGGCGAGACCGGCCGCGATGGCCCCGGTCTCGCCGGCGAGCAGCGAGCCCGCCCAAACGGCACCGTATCCTTTGGCCGCCTCGACGATGAGGACCGAGGCAGCCAATGAGGGACCGGCGGTGCGGAGGGCGTTGACGGTGCCGGGGTTCCCCGAGCCTTGATCTCGCAGCTGCACCCCCCACAACCTGCCCAGCAAGCCTGCGCTGGGGATCGAGCCGATGAGGTAACCAACCAACACGGCGACGATGATCATGAGGAGAGGGCTCTCTGGCCGGGCTCGCAGAACTGGAGGAAGTCACAGCTCCGGCACCACTCGCCGGGCGACTCGGTGAACTCACCGGCTGCGATGTCGTTGGTGAGGGCGATGAGCCGATCCTTGGCCGATCCGATCCAGGCTGGGTCGGCGGTCGTGGTCACCACATCGAGGCCGTCGCCGAGATAGGCGAAGCTTACGTCGATCGATTCGGGGTGGCCGATCCCCAGATCGAGAGCAGTGGCGGCGACCGCATAGGCCTGGAGCTGGACGATTCGGGAGGGGTCCTCGCTGCGACGCCCGCTCTTGAAGTCCACCACCTCCCAATGGCCTCCGTCGGTGTAGACGGCGTCGATCCGGCCACGAACCCGGTAGCCGTTGTCGAGCTCAACGGTGAAGGGGGCTTCGACGAGATCGGCGCGCGCCGAGGCGAAACGAGAGCCCTCATAGGCCTGAAATGCACCCGGGCCGTGCCCGGCCTCTCCGACCGCGTCATAGAGGTCGGGTGTCAACTCGTCGAAGGGGATCTGGCCTCTTTGGTGGAGCTCGATACGGCGGTGTATCTCATTGCCCCGAGTAGCCGCATCGTTGCGACGACGGGGGAGAGGGTCGACGTCACTCCAGTAGTACCGCTTGGGGCACTGGGCGTAGGTGACCAAACCGGTGACCGACACCGAGGCGACCGCGTCTCGAGGATCGGCCGCCGCCACGTCGTCGAGGCTGAACAGCTGTTCGCCCCACTCCGAGACCACCCGTCGATACTCGGGCTCGACGCCGCGTTCGGCGGCGAGACGATCGAGCTCATCGGGGGCGTCCCGGGCCGTTCTCAGCGCAGCCTGCCAGCCGTGATCGAAGAGGGGGTCAGGGTCGGGGCCCTCGTCGGGGGCGCGCAGGATGTCGGGTCGGGCCCCGAGTTCTGCATGGCCGGCCCCGCTGCTCACCGGATGCGCCGCGACCAGGGTGAAGAGATCAGATGGCTCCGCCGGGGTCATACGTGGCTCGGGCAGCCCATACCAGAAGGCGCCGGAGACGAAGAGACGTCTCTTGGCCCGAGTCGCCGCCACGTATGCCACCCTCCACTCCTGGGCAGTGTGGCGATCGCGGAGATACCCCCTCCTCGCCACATCCTCGTCGGGGAGGTCGGCGACTGTCGTGTCGAGCCTGAGCTCGACGGGTAGCTGGTAGGGGAAGCGCACCGGGTCGGGGAATGGCCCGGACCCGGCTGGGAAATTGTCCTTGACCACCGCGGGAAGGGCCACGTTCTCCCACTCGAGGCCTTTGGCCCGGTGCACCGTCACCAGGGTCACCGCGTTCTCGCCAGAGAGCCTCGCCGAGTCGAGCTCCTCGGCGGGCTCCTCCTCCATGGCGTCGAGATAGTCGAGGAAGGCCGCCACCGAGGGCCGGCCCGAGAGTGGGCTCCAGTCGTCGGCGAGGTCGAGGAAGCGGTAGACGTTGAGACGGGCGGTGAGACGGGGGTTGGGAGGCAGCGACTCGATGTCCTGCCATGCCCGGGTGCCGTCGAGGATGAGACGACAGGTCTCGGCGAGACTGAGCCCCTGGGTCTCGACGAGCAGCTCACGGTAGATGGCATGAAAGCGGTCGATCCGCTTACGAGCCTCGGGCCGGAGCCCCCCGATCTGATCGCTGACCTCGATCGCCTCGACCAGAGTGACCGGGTGCGGCTCTTCGCTATCGGGCTGGTCTGGCAGGTTCGCGGTCAACCAACGGGTGAGCACGGCCAGGTCGGCGATTCCCAGTCGGAAACCGCTGCCGAAGAGGATCTGAGCCAGGGCCGCGGAATCACCCGGGTTCTGGAGCACGGTCAGCCAGGCTCTCAGAAGTGAGATCTCGGGCACCGACAGAAGGCCACCGATGTTGGCCACCTCCAGTGGGATGTCATGACGCCCCAGCACGTCCACCACCACGGCGAAGTCCTTGTTCTTGCGGAAGAGGACCGCCATGTCGGACCAGGGCACGCCCCGCTCGTGGAGGGACTCGAACTGGCGGGCGACCCACTCCGCCTCGACGAGCGCATCCTTCCCCCAGAAGGTGACCACCTCGGTGTCGGTGTCCTCCGCTGCCTGCAATGAGTCAGCCCCGGGGTTGGCTCGCCGACGCACCTCGTTGGCGATGGCGAGGATGCCTTCACCCGAGCGCCGGTTCAGGGTGAGGCTCCTGTCGTGTGCGGCCTGACCGTCTGCTGTCGGAAAGTGGTCGAGGAAGTCCTCGAAGTTCTGTGCCGAGGCCCCGCGCCACTCATAGATCGTCTGGTCCTCGTCGCCGACGGCGATGACCGGGAAACCGTTGCCGAAGATGGTGGTGAGAAGGACTCGCTGTGCCGGGTTGGTGTCCTGGTACTCATCGAGGACGAGGACCCGATAGCGGTCTCTCACCCTTTCGGCCAGACCGGGATGCTCCTGGAGGACCTGGGTGGAGAGGGTCACCAGGTCGGCGTAGTCGACCACCCTCAACTCCGACTTGGCCCGGTTGTATCCGGCGAGGGTCTCAGCCATCTCGACGCGGGCGGCCCAGATATCGTCGTCTTGGTGAATCGCGCCGGCCCTGATGAGGTGCTCTGGACGGAGGAGGTGATCACCCAGTTGATCACCCAGCCGACGGATCTGGTCGAGTGTCCGCCGATTCGTGATGTCGAGGTGGGTATGGGACTCGTGGTAGAAGACCTCGCGGATCAGCTGACGGGCATAGGTGGGGGTGATGACACCGGAGCGGCTGTCGGACCCCACAAGAGCGCCGAACTCGGAGAGGACCTGTGCGGCGAAGCCGTGATAGGTGTGGACCTCGACCTGACGCGCCTGGTCGAGGCTTTCGGGAAGCAGCGATCTGACCTTTTCGGCGAGCTCTGCGGCTGCCTTGTTGGTGAAGGTCATCCCGAGGATCCGCTCGGGATCGACGCCGTGGTTCCCGACCAGATTGGCGATGACGAGGGCCACAGTCGTCGTCTTGCCGGTGCCGGCGCCCGCCCTGACCCGAATCGAGGTGAGACCGAGGTCGAGGATGTCCTGCTGTTCGGTCGTGGGCACGATGCTCATGGGAGAAACGCTCCCTTGCCCTCTGGCCAGGCCGGACAGGACCGACGGAAGCCGCATCCCTTGCAGGCGGTGCCCACCCTTGGCTCCCAGTCTTCGGCTCCGATCGAAGCGGTGATCGAGGTCAACTTGGAGCTCACCTCGTCGAGACGGTGCATGGCCAGCTCGCGGGTGGTCACACTCACCGACCTGACGCGGGGGAACCACATCTCGGAGGCGACGACCTCGCCTCGCAGCCGCTGGACGGCAAGGGCGTAGAAGCCGAGTTGGATCGACTCGGCAGCTTCGTCGTGGTTGGGGACGCTGGTCCCGGTCTTGTAGTCGATGACCCGCAGACCCTCCCCGGCCTCCTCCAGACGATCGATTCGCCCGATCCAACCGACCCCATCGATGTCGGACTCGACCTCCAGCTCCACTTCGACCGGGTCTCCCTTGCCCGGCCAGCGCTCGTAGAGATGGGTGAGCATCTCGACTGCCTTCTCTTTCCAGGCGTCGTTGAGCTCGGGGGTGCCGAAGTCGGCTTCGCTCCAGACTTCATCGACGATCTCGATGACCCGGTCGAGGTCGGCGTGGCGAGCGCCCGAGCCTATGACCTCGGCTTCGGCTCTTTCCAGGACATCGTGGGTGAGCTCGCCGAAATGGGCGTAAACCGATGACGTGTCCCCGAGACGGAGGCGACGCTCCAGGACGTAGCGTCTCGGGCATCTCTGGTAGGTCTCGGCCTGACTCGGCGAGAGCCGGAACGATCCGGTGAGGACAGGTCTGTCGGGGCCCGGCTCGACTGCACCTGAGAATACAGTCGGGTCCCACCAGGGACGGGATGGCGAGCCGAGCACCTTGGCGGCGGCGAGACGCCGGGCCGGCCCCACCCTCGGGTCGAGCAGGTCTCGTCGCAAGGCCGTCTCGGCTTCGGTGATCGTGATCGGGGAACGGTCCTGGGAGACGGGAGGGCCCGGGGTCAGCTCACCGGCCGCCGCCATCAGGAACCGGGACGGTCGGCGCTCACCCTGGTCGACCCCGGCCGTGGTCGCGCTCCACACCACCCGAAGACGTGCCCTGGTCATCGCGGTGTAGGCCAGCCGCATCTCCTCCTGCAGCTGGAACAGGTGCTGGGCCTCGGGATCGACGGTGCGCTCGGGGGAGAGCAACTCGGGACGGAGCATCCGCCGACTGCGACCCAGGTCGGGGAACACCCCCTCGACGGCGTTGGCGATGAAGACCACGTCGAATTGGAGACCCTTGGCCTGGTGCAATGTGGTAAGGGTCACCCGGTCGGAGACGAGACGATGCGAGATGAGCGGGGTGGCCTCGAAGTCCTCCTCGTCGACCATCTCGAAGAAGCGAGACAGGCTCACCCCCGGGTCGCGCTCCGCCTGGCGCCCCAGCATCTGCCCAAATGCGGCCCAAGCCCGTCGCCACTCGTCACGCCCGGGATCGTCGACCACATCGGCTATCCCGTCGAGACTGGTCCAGAGCTCCCAGAAGCCGTCCGCAGCCCCCACCATCGTGGCCCACGAGGGTTCGGTGAGCAGACGGGCCAGTCCCGGCCTGTCAGGAAGGTGGGCCGACACCACCTCGCTCCAGGGGCGTCCGCTGCGATGCCGGTCCCGCAGCATCTCTCTCTCGAGACCGACCGTGATGCCGAACAGCGGCCCGAGAAGGATCCGACGAATGGCACGGTCGGCGCTGGTCGACTCCACCGCTGAGACCGCGCCCGCCCCGTGGAGACAGGCGGTGACCACATCGTGAATGACCCGGATCGCTGGGTGATCCACCAACCTCGACTGAGGTGGGTCGTGGGGCACCGATCGGCGGTCGAGCGCCCGGGACAACTCCGAGACGAAGTCCTTCTTCGATCGGACCACGACCGCGATGTCGGCGAGCCCGATGCCTTCGACCCGTATGAGATGCTCCACCTCCCGGGCGATCCACTCGGCCTCGGCGGTCTCCTGGTCGAAGACGTAGACCTCGCATCTGCCGGGATGTCTCGCCGGTTGGACCGCTCCCGCCGATCCGGGCAGATCGCCGCCGGAGACGACCCTCAATGCGGCGTCCATGATCTCTCGGGGCACCCGGAAGCTCTCGGCCAGCACCAAGCGACGGGTCCCGGGGCTCTCGGAGAATGCTGCGATGTTGCGCAACTCGGCGCCGCGGAAGGAGAAGATCGACTGGTAGGGATCGCCGGCCACCGTGAGGTTGCCATGACCGGCGGCGAGCAACTCGGCCATCTCGGCCTGGGCCGGCGAGGTGTCCTGGTACTCGTCGACCAGCACATACCGGAACCGGGAGGCGTGATGCTCGCCCTCGGGTGTGCCCAGGAGCTCGACAGCCTTCTTCAACAGCACCCCGTAGTCGGTCCGATCGATCTGCTCGAGCCGGCCGAGATATCGGCTGTACAGACCGGGAAGCCCCTTCCAATCGGCCCGCTTGCGGGCTCGTTCGGCCAGGTGCTCGGGGGTGAGCAGACGCTCTGAACAGCGAAGCAGGAAGTCGGCCACCTCCGCCGAGAACACTTGGCTGTCGAGAATCCCCCTATACGGGAGGGGCCATTCCCCGGGGTCCTCGGATGCGAGCATCTCACGGACGAGAGCCACCTGCTCCGGCGTGGTGAGGGTGACGGGAAGCTTCCCGGTGACCACCTCGATGAGTCGCATGGCCAGGGAGTGAAAGGTGGTGACCTCGACGGGCACCCCCGACGTGCCGACCGTCTCCTCGATGCGGCTCCGAAGACGGGCGCTGGCCCTCCGTGAGAAGGAGAGCACGACCACCTCGGAGGGCAGGGCCAGCCCGGAATCGAGGACCTGGCCCACACGTCTGACCAGGAACTCGGTCTTGCCGGTCCCGGGACCGGCGACGATCATCTGGCGGCCCTCGGTGTCACCCAGGGCACCGGGCCAATCGTCGGGCTCGAGCCGGGCCTGGTCCACCCCCGTCATCGTAGGAGTCAAGCCGCGGCGGGGAGCACCGACTCGCCGACCACCTCACACACGATGCCCAACCCGGCGAGATAGGTCACCGGGTCTTCGAACACCTGCCTGCCGATATCACGTTGTCTCATATCGACAACTTACGACCCGGCACCGACAGATTCGGCGCGCCAGCATGTGCCCTCCCTCGTGCTTAGGATCGGCCCGTCAAACCTCGAACGGAGAAGCCTTGGAGCGGCGGCCCGAATTCGATTCACAGATGTACAACGAGGCGGTGGGCCAGTTCAATCGGGTCGCCGCCCTCATGGGCCTCGATGACAACATCGCCGGCCGGTTGCGTGTCCCCCAGAAGTCCACGGTGGTCAGCTTCCCCTTCCGACACGACAACTACACAGAGGTCGAGACGATCTTCGGGTACCGGGTCCAGCACCTGACCACCATGGGGCCGACCAAGGGTGGGATCCGGTTCGACATGGATGTCGATCTGGGCGAGGTGGCCGCCCTCGCCATGTGGATGACCTGGAAGACGTCGATCGTCGGAGTCCCCTTCGGAGGGGCCAAAGGCGGGGTCCGCATCAACCCGTTGGTCCTGTCCCGGGCCGAGCTGCAACGGGTCACCCGGCGCTTCACCATGGAGATCATCAACGTGATCGGGCCCGATACCGACATCCCGGCTCCCGACCTCGGCACCAACGAGCAGGTCATGGCCTGGCTCATGGACACCTACTCCCAGCACGTCGGTCATGCAGTTCCCGCCGTGGTCACCGGCAAGCCACCGGCGCTCGGGGGGAGCGTGGCCCGGCGTGAGGCCACGGGACGGGGGTTGATGTTCATGCTGCCCCAGGCCGCCGCGGCTGTCGATCTCAACCCGCTCGGGGCGACCGTGGCGATCCACGGGTTTGGCAACGTCGGCCGCTACGCAGCGCAGGCCGGTCAGGAGATGAGGGCCCAGGTGGTTGCGGTCTCTGACATCTCCGGTGCGATCTATGACCCCGACGGGCTCGACGTGGAGGCCGCGGGGAAGTGGGTCGACGAGAATCGCTTTCTAGAGGGCTACCCCGACGCCGATTTCATCGATGGCGACGCGATATTCGGGCTCGATGTCGATGTCCTCGTTCCCGCCGCGATCCAGAATGTGATCCGGGCCGACAACGCACCCGATATCAAGGCAAAACTGATCATCGAGGGTGCCAACAACCCGATGACCCTCGAGGCCGACGACATGCTCCGAGACAGGGGGGTGTTCATCGTCCCCGACATCCTGGCCAATGCCGGTGGGGTGACCGTGAGCTACTTCGAGTGGGTGCAGGACGTTCAGAAGTACTTCTGGTCGGAGAACGAGGTGGTCGGCCGGCTGAGGGAGATCATGACCCGGGCGTTCGACGAAGTGCACAGCATCGCCATCAACGAGAAAGTGGACATGCGCACCGCAGCCCTGATCAAGGGGATCCGCCGGGTGGCCGACGCCAAACTGGTGCGGGGGATCTTCCCGTAGACGGCACCAGCGCCCTACGACTGGTCGTGGCTGCCTTCGTGGCTGAGGCGGTCCTCGCGGGCGGCAACTCGGTGGCCATAAGGTTCAGCAATAGAGAGCTGGATCCGCTGTGGGGCGCGGGGCTGCGCTTTGCGCTCGCTGCGGGGCTGATCGTGGTGGTAATGGCTGGGCTGAAGTTGGAGGTTCCCAGGGGCAGGGCCCTCAAGGGTGCGGTGCTCTTCGGCCTCTTCCAATTCGCAGGTGCGTTTGGCCTCTACTACTACGCACTCGTCGACATACACGCCGGGCTCGGGCAGACCCTTCTCGCCCTCGTGCCTCTGGCCACACTGGTCCTGGCCGTCGCCCAGCGTCAAGAGCGTCTCAGCAGGATGGCCGTGATCGGAACACTCATCGGGTTGACGGGGGTCGTCTTGATCTCACAGGATCCCCTTCGAGGGTC
The DNA here is from genome assembly GCA_035512955.1 of Acidimicrobiia bacterium. Classification (GTDB taxonomy): domain Bacteria; phylum Actinomycetota; class Acidimicrobiia; order Spongiisociales; family ZC4RG35; genus JANQRA01. The sequence goes on from DATKCZ010000045.1 coordinate 23,197, forward strand.
GATCCCGCTTCTCTCCCTACTGGCGGTGCTGGGCAGTGTGTTGTGCTTCGCACAGGCGTTGGTGTTGGTCAGACGATTTCCCCCGATCCACCCGGTCGCCCTCAACGCGGTCGGGATGGCGGTGTCTGCCCCGGTGTTGATCGGGGCAGCGGCGATCGCCGGCGAGCAGTTCGCGTTACCTCAGCGTGTGGAGACCTGGGTCGCCCTGGGCTACGTCGCCGCCATAGGGTCCGTTGTCGTGTTTCTGCTCCATGTGTATGTGGTTCAAAGCTGGTCCGCGTCCCGCACCTCCTACGTGATGGTTCTCATTCCTTTCGTCACCGTGGTCTTGTCCGCTTGGCTCGATCAGGAACCGGTGACCACCGGTTTGGCGCTCGGAGGTCTGCTCGTGATAGCCGGCGTCTACGTTGGGGCGTTACGACAGACCCGTGTCCCGGCCTCCGGCCCCTCTTCGACATCGAGATGGTGATGTGCCCGGAGATTCAGCTCTCGTCGGCGACGAACGCCGGGCAGATCTCCTGATAGGAGCACCAGTTGCACAAGGCCCCGGGTCTCGCCGGGAATCGATCCGATGTCATCGCCCTCTCGATGGCGGTCCACAACGCCCGCAACTGGCCGTCCATGGCGTCGAGCTGCCGGTCGTCTATCTCCAACCGGTACAAGGTGGGGCCGTTCAGATAGAGGAGACGGACTTCCTTCGGGGTCTCGCCGAGGCGATTCCGGATGAGCAGCGCGTAGATCTTCAGGGCGAAGAACGAAGACAGTGCGTAGCGCTCGGGGGGCGCCTTGCCCGTCTTGTAGTCGGTGATGATCAGCCGGCCGTCGCGGTCGCGGTCGATGCGATCGAGGATGCCCCGGATGGTGATCCCATCGAGGTCTTCGAGCATGTCGAGCTCACGGTCTTCGGGGTCGAAAGTGGTCGGGTCCTCTATGGAGAAGTAATTGGCGAGGAGGGCGAGGCTCTCCAGGCCCCACTCCCGCTCCTCCTCGATGTTCTCGAACAATCCCTCGAACTCGTGGTCACCACGGATCTCGGTCCAGGCCTTGCGGAACAGGTCATAGAGCCGCTCCGGAGTGCGCTCGGTGCCGGCGTCGTCGAAGAGACGCTGCAAGGCGAGATGGGCGGTGGTGCCCCGAGCCTGGTAGATCGAGGGCGGCTCCGCGATACGATCGATGGCCCGGAACTTGAACAGTTGGGGGCACGTCTTGAAGTCACCCGCCCGGCTGGGGGAGAGGGTTTCGAGACGGGGATGCTCCAATTCGACGGTCACGGCTCCGATCTTAGGAACGACCCCCGACAGAAACCGGTTAGTGGCTCACGGACTTGGGCTCGTCGGCCGGGTCGGGGAGACCGGGTGGTGGCACGATGACGGTCCGGGTGCGATCGAGACGCAGCGCCGGGCGGGCGAAGAGGAGGGCGACCACCGCCACGATCGCCCCTGAGAAGAGAAGGGTCCGCTGCACACCGAGAAGGCTGGCGACGAATGGTGCGAACGCCAACGGCAGGAGATGGCCGACCTCGGAGTGGATGTGGTTGACCCCCATGATTCGGCCGACGACCTCGTCCGGTGCGTTCACCTGGATCATCGTCCGATGGAGAGGGGCCATCTGCCCGATGATCACGCCCCAGAGCGGGGCCGCCACCACCACGACCGCCAGGATGTCGGTCCCGACGTAGGCGAGGACGCCGACGGCATTCATCCCTACCAGAACGGTGAGCCAGATCGCAGTGCGAAACCTCTGAGGGAGACGCCCGGCGATGAGGGTGCCCCCGATCAGACCGAGCCCGAAGACGGAGTTGACCCATCCCAGGGTCTCTACCTCGACTCCGAGGACATCCCGGTAGAAGATGGGCTCCAGGGCGCTGAAGACCCCGAAGAGAAGCCAGACCGAGGACCCGAGCCAGATGTAGAAACGGAGCCGGGGGTTGCCATAGGCGACCGCGAAACCCTCGCGGAGCTCGCTGAAGCCGCCACCGTGGCTGCCGGTGGCCGACAACTGTCGAACCTTCACCGGCCAGAGAAGGGCCGCGGCGATGACCGAGGTCGCCGCGTCCAGCACGAAGATCGCATCGATCCCGAGCGACCCGGCGAGGATCGCCCCCATCGCCGGACCGATGACGAAGGCGGTCCAGGAGGCGCCCTCGATCCAGGAGTTGACCTTGGCGAGTCGCGTCTCGTCGTCGGTGAGGAATGGTGCGAACGAGGAGATCGCGGTGAACACCGGGGTGGCCACCAAGCCGAGGGCGAAGGTGGTGATGACCAGACTGGGGATGGTGTCGGCAAAGATCATCGCCAAGGCCGTGGGGACGAACGCCAGCTCGCCGAACATGACGACGCGTCGCGGGTCGAATCTGTCGATCAGGACCCCGGCCGCGGAGGCGCCGATCAGCGATGCGACTCCGAGCGCCGCCATGACCGCGGCCAGTTGGCCCGGGGTGGCGTCGAGCTCGAACGCGGCTTTCCCCCAGATCCCGACGAAGAACGCCGCCTCTCCGCCGACCCTGGAGATCAGGCGCGCCAGGACCACGGAGCGCACGTTCCGGTCTGACCACATCGTCGGCACGCTAACCAGAGGACGGACGCGGAGAGCCCCAATAAAGCAACGCGAAAACTCGTCGTAAGACGCGAAAACAAACGCCCGACCCGTCTTGACGCACTTTGGCAGCCTGCGTACCTTCCCCGGCTACCGAATGAGGGCAACCTCGATCGGGGAAGGAGAGGCTTTGGCTTCTCCGGACCGCCACCCATCCGGGGGCCCGCTTTCCCGGTGAGTGGCATGAGAGCCCCGAGAGGGCTGCGGCTTCGGCCAAAGCTTTCTCGGGGTTTCTCGCGTCTCAGACCGACGTCTTCGGGCTCCTTCTGATGGCCCACCAGGTGACGGCGGCGGCCGACCCGACATGCCAGAGGCCGTGCGGCTGCAGCACCGAGTCGGGATCACACAGCGGGCCACCCGTTGCGCCCAGCCTGCCGATGACCGCCACCAACACCAGCAGCGTCAAGGGGCCCAGGGTGGCGAACGAGCGATCTTCCAGCACAAGCAAGGCGATTGCCGAGGCGGCCAGGGCAATGGACAGGGGTACGGCCGTTCCCGGGACGGCGAGCAGGGCGGCGATCACCAACAGCCCCCACAGCTTGGCCCAGCGTTCCCACGACCGCCCGGTGCCGGCCACGACCAACAACAGCCAAGCCAGGGTGACATCGTGCACCCAGTCGGCGTAAGGGGGCATCGGCCCGTGGAACAGGAACGACCCCACTCCGGTGGCGATCGATGCGATGCCGACCCACAGGTGGTTCGAGCGCCGGATGATGAGGGCCCCGGCGAGCAGGAAAGCGATGGTTGTCAGCGAGTTCACCGGCTGGCCCAGCACCGTGGTGGCCACGGTCTCGCAATCCCGCAAGGCTCCCATCGCGGCCAAACTATCGGTGATCGAACGGCTCGCGAAAACCGATATGCGACTCGCGAAAAACAAAGAGTCTTTCGACTTGTCCCCGTCAGGGGGTGGGTCTACTTTCTCCGCCACGTCGAAGGGGAAACTCGGAGACGACGGCCGACACTGTGGGTAACCACCGGACTGGTCGGACCCGAGAGACCGGTTTACCGGTAACGAAGGTCAGCCGGAAGTCGTCGGGTGACCGATGGCGGAAGGTCCGGTCGGAGATCGAGCGGGGATCCCTCGGGATCGTCGAGCGGTCGAAGACCATGGGCAAATCGAGAGGTTTGCCACGGCGGATCGAGAGATCTGCCAAGTGATTCTCACGAATCACAGCAGTGGGACTCGTTCCAACTGCGACCCCAGACGGGGTCGGGTCCCCGGCCCGACGCCGGTTGGGTGAGAGCCCCGAGAGGGTTGAGGCTTCGGCCGATGCTCCCTCGGGGTTTCTCGCGCTCTGGGAGCCCCCCGATCTCACCTCCACCGTTTAGGCTCCGACGCAAACCGACCAGGAGCCATCCAGATGGGATATCCCGAGCGCTTGCTCAGTGACGACGAAGTCATCGAGAGTCAGTTCCGACCCCATTGGTCGGGCATCTTGAGAGAGGGTCTCGTCGCCTTGGGTGGTGTGGTCGTGGCCGTAGTCCTCGCCATCTTCGATGCCCCCGTTTGGACCTACTTGGTGATCGCCGGGCTGGTCGTCCTCCTGGTGACGGGTGGCTTGATCCGGTGGGCCAACACCCTCCACGTGATCACCAACGAGCGACTCGTCTACCGGGCGGGGTTCATCGCCAAGAGGGGGACCGAGATCCCGCTCGAGGTCATCCAGAACGTCGCCTTCAACCAGACCGTGGTGGAGCGGGTGTTTGGCACCGGTGACCTGATGATCGAGTCCGCCGGCACCCATGGCCAGACCCGGTACCGGGACATCCCCAACCCCGAAGGGGTGCAGTCTCTGATCTACAAGATGCGCGAGCTGAGGATGATGGAGGTCGAATCCGGCGGGGGTGGGCCCGCCGCCGCTGAGTCCTCTGTCTCTCAATTGGAGCGGCTCTCCCGCCTCCACGACCAGGGCAAGCTGACAGACGCCGAGTTCGAGGCTGAGAAAGCCAGGCTGCTCGGGGGCACCTGATGCACATGCAGGACGACTTCCCCCTCCTCCTATCCACCCTCTACGACCATGCGGTTTGGATTCACCCCGACCAGGAGGTGGTCTCGGTCGAGGCAGACCGGTCGGTGACGAGATGGACCTATGCCCAGCTCGACGAACGGATTCGCCGGCTGGCAACCGCATTCGACTCACTCGGCGTCGGGGTCGGAGACGGCGTGGGGACCTTTGCCTGGAACAACCATCGTCACCACGAGCTCTATTGGGCCACCGCCAACACCGGGCGGATCTGTCACACCATCAACATCAGGCTCTTCGCCGACCAGATCGCCTACATCGTCAACCACGCCGGGGACAAGGTGATCTTCGTCGACCCCGACCTGGTCCCCCTCATCGCCCCGCTCATCGAGCGGCTCGAGACGGTCGACACCGTGGTGATCATGGGCGACGAGCCGGCTGATGCCATACCCGGGTCGCTGGCCTACGAGGACCTGATCGCCGATCAGCGCGGGCACGGGACCTGGCCCACTCTCGATGAGCGCTCCCCGCTGATGCTCTGCTACACCTCGGGGACCACCGGCAACCCCAAGGGTGTCGCCTACACCCAGCGCTCCACATACGTCCACACCATCTCCAACCTGGCCAACTTCCCCATCGAGGCCACCGACAACGTGTTGCCGGTGGTGCCGATGTTCCACGCCTCCGCATGGGGTTACCCGTTCATGGCGGTGGCTCAGGGGGCGAAGCTGACGTATCCGGGGCCGGACCTCTCGCCAGAAGCCCTGGTGGCGCTGTTCACCGGCGAGAAGGTGACCTTCAGTGCCGGAGTGCCCACGGTCTGGATCGGCATCAGGCATTACCTCGAAGCCCATCCCGAAGTCGACGTGTCGTCGATCCGGGCGTTCCTCTGTGGCGGCTCGGCGGTCCCCCGAGCGATGATCGAGTGGTATTGGACGGAGCGGGGGATACGGGTCGTGCAGGGATGGGGCATGACCGAGACCAACCCGGTCGCCTCGCTGGCCCGGCTGAAGCCGCACATGGAGGATTGGGGCCTCGACGAGCAGCTCGACCGTCTCGAGACGGCCGGGATCCCCGTCCCCGGGCTGCAGATCAAGATCGTCGACGAGGTCGGCGAGGAGCTTCCCCACGACGGCGAGGCCTTCGGTGAGCTGTTGATCAGAGGCCCCTGGATCGCCGCCGAGTACTACGAGGACGACCGGACCCCGCAGTCGTTCGACGAGGGCTGGCTGCGGACCGGTGATGTCTGCAAGATCACCCCGGAGGGCTACATCCGGATCACCGATCGCGCCAAGGACGTCATCAAGTCGGGTGGGGAGTGGATCAGCTCACTGGACGTCGAGAATGCGTTGATGGCCCATCCGGCGGTGGCAGAGGCCACCGTCGTCGGGCTGAAACACCTGAAGTGGCAGGAGCGCCCGGCCGCCTTCGTCGTTTCGGTCGAGGATTCGCCGGTGAGCGAACAAGAGCTGCGCGACCATCTCGCTTCCCGACTGGCCAAGTGGTGGTTGCCCGACAAGATCGTGTTCGTCGACGAGATCCCCAAGACCGGGACCGGCAAGTTCGACAAGAAGCTGGTGAGGGACCAGTACTCCGATCTGTTGATGGACTAGCCCCGGTCGTGGCGTCGCACCCCACGAGGCCCACCGGAGCAGGGTCGTTCCGGCACCGACGGCTAACCCGACCACTCTGTGTGGTGGTGGTTGCGATCGATCTAGGTGGGCACCTCGACCAGCTCTCCCGAGCTCAGATCGAGGACGAATTCCTTGTCGCTCTTCGAATCGGCGATGAAGTTGGCCAATCGAGCCCCCTTCTTGCGCACGATCCACCAGACGTAATCCTTCGAGCCCGTCGTGGAGAACTGCGTCCTCGCCCCTCGTGCCGACTCGACCGCGTCGAGCTCCTCCTCGAATTCGCCGAGCATCGTCTCCCCGGGCTCGCCGCTCAATTCGACGAATTGCACCGCCTCGAACATCTCGGCCTCCTCAGCCGAGTTTAGCTCCATATCACGCTGGGTGGCACCGTTTATGCTCACCTCGGTGAGTTCCATCCACACGTTCTGGGGGGAGATCGCGGTCGGGATCAACGGAGTGGTAGGGCTCTGGGGTGTGCTCATGGCAAGAAGGGAGACGCTGCCGGGGATCTTCTACTGGGCGGTGGGTCTTGCGATCGTGAGCCTGCTCTTCCAGGTGACGCTTGGTGTGGCGGCCATGTCGGCGGAGGGCATCGATCCGGGTAACCAGCACGTCTTCTACGGGGTCGTAATCGCTGTCACGTTTGCCTTCGCCTACATCTACCGCGCCCAGTTCAGGAAACGACCCGCCCTGTACTACGGCCTCCTCCTACTGTTCACCATGGGTCTAGGAATACGAGGGATCATGACATTCGGAGAGAGCTTCTGATGCTGCTCGAGGACAAGAAACTGCTCATCACCGGGGTCCTCACCGATGACTCGATCGCCTGGCACACCGCACGCTTCGCCCAGGAGGAGGGCGCCGAGATCGTCTGCACCGGCTTTGGCCGGGGCCTCCGCCTCACGGAGCGATCGGTGCAGCGTCTGGCTCAGCCCTGTGACGTCCTCGAGCTCGACATCAACGACCCCACCCATGTAGAGAATGTGGTCAACGACCTCGACAACCGATGGGGCCGCGTCGATGGGGCGCTCCACGCCATCGCCTTCGCCCCCGACGATGCCCTCGGCGGCAATTTCCTGAACACTCCCGTGGAGTCGGCGCAGACCGCGTTCACCGTGTCGGCGTTCTCCTACAAGACCCTGGCGGTGGCCCTCCTCCCCCTCATGCAGAGGGCGGGTGGCGGCGCCCTGGTCGCCATGGACTTCGACAACACCCAGGCATGGCCGGCCTACGACTGGATGGGGGTGGCCAAGTCGGCCCTGGAGAGCGTCACCCGCTATCTGGCCCGTGACCTCGGGCAGCACAACATACGGGTCAATGCGGTGTCCGCGGGCCCGCTCAGCACGGTGGCCGCCAAGTCGATCCCCGGGTTCGCCAGGTTCGACCAGGTGTGGGGAGAACGGTCGCCCTTGCGATGGGACACCTCCGACCCCGAGCCGGTGGCCCGCATGGTGTGTGTCCTCCTCAGCGATTGGGCCCAGATGACCTCGGGTGAGATCGTCCACGTCGACGGGGGCTTTCACGCGGTGGCCGCCGGCGGCGACCCGGACTGAACCGAGCTCAGACGTCGACCGGGATCGAAGCGGCTGCCGGGAGGTCGAGCACGAAGGTGGCGCCGCCTCCCTCGGTCGCCTCCACCCGAACCGCACCGTGCATCACCTCGACCAAGCTCTTGACGATGGACAACCCGAGCCCGGTTCCGCCCCTCGACCTGGTATCCGACTGGTCCAGCTGGGTGAATCGCTCGAAGATGCTCTCCCGGGAGTGCTCGGGGATACCCGGGCCGTGGTCGACCACCGCCACCAGGGCCCGCTGGTCCTTCTGCCACGCATACAACTCCACTGGCGAGTCCGGGGCGTACTTGGCGGCATTCTCAATGAGATTGATGAGGATCCGGGAGAAGTGGTCGCGGTCGGCGTACGCCGCGAGGTTGTCGGGCTCGACGGTCATCTTGGGCTCGATCGAGACCACCCGGTTGATCTCGTCGAACATCCCCTTGATCTCCACGGGCTCGAGATGGATGGGGATGGCTCCTCGATCGATCCGGGAGACGACCAGCAGGTCTTCGATCAGCCTCTGGAGACGGCCGGCCTGACGACGGGCGCTGAGGAGCAGCTGTTGTGACGTCGGCTCTGGTGGGGCCAGCTCGGGGCGGTTCACCGTGTCCAGCGACCCGATGATCGAAGTCAGCGGGCTGCGCAGCTCATGGCTCACGGTGGAGACGAAGTCGCTCTTCATCTGCGCCACCTCTTCGAGTCGGCGGGTCATCTCGGCCTGCGCCTCATAACGCCCTATCTGACTGAGCACCAGACCGGCCGGTGCGGCCAGCGAGCCGAGCTGTTCCAGCTGTTCCTCGGTGAAGTCGCCCTGATATGGGTCGCCGACGATGATCGCCCCAACCCTCATCGACTCCACCTTGAGCGGGGCCACCAATGCCTGCTTGAGACCGAGGTCTCTCAACAGAACGTGGGAGTCGGTGTCGGGGTCGACGTTCCTCACATAGATCGGCTTGGCGGCGCGATACGTCTGGGCGACGACGTTTGGCGCGTTGATCTCAACCGAGATCGGGTCGGTGTCGAGCGGGTAGCCGTTGACCCAGATCGGGCTCATGACGTCGAGACGCTGCATCTCCCCGTCGTGGAGGAGGACCAGGCCGACCTGGGCGTCGAGGTACTTGCAGATCGTCCCCACCAGGTGGGGGACGATCTCGGCCAGCGACTCGGCCCTGGCGAGGGTGGCGCTCACCGCGTAGAGGCGCTCGAAGTCGAGACGTTGCTGCTCGAGCTTGGCCTCCTTGCCATACGACGTCACGGCCTCCTTCTCGAACTCGAATCCGACGAGGGCCGTGGCGGCCGCCACCACCAGGACCACGACGACAGGTGCCAGCACGTCGGCGATGACGTTGGCCTCCCCGAGGGTGAAGGCGATGAACCCGATGGCCAAGCCGATGGCGACGGTGACGAAGGCGTGGGCCCACCAGGCGAGCAGCAGGCCGGACACCGCGGCGATCCCGAACAAGATCGGCTCGGTGGTGGCGTTCAGGTCGGGGATCAGGGCGAGACCCGTGATGCCGGCGATCATGGCGAGCAACCAGCCGGTGGCGGCCCAGGGGGCGGCCCGGGATCGCATGATCCGGTCCCATCTGGTGGCCGTGGAGAGGATCAGCAACGAGGCGAGACCGGTCATGGGCACGTAGAACTCTGGTTGGGTGAACAGCTGGGTGCCGTCGGGGAGCGGGCTTCGCACCGCCTGATAGCCGATGATGATCAGCACCACCCAGGCCACGGCGGAGGCCCTGCGCAGCAGCGACGACCTGAAACGGGCCATCGACTCGTGCACACTGGTGTTCACGGTCTCGTTAGTCATGGGATTGGGGCCTATCGAAAGTATTCTCGGCGTTTCTCCCGGTCTTATCGAGGATTGTTATTGGCACTGCGCTCATTTCTTGACGGCGCCCTCTTCGCCGAGGTGTACGGCACCGAGGCCCCAGACGTCCTCGCACTCCATGGCTGGGGGCGGCGAGGGAGGGACTTCTCGGCAGCCCTCGAGGGCAGATCCGGCATAGCTCCCGACCTCCCAGGCTTTGGCGCCTCACCGGTCCCCGATGAGGCGATGGGCGCAGACGCCTATGCCGACATTGTCGCCAAACTGCTCGATTCTTTCGATAGGCCTCCCGTCCTGGTCGGCCACTCCTTTGGGGGCCGGGTCGCGGTCTGTCTCGCCGCCAAGCACCCGGGGAGGGTGGGGCCACTCATCCTCACCGGAGTGCCGCTGATCCGTCTCGAGACCTGGCGACGGCCCCCGATGGGTTTTCGTTTGGCCCGTCGGCTCAATGCCCTCGGGGTGGTATCGGACGCGCGGATGGAGAGGTTTCGCAGGTCTCGTGGGTCAGCCGACTATCGAGCCGCCACGGGGGTGATGAGAGACATCCTGGTCACGGTGATCAACGAGAGTTACGAACCGCAGCTCGGTCGCATCATGAGCCCGGTTCATCTGTTGTGGGGTGCAGATGACACCGAGGCCCCGGTCCCGGTCGCCGAGGCGGCGATGTTGCTGCTGGCCGACTCATCGCTGGAGGTCCTCCCCGGGGTGGGCCACTTCGTGCCCATCGAGGCGCCGGGTGCGCTGGGCAAGGCGATCGACGGGGCGCTGGCGTGATCTGGGTGCTGGCGGGGGTGGGCGCGGCCGCCGCGGTGCCGGCAGGGCTGCGCTGGCTGCGGGTGGCGCAGCGGGAGCACTACCTCGCCGGTGAGGTGACCAAGTTTCGGTTGCGCTGGTCGCAAAGCGGCGTGATCAACTTCCTCATCGACATCGCCGCCGTCTTCGGCGTCATCTACTCGATCATCGACGTCCGCTGGGGATTCCTGGTCCCGCTTGCCCAGGTGGGCCCGATCGGATTGCCGGTCAAGGGGGTCACCTCACCACTGGCCTGGACCGATCGGCTCCGTCGTGTGGCAACTCTCACCGGGGTGGTGCTGGCGGCCGCCCTCTTCACCGGAGCAGCTCTCGATCAGCCGGTGATCGTGCTGTTGCCCGTGGTCCTGCTCCCGTCGCTCATCGACCTGTGTCTCTGGCTCCTGGCCCCATATGAGAAGCGTCTCGGGGACGAGTGGGTCGAAAAGGCGGCGGTCAGGCTGCGGGCAGTGGGCGCCGAGGTCGTGGCCATCACCGGCTCTTATGGGAAGACCACGACCAAGAGCCACGTGGCCCATCTCCTAACCGGGTCGAAGCGGGTCGTTGCCAGCCCGGCGTCCTTCAACAACCGCATGGGGCTTGCCCGTGCCGTCAATGAGAACCTGACTCCCGGCACCGAGGTCTTCGTCGCCGAGATGGGCGCATACGGCCCCGGGGAGATCGGCGAGCTGTGTGAGTGGATCCCGCCGAAGGTGGCGGCGATGGTGGCGATCGGCCCGGTCCACCTGGAGAGATTCGGCACGATCGAGAACATCGTGAGATCCAAGTCGGAGATCCTCGACCGGGCGGAGGTGGGAGTGATCTGTGTCGATCACCCGCTGCTCGACGGGCTTGCATTCAACCGCCGTCAACACATGAGGATCATCGAGGTGTCCACCGGCGACGGGATCGTGGTCGACGGTGCCAGGGTGATCGACCTCCCGGACGGGGTGTTCGCCGCCAATCTCGCCGTGGCGTTGGGCATCTGCTCCGCACTCGGTGTCGACCTCGCCGAGGTCATCCCCCGCATCCACTCTCTCCCCGTGGCGGAGCATCGTCAGTCGGTCACTACCGGGGGCGCGGGTTTCGCCATCATCGACGACACCTTCAACTCCAATCCTGTCGGTGCGCGGTCCGCCTTGAAGACCCTGGCTGGACTGGGGGAGGAGGGCAAGACGGTGGTCATCACCCCCGGAATGGTCGAGCTGGGGCCGGTTCAGGAAGAGGAGAACCGGGCTTTCGCCGAGGAGGCCTCATCACAGGTCGATCACTTCGTCATCGTCGGGCGCACCAACCGCAGGGCCCTCGAGCAAGGTTCCGCCCGGGGCAGCGCTTCGGTTACCGTCGTCGACTCGCGCGCGGAGGCCGTGGCGTGGGCCCGGGCCAACCTCGGTCCCGGTGACGCGGTCCTCTACGAGAACGACCTGCCCGACCACTATCCATGAGCGCAACGACATGAGCAGACAGGCCGTCGTCTTCGGCGGGCCCTCCGACGAGCACGACATCTCGATCCTCACCGGGCTCCAGGTGGCGCGGGCGCTCGAGGACATCGAGGCGATCTACTGGTCGAAGTCTGGAGGGTGGCATCTGGTGGACCCCGGTCTGGAGGCGGACGACTTCGTCGATGGGGTGCCGCGCAAGTCGAGGGAGGTGTCCTTGGTGGTGGCCCCCGGCCAGGGCTTCGTCGTCAAGAAGCGGCCGTTGCCGCTCGATGCGGTGCTCATCGCCTGTCACGGGGGGCCTGGAGAGGACGGGACTCTCCAAGGGATATTCGACCTCATCGGGCTGCGCTACACCGGGCCGGGACAGGCGGCCTCCGCCCTCGGCATGGACAAGCTGGCATTCGGTTCGGCGATGACTGCCGCCGGGCTGCCCACGCTGCCTCGGACACTGGTGACGACCGGCGGTGAGGAGGCACCGGGCTTCGACGGGCCCTATATCGTCAAGCCGAGGTTCGGGGGATCCTCGATCGGGATCGAGGTCGCCGACGACTGGGCGACGGTCCTCGCCCTGAAGACCTCTTCGCGATTCTTCGATCAGGGGGCGGTGGTGGAGCCGTTTCTCGCTGGTAGCCGCGACCTCCAGGTCGGCGTCAGGACCCACCCGGAGTGGCAGTTGTCGGCGGTCGAGGCACCGGCGCGATCGGGTGAGGGGATCTATAGCTACGACCAGAAGTACCTCGCCTGGGGGGGAGAGGTCAGTGTGGGGCGGGAGTTGCCGGCGAGTCTCGACGATGCCACCCAAAAGGGAATCCGTCACCTCTCGCGACGGATCACCCAGGTGGCCGGGATACGCGGGGTCGCCCGCATCGACTTCCTGGAAAAGGACGGGGACTTGTTCGTCAACGAGGTCAACACCATCCCCGGGTCGATGGCCGTATACCTCTGGATAGACCCGCCCATCGAGCGTCGCCAGCTCTTCGCCGACATGCTTGCCGAGGCCTCCGTGGGACAGACCCGGGTCTTCTCGACTGTGGGCAGCGACGGTACTGCGCTGCGGAGCGCGGGCACCATCGCCTCGAAATTTGGTTAGAGCCTTAGAGGTGCACCACTGGGCAGGTGAGAGTGCGGGTGATGCCGTCGACCGCCTGGATTCGGGCCACCACCAGTTTCCCGAGTGAGTCGACGTCCTCACTGCTCGCCCTGACGATCACGTCGTAGGGCCCGGTCACGTCATCAGCGCTCTCGACTCCGGGGATGTTTCGAACTTCCTCTGCAACGACGGCTGCCTTTCCGACCTCCGTCTGGATCAGGACATACGCCTGGACCAAGTTGAGCCTCCTATCACTCTATGGGCGAGCGACCCTAGTGGAAGGGTCTCCACCGTGTTCCGTTGGGCAAAGGTGTGCCCTGACGGTAATTCGATGCACAGCCGATCTGGGAAGACCAACGAGTGTCCAGCCGCTTACCGTCACGGCATATGGCTGCACAGTCGGACCGGAGCCGGATTGGTGGTCTAGTAGCCGTCCTGGCCGAGACGTAGCGAGGTGATGAAGGTGCGGCCGTCCTCGTCGACGGAGTCGAAGATGATGCGCTGACCCTGGCGCAGGGTGCGAAAGACAGAGCCCTGCAGCGATCCGGGGCGGAGAAAGACCTCGGACCGATCGGCGTCGCGAACCACGATCCCGACCCCGGTGACCGGGTCGTAGGTCTTGACGACGCCCTGGTCCATGCGGTCAGGCCTTGACGACCTTGCCGGCCCGGATGCACGAGGTGCAGACGCGGGCGCGGCGTGTGTTCGAACCGTGCTTGACCCTGATCCTCTGGATGTTGGGGAGCCAGCGACGGTTGTTTCGCTTGTGGGAGAAGCTGACGGACTTGCCGTAGCCCGGCTCTTTGCCGCAGATCTCACACCGGTAGGACATGACGAATACTCCTGGACGGTCAATGAATGTACGGGGATCCCGAAGACCGGGGGCAATCCTAGCCACTCCGTCGTCCAAGTCGTACTCGGGGGTTACCGTGTGTCGGTGGCTTCGCTCAGCCGTCTCGCTGCCATCGATGTCGGTCAGATCAAGGGTCTTGGCGGCAAACGCTCCGAGAACCTCTCCTCGGCCGGGATCCGCACCGTGGCGGACCTCTTGCATCATGTCCCCCGCCGCTATATCGACCGGTCGGAGAAGTCACCGATCGCACGGGTCCCCATCGGGTCCGAAGTCACCATCATCGGCTCGGTCCGCTCGGTCCAGGAGCGTCGCCCTCGGCGCAATCTCCACATCATCGAAGCAGTGATCGAAGACGACAGCGCACGGATAAAGGCGGTCTGGTTCAACCAGGGGTTCCGTGTCCGCCAACTGAGGGCCGCCACCGAGGTGGCGCTCTCCGGCGTGGTCGAGTCGTTCCGAGGCTCGTTGCAGATGAAGACCCCCGATGTCGACGTACTGGACGGCGAGACCGAGGGTTTGACGGTGGGCCGGGTGGTCCCGGTCCACTCCACCGCTGGTGGCGTCGGGCCGGGCCACATGAGGAGAGCGATACACAACGCCCTCCTGCGCTCCCGGCCCATCGATGACACCGTCCCTACCGAGATCAAGGCCGCCAACGGGCTCATGGAGCGCGACGCCGCGTTCGCCTCGATCCACTTTCCCGAGACGCTCGACGACGTGGCCCCGGCGCGGAGGCGCCTCGTCTTTGACGAGTTGTTCCGGCTCGAGCTGGCTCTGGCCATGCAGAAGCGGTATCAGATGGACAGCTCCCCCGGGATCGCTCACCGGCCCACCGGGGAGCTGGTCGATCGATTCCTCGGGGGCCTCCCGTACAAGCTCACCGGGGCCCAGCAGAGGGTGCTCTCCGAGATCGAGGCCGACCTCGCCGCGGGCCATCCCATGCACCGGCTGCTCCAAGGCGAGGTGGGGTCGGGCAAGACCGTGGTGGCCGTCGCCTCGCTGCTGCGCGGGATCGAGGGGGGATGGCAGGGTGCGTTGATGGCCCCGACCGAGGTGCTCGCCGAACAGCATTACCTCGGGGTGCGCGGCCTGCTCGCCGACGCAGGTCTCTCACCGGAGTTGGGTGGGTCTCTGCTCGGCATGGAGAGCCTGTTCGCCGGGGGAAGCGGCCCCGCGGTTCACGTGGCATTGCTCACCGGGTCGAATGCCAGCACCAACTACAACCCCGACATCAGCCGGGATCAGCTGGCTGCCGACATCGCCGCAGGACAGGTAGACCTGGTGGTGGGGACCCATGCGCTGATCCAGGAGGGAGTCGCCTTCTCCCGTCTCGGGGTGGCGGTGGTCGACGAACAACACCGGTTTGGCGTGGCGCAGAGGGTTCTCTTGAAGGAGAAGGGGGACGCGGTCGAGCCCGACCTGCTGATCATGACCGCCACCCCGATCCCGAGGACGCTCTCGATGACACTGTACGGCGACCTCGACGTCTCGCTCATCGACGAGATGCCACCGGGCAGGATCCCGGTGAAGACCAGGCTCATCTCCAAGGTCGAGGAGTCCCGGGCCTGGAATGTCATCACCGAACAGGTGGGCCAGGGCAGACAGGCCTTCGTCGTCTGCCCTCTCGTCGAGGACAGCCCCAAGGTGGAGGCGGTCTCGGCGACCGCCGAGTACGAGCGGCTTTCGGCGCTGATGCCCGATCTCCGGGTTGCCCTGATCCACGGCCAGATGCGTTCGGTTGAAAAAGAGCAGGTCATGGCGGCTTTCCGCGCCGGTGAGACCGACGTCTTGGTCTCGACGACCGTCATCGAGGTCGGGATCGACGTCCCCAACGCCACGGTGATGGTCATCGAAGATGCCCATCGCTTCGGTCTCAGCCAACTGCACCAGCTTCGGGGCAGGGTGGGTCGGGGCAGGCACCCAGGGGTCTGTCTGCTCCTCGCCGAGCCCAGCACAACCGAGGGCGAGGATCGTCTCACCGCCTTGGTGAGCACCAACGACGGGTTTCGCCTCGCCGAGGAGGACCTCAGGATCCGGGGTCAGGGCACCGTCTTCGGCACCCGGCAGTCCGGGGTGAAAGACCTGAAGCTCGCCGACATCCTCGCCGATTTCGACCTGCTCATCGTGGCCCGGCGCGACGCCTTCTCCCTCGTCGACTCCGATCCGACCCTCGCCGACCACCCCGAGCTGCGCGACGAGGTGATGGCTATGCTGGGCGACGAAGTCGACTGGCTGTTCGTCAGCTGAGATGCGGATCATCGCCGGCAAGGCAGGGGGGAGGAGACTGAAGTCCCCCGACACCACGGGGACCCGGCCCGCCACCGATCGTGTCCGTGAAGCGGTGTTCTCCTCGATCGGCAGCTGGGTCGACGACGCGGTGGTCGCCGACCTCTACGCCGGGTCGGGGTCCTTCGGGCTCGAAGCCCTGTCCCGGGGCGCCAGCTCCGCGGTGTTCGTCGAGAGCGGTCGAAAGGCCCTCAAGGCATTGCGTCACAACGTTGAGATGGTCGGTCTCGGGGGATCCGTCGTCGAGGGCACGGTCGAGGGCTATCTGAAGAGGGCGAATCACCGTTTCCACCTGGTCTTCATGGACCCACCTTGGTCGAAACCGATCGAGCAGATGGAAGCCGAGCTCGCCGGTCTCGACCGTCTCCTCCTCCCCAACGGGGAGGTGGTCATCTCCCGGAGACACCACGACCTGGTGCCCCGGCCACCCAAAACCTGGCGAGTTGCCGCAGATAAGAGGTACGGGGATACCAGAATCATCAGATACGAGAAGGTAGAAGACGATGACCACGGCATTGTGCCCGGGGAGCTTTGACCCTCCCACCAATGGCCACGCCGACGTGATCGGAAGAGCCATGGCCCTGTTCGACAGGGTGGTGGCGGCGGTCATCGACAACCCATCGAAGAACTCGCTGTTCACCGTGGCGGAGCGATCCGCCCTGCTCTCCGAGATCCACGGGGACGCCATCGAAGTGACGTCATTCGACGGTCTCCTGGTCGATCACGTCCGCGAGGTCGGTGCAGACACGGTGATCAAGGGTCTTCGCACCGTCGAGGACTACGAGTACGAGACCCAGATGGCGCAGATGAACCATCACATGACCGGGATGGAGACGTTGTTCCTGGCGACACGGCCCGAGTACCGATTCATCTCTTCGTCGCTGGTCAAAGAAATCGCACGACTGGGAGGGTCAGTGGGCGGACTGGTTCCCGATGTGGTGGAGAAGGCACTTAAGGAGAAGCTCTCATGACACAGGACACCCGAACCGAGCCCGAGGTCATCGTCGATACGACCGAACCGGTCGAGATTCCGGCGGGAGCAAACCCCGAGATCGACGACATCCTCGACGTCGTCGACGATCTGATCGTCCACCTCCACGAGGCAAAGACGATGCCTCTCTCCTCGAGTGTGCTCGTGGAGCGGGAGTTCTTCCTCACCAGGTTGGAGAAGCTCAGAGCCAGCCTGCCCGATGAGCTGAGGGCGGCCCGGTGGATGGTCCGGGAACGAGAGGCATTCATCGCCCGCACCAACGAGAAGGCTCGGGAGATCGTCGACGAGGCCCGGGCAGAGGCCGACACCCTGGTCTCGGAGTCGAACATCGTCTCGGAGGCGGTCGAGGAGGCCAACATCCTGGTGCGGAGGGCCGAAGGCGATGCCCGGCGGCTGCGGCTCGAGTCCGAGGACGACATCGAGCGCAAGCTGCAGAAGCTGGAGCATCTGCTCGTGGACCTCACCAACCGGGTACAGGACTCCAGGGCCGAGTTCCACCGGGCCCGGCCCAAACCGCCCGAGGTCCCCATCTGAGATGACCGACGACCTGGTGGTCGGGACCGATGACCTGGTCGGACATCCCGAAGCGACCAGGCACGTCTCCGGCGAGCACCACGTCGATCTCCGGCTGGGAGACGTGACGGTGAGGGGGCCGATGATCGTGACCGGTGTCGTCTCGGGCACGGTCGCCGGGGTGATCGCCAGCTTCGAGGCAAGGGCGCCGGCCCATTTCACCTGTGTCCGCTGTTTGACCGAGTGGGACGGCGAGATCGCGGCGGAGGGCACCCAGCATTTCTTCAAGATCCCTGACGAGGACGGATACCTCATCGAGGATCACACGGTGGACATCAGCGGGCCGGCCACCGACGAGCTGGCGCTGAACCTGCCTGCGGCGCCGTTGTGCCGACCGGACTGCAAGGGACTTTGCCCAATCTGTGGAACCGACTTGAATAGTGACCCTTGTGACGGCCACGGAGAGGAATCCGACTCCCCGTTCGCCTCTCTCAAAGACCTGTTCGACCCCTGATTGACCAAGGAGTGCCCGGCATGGCGGTACCCAAGAAGAAGATGTCGCGCTCCCGCACGCGTCAGCGCAAGGCGGCGTGGAAGGTGCAGGCTCCGCGATCTGTCGCATGTGAGCAGTGCGGAAAGCCCAAGCTGGCGCACCGCGCCTGTCGCGAGTGCGGTACATACTCGGGTCGCGAAGTCATAGAGATCAGATAGACCCTTGGCCCGCATCGCCCTCGACGCTATGGGGGGCGACCATGCCCCATTCGAGACGGTCGCCGGCGCGGTCGACGCCGCGGCCCGGGGCGTCGATGTCGTGCTGGTGGGCAGTCGGCAGCTCTTGCAGGCCGAACAGGCCAAACACGGGTCGAGTCTCTCCGTCATCGACGCGCCCGACGTCATCGGCATGGGGGACGACCCGGCCCGCGCCCTGCGGGAGAAGCCCCGGGCGTCGATAACCGTGTGCGCCCGGCTCGTCGCCTCCGGCGATGCTCAGGGGTTCGTCTCCGCCGGCTCCACCGGTGCTGCGATGGCCGCCGCCGCCATCATCATCGGCAGGATGAGAGGGGTGACCCGCCCCGCGATAGCCACCATCTTCCCCACACCCGGGTCGCCGACCCTCCTCCTCGACTCCGGTGCCAATCCCGAGGTCAACGCCGACCAGCTCCTCCAGTTCGCGATCATGGGGTCCGTCGCCGCCGAGGCCCTGCTCGGTGCTCATCCTCCCCGGGTGGGCCTGCTCTCGATCGGAGAGGAGAAGGGGAAGGGACGGGACCTGGAGCGGGCCGCCTACGACCTCCTGGAGACGGCTTCGTTGCACTTCGTCGGCAATATCGAGGGCCGCGACGTGGCAACGGACAAGGTCGATGTCATCGTGACCGACGGCTTCACCGGCAATGTCTTCCTCAAGGCCACCGAGGGGACCGCCTCGCTGATGAACTCGTATCTCATCGAGGCCCTCTCCATGCTTCCGGCCCGGGTGCAGGCCGAGGTGCACCCGGTCCTGGAACGGGTCAAGGAGAAGATGGACTGGGAGACCTACGGCGGGGCCCCCCTCCTCGGAGTCAAGGGCGCGGTCCTCATCGCCCACGGCAGCTCAACCCGGCGCGCCATCGCCAACGCCCTGGTCATGGCGCACGAGAGCGTCGACCAGGACCTCCCCGGACGTGTCGCCAGCGCACTCCAATGAGCCTCGAGAAGCTTCTCGGGCATCGGTTCTCCAACCCCGCCTTGCTCCGTCTGGCACTGACCCACCGCTCGGTCAGCTCTGACGACCCGGCGCGAAAGGACAACGAGCGACTCGAGTTCCTGGGGGACGCCGTCCTGCAACTGGTGGTCACCACCTTGCTCTACGACGCCTATCCCCATCTCGCCGAGGGCCAGATGGCCAAGGTGAGGGCGGCGGTGGTGAGCAAGGGAACCCTTGCCGAGGTGGCACGCACCCTCGACCTGGGCAATCACATCGAGCTCGCCACCAGCGAGGACGCCACCGGCGGCCGGGAGAAGGAATCGATACTGGCCGACGCGGTCGAAGCCGTGATAGGTGCGGTCTATCTCGACGGCGGGCTCGACCTCGTCGAGAAGGTGGTGGTCGCGCTCTGGGCCGAGAAGGTGGCCGATCGGGCGAGACAGCCGGGGGTGATGGACTACAAGACCCGTCTCCAGGAACGGGTGGCTCGTGACGGTTGGAGACCGGTGTACCGGGTCGAAGGGAGCGGGCCCGACCACGACCGGCGCTTCAGCGCGGTGGTCACCTTGAATGGCGCCGATTACGGCTCGGGCGAGGGGCGCTCCAAGAAGCAAGCCGAACAGGCCGCGGCCCGTGAGGCACTCGAGGTGCTCAACCGAGATCGTCGGTAGAGAGACCTTCTTTCCGTGCCCGCAGGTCGATGTACCAGTAGGTGTACATCGCCGAGATGGCGGCAACCAATAGACCCTGTGCCAGGACTCCCAGACCTGATGCGACCGTGAGGGCCGACCCCCCGCCCCCGAGCGCCGCCAGGGGGAGGGCGATGAGTTGGATCAGTGGGATGGCGATCCCACCCAGCAATCCCACGAGCATGAGGAACCCCGCCGTCGGCCACCACCTACCCCTGACCAGCCGCAAGCTTCGCAGGATCGAGCCGAACACCCCGCCGTGTTCGATGGCCACCGCCGAGGTGGTCATCGACACAGAGACCGCCGCCCAGATCCCCGGACCGAGGAGTGCCCCCAGGAGGAGCACCGCGACCAGGGCCGTGGTCGAGTTGGGGGTGCCCACCGACACGATCGGGATCAGCCATATGGTGGCTCCGAGACCGATCAGGGCCAGGACGGCGCCGAGGATCACCAACGCCGCCCCAAAGGCGGTCGGATAGCGTCGCATCGCCTCACGGGTGGCCTCGCCGGCGGTGAGTGGCTCCCCGTGCAATTCGGCAGCCACCGAGGCGTGACTGGCCAGCGCCACGAACACCCCGCCGATCATCTGGAGGAGGGCGGCGATACCGACCGCCACGTAGAAGGGGCGGGCCAACTCCCAGAAGACCTCCTCGGGGATGGTCCGTAAACGCCCGGGATCGTTCAACACCAGGTCGAGGAGGTCGGCGCCGCCAGTCGCACCGAAGGCGACGATCGTGGCGATGCTCACCGGCACCGACACCGCCACCGCGGGGATGAGAAGCGATCGCCAGATACGAGCCAGACCACCCATGGCGTCGTTGAGCACCTGGTCGAACCGCCTGGGATGTATCACCATGAGCGGAGGTACCGTAACCGCACCCGCCCAGGGAGGGACTCACTGCCAGAGCTGCCCGAAGTAGAGACCACGAGACGGCATCTCGAATCTGCGCTGGTCGGTGCGGTGTTCGAGTCGGTCGAGGTCACTCACGAGCGGACCGCCCGGCACAACTCCTCACCTGCCGAGGTGGCGTCCCGTCTGCAAGGTCGACGCGTCACCGGGGTCGAGCGTCATGGCAAGTTCCTCCGGATCTCACTCGATGACGGTCAGACGATGGTCGCCCATCTCGGGATGTCCGGCCGCTGGGCCGTCGATGGTGAAGACGGGGCCCCCCACACCCATTTCGTGGGCAGGATGGACAGTGGCACCGTTGTCAGGTTCATCGACCCGAGGACATTCGGCTTCGTGGCCGTCTACGACGAGGACGAGATCCTCGGCTCTGGCTTGGGCCGCCTCGGCCCGGACGCCTGGACCGACCCGCCCCAGATCGGCGAGCTCGGGGAGCGTCTTGCGGGAAGGACCGCCCCGATAAAGGCTCTCCTCTTGGACCAGCGACCGATATCAGGGCTGGGGAACATCTATGCCGACGAGACGCTCCACCTGGCCGGTATTCACCCGCTGACACCCGGGGGAGCCCTCGATCCCGAAGATCTGGGCCGTCTCATCGAGGCGGTGCGCATCGTCCTCGAGACAGCCATCTCCCGGGGAGGAACCACCTTGTCGGATGCCGCCTATCTGCTCCCCGATGGCCGCGCCGGGGCAAACATGGCCGATCTCGTCGTCTATGGACGCCAGGACGAGCCGTGCACCACCTGCGGAACTCCCATCGAGCGGTTGGTGGTCAGGGGGCGGTCCACCCACTTCTGCCCGAACTGCCAGATGCTCCGATGACCAAGGCGATCCACGTCTTCGTTTCCGGTGATGTCCAAGGCGTCGGCTATCGACAGGGTTGTCGTCACACGGCGCGCTCCCTCGACCTGGTCGGTTGGGTGCGCAATCTCGCCGATGGCCGGGTGGAGATCTTCGCCCAGGGGGGTGACGAGGGGCTCGACCGTCTAATGGAGTGGTTGTGGGCGGGCCCGACGACGGCTCGTGTAAGCGGCGTGGAGACCGACGTCGTCGCCCTCGATGTGACGCTCACCGACTTCTTCATACAGCCCAACCCGTCTCGTCGCCGCTAAAACGCCGGTCAAGCCGACACATTCGTTAGCCTGACCCGGCAATCACAAGCGTGTCATTCGCCAGGTAGCCAGCTGTGTATCTCAAGTCTCTCAAAGTCGCAGGGTTCAAGTCGTTTGCCGACCGATCACACCTCGAGTTCCGTCCCGGGGTGACCGTCATCGTCGGCCCCAACGGCTCGGGCAAGTCGAATCTGGTCGACGCCCTGTCGTGGGTGCTGGGCACCCAATCGAGCAAGTCGCTGCGAACCCCGAAGATGGAGGACGTCATCTTCGCCGGGACCGCCACCCGCCCTTCGCTGGGCAAGGCGGAGACGACCCTGGTCATCGACAACGCCGAGCGTCAGATCGACCTCGACCTCGACGAGGTCTCGATCACCCGTCGGCTATATCGCGACGGTTCCAGCGACTACGAGCTCAACGGAGTCGGCTGTCGTCTTCTCGACATCCAAGACCTGCTCTCCGATTCGGGGGTGGGTAGGCATCAACACGTGATCATCGGGCAGGGTGAGATCGGCCGGGTGCTCAACGCCTCACCCGAAGAGCACCGCGCGGTGATCGAGGAAGCGGCCGGGATTCTCAAGCACCGCCGTCGCAAGGAGCGCTCCGAGCGTCGCTTGGAGCGGACCGATGAGGACCTGGCCCGTCTCCAGGACCTGCTCGGTGAGATCGGGAGGCAGATGAGGCCGCTGCGACGCCAGGCCGGCGCCGCCGAGCGATACGACGGCCTGAAGGCCGAGGTCACCGCCCTCCGTCTCTATCTGGGGGGTGAGCAGCTCGTCGCACTGGACCGTGCGCTGACCATGGCGGTCTCCGAGAAGTCGATCCTCAGCGAACGCGTCGAGGTGGACCAGAGAGAGATCAAGACGCTCTCGGCGAGGCTCACCGAGCTGACCCGGGCAGCCGGGATCGTCGGTGCCGACCTCGAACGTGACACCTCGGCTGCGGCGATGTTGGAGACGACCATGGAGCGGCTCCGTCGAGTGGCATCCATCGCCCAGGAGCGAATCAGGGCCGCCACCGGCCGCCGCGAGGCAGTGGTGGAGCGTCACGGCGATCTCGAGGAGGAGTCGGATGAGATCGACCGCCAGCTCGAGGAGATCGACTCCGAACGAGCAAATGCCGAGGCGGTCGCCGCTTCGGCAGAGGCCGCCTTCCGCCGTCTCGAGGACGAGGAGCGGTCGATCGCCACCCAGAACTCCCTGTCCCCGGAGGGTGCCCTCGCCGCAGTTCGTGGCGAGCTCAGCGCGCTGCAAACATCTCTCGATCGGGATGGGCGCGAGCTCGAGAAGGTGACCCAGCGGATCGACGTTCTCAGGGCCCAGACCGCTCAGGAAAGCCATGAGATCGACGGGATCAACGGCGAGATCCGGGCCATGGACACCGCCATGTCCGGCCTCCAGACAGGCTACGAGTCCGCTTCGAGAGATCGTGCCAGGAACCAGGAGACATGGTCGAGCGCCGAGGATGCCCTCGACCACGCCCGCATCGACCTGGCCGCGGCCCAGGCCAGACTGGAGGCGATCACAGCCGCTCTCACCGGGCGTTTCGACGCCGACGCCCGCAAGACCGTCGAAGCGGCGCGCGGTGCGCTCGGCTCGCTGACTTCACAGCTCGACGTCCCCCACGGCCTGGAACCGGCGGTGCACGCCGCCTTGGGTGATTGGGCCGATGCCGTCGCCTTCGGCGACCCCGAGTCGGTGCGGGACGCGGTGGCAGAGGTCAAGAGCGCCGGCGGCGGTTCGGTCTCCATCGTCTCTTCGATGTCGGACACCTCGCCGCCTGCCCCCGAGGTTGCTGCCTCTCTCGGTCTCGATGCCCTGGTCGACCTGCTCGGGCCCGAGCGCCACACCGGTCTGGCGAGCAGGCTCCTCGGTGACGTGGTCGTCGTGGAAGGCTGGAGCGCGGGATGGGCCCTGGTCGCCAGACACCCGGGGTTGCGGGCAGTCACCCCGGAGGGTGATGTCATCTCGGTCTCGGGCGTGCGTCTCGCCCATCCCGACGGAGTCGGCTCGGCGATGTTGGAGTCGGCCGAAGTGGCCATGGAGCGAGCTTCGACGACCCTGGCACGGGCCGAGTCGATCCACACCGCGGCGAAACGCGACTTCGAGAGGAGCCGCCACATCGAACGTGAGAAGTTGGAGTCGTTGGAGCGGGCCGAGAGCGCCCTCGCCGGGCATTCCGAGGCGATGAAGCGGCTGCAAGCATCGGTGACGGGTCTCGATGAGGAGCGAACCCGTCTCAGCGAGCGGCGCTCATCGCTGATCGAGGCGATCGAGGCGGACACGGCCCAGGTAGACGTGCTGAGTCGGCGACTCCAGGCCCTCGAGGGGGAGGAAGCGGAGCGTCTCGGGGTATGGGAGGAGATGGAAGCTCGTCGCCTCCTGATCGGGGCCCGGAGAGAGTCGGCGAGGTCCGAGTGGCAGGAGGCCGCCGCCGCCCTACGCGCCGTCATCGAGCGGGAGCGTCTACTCCAAGACCGTCGTCGGAGTGTTGGCGAGGAGCTGGACAGGCTCGACCTCGGGTTCGTCAGCGATGACGATCCGGCTCGTCTCGGACAGATCGGCGACCTGGCCCGAAGAGGGGTCACCACCCTCGAGAGGCGGCTGGGCGAGCTGAGACAGCGTCAAGCCGAGCTGCGGCTCCGCAGCCAGGAGGTCGGGGCGGATCTCGGTGAAGTCCGAACAGAGCATGAGAAGAGGTCCGAGGCGATCACCGATGCCAGGGCCAGGGTGGCCCAGATCGATGTCAAGCTGACCGAGGTGAGATTGACGCGGGAGTCTGTCATCGAGGCGATCCGCCGCGACGCCGACGCCGGGGTCGAAGAAGCGATGTCCGCCCCCAGACCCGAGTTGCCCGAGGATGCCGATCTCCAAGCTCTGTTGGAGACGCGAATCGCCCAACTGCATCGTCTCGGGCCCATCAACCCGCTGGCGGCCCGGGAATTCCGCGACCTCGAGGAGCGTCACCGGTTCCTGTCGGAGCAGATGGCAGACGTGGAGTCGTCACGCTCCGAGTTGCGCAAGGTCATCTCTGCGCTCGAGGGGGAGATCCAGCGACGCTTCGACGCCGCTTTCATCGAGGTCGCCGCGGCCTACGAGAAGTACTTCGAGGTCCTGTTCCCCGGTGGTCGGGGCCGCATCCGCCTGGTCGACCCCGACGACCCCCAATCGGGTGTCTCCATAGACGCCCAACCCCTGGGCAAGAAGGTGTCGCAGATGACCCTTCTCTCGGGTGGTGAGCGAAGTCTGGCCGCGTTGGCGTTCCTGTTTGCGATCTTCGAGGCGAGACCGAGCCCGTTCTATGTCCTCGACGAGGTCGAGGCTGCCCTGGACGACACCAACCTGCGGCGCTTTCTGCGCATCGTCGACGAGTTCAGACAGCGCGCCCAGCTCATCATCGTCACCCACCAGCAACAGACCATGGAGGCAGCAGACGTCCTCTACGGGGTCACCATGGAGCCGGGTGGGTCCTCCAAGGCGGTGCGCAAGGAGATGCGGCCGGCCCTGGCCACCGATCAGGTGGCATAGGTTCTCCCCGGAATGGACACATCCGTTCTGATAGTCGTGGCGGCCCTGGTCGTCGTTGCCGTGGTGGTCGGGTTCTTGTTGTGGAGGCGACGGGCGTCCCAGGCCTCCCCCGGTCAGGAAACGGCCGTTTCCCGCCCACCGGGATCAGCCCTCGGCTCGGCCATCCGGCGGGCGCTGGGATCTGGTTTGGACGAGTCGACGTGGGATGCGATCGAGGAGGCCCTCCTCGCCGCAGACGTCGGCGTCGAGGCCACCTCCGAGATCGTGGCCTCGTTGCGTAGCTCGAGCCCGGTGACCGTCGAAGAGGCGAGAGAGTCGCTGCGGTCGAGTCTTGCCAAGGAGCTTGGCGACCAAGAGCGCGAGCTGATTCTGGACGGCTCGCCGGCGGTCATCCTGGTGGTCGGCGTCAACGGTACCGGCAAGACCACCACCATCGCCAAGCTGGCAAAACGTCTCACCGATTTGGGTCGAACCGTGACTCTCGGCGCGGCGGACACTTTCAGGGCGGCAGCAGGCGAACAGCTCGAGAGATGGGGTGAGCGTCTGGGCGTGCAGGTGGTCAGGGGGGAGGACGGCGGCGACGCCGCCTCGGTCGGGTACGACGCCATCACCTCGGCCAGGGCCAAGCGAGTCGACGTGGTGATCATCGACACCGCCGGTCGTCTCCATGCCAAGAAGAACTTGATGGCCGAGCTGGAGAAGATCTATCGGGTCGCCGGCGGCGACCAGGTCGACGAGGTGCTGCTCGTGCTCGACGCAACCGGCGGCCAGAACGGTCTCGCCCAGGTGCGGGAGTTCTCCGAAGCGGTCCCCTTGAGCGGGATCGTTCTCACCAAGCTCGACGGGACCGCCAGGGGTGGCATCATCATCGCCGTGGAGCGCAGCCTCGGGGTACCGGTCAAGTTCGTCGGAGTCGGTGAGGGGCTCGACGATCTCCTCACCTTCGACCCGGATAGCTTTGTGGACTCGCTACTGGAGTGATGGTGGATACCGAAGAGCTGGTCGCGGTGGCTCGGTCTGCGGCACAGGGGTCCTATTCCCCTTATTCGGGCTTCCGGGTGGGAGCGGTTGTGGTGGGGATCGGGGGTGAGGTCTTCACCGGCGCCAACGTGGAGAACGCTGCCTACCCCTCAGGCTCTTGCGCCGAGGCGACTGCGATCAACACCGCAGTCTCCAAGGGGGTGCGCCAGATCGACACGGTCGCGGTGGCCTGCATCGACGCCGACGACGTGGATGGTGCTTATCCGTGTGGGCGCTGCCGACAGATCATGTCCGAGTTCGACGTCGCCCGGGTGATCGTCACTGCCGGGGAGGGTGCAGAGACACGCACGCACACCCTCGACGAGCTCCTGCCGCACCGCTTCACTCGGTAGTCGCGGCCGCGGGCCAGTCGCCGCGGTTCTCCTTGCGCACCACGAATCGCAGGCCCGACCAGGTCTCGTCGATGGAGCACACCTTGTTGTCGACCATTCCGTGGGGGAGGAAGAGCTCTCTCAGGACATCCTCGGTGAGGTCGGAGTCCCGGTCGGAGGACCTTTTTGGCCAGGCGAACCAGATCGACCCATCGGGGGGAATCATGGTCACCGCCCGTTGAAAGCCACGCTCGGCCTCGTCGGCCCGGTCGGCGAATATCAGGTAGAGATCGGCCGGGGCCTCGGTGGAGTCGCGCAGCACGTCCACGTCATCGGGGAGGTCTCCGAGATCGAAGTTGAAGTAGTTGGGGGCGTTGAGGACGCCGACTGTCATCCCCTCCTCGATGCCCAGCTTCTTCACGAGTGGGGTATCGCTCGATCCGGTCATGGGGGCTGATTATGGCCGTCGGGAATCCGGAGCGGGGCCAGGTCGTTGCCCGAACCATGGATACCGAGCAACTGCTGGACTACCGGCGGGCCAAGGACGAGTTCTTCGCCACGAGCCACAACTCACCACTCGACCACGCCGACCGACACGACTTCTCGGGTCTCCGCTACTTCGAGCCCAATCCCGACCTGTCCTTCACGCTCGACATCGAGGAGGCCGACGGGTCGGAGGTCCGCTTCGAGACCTCGGACAATCGGGTGAAGGTCTACACCAAGGCGGGCAGGGTCGGCTTCGAGGTGGACGGGGAAGAGGTCGCCCTGACGCTCTATTCCACCGGGCATCCCGGTTACTTCATTCCCTTCCGCGACGCCACCTCCGGCAAGTCAACCTATGGAGCCGGGCGCTATCTCGACGTCGACAACAACGACGACGGGACGGTGATCCTCGACTTCAACCTGGCCTACAACCCTTCCTGTGTCTACGGCGACGGCTACTCGTGCCCGCTCCCACCGATCGAGAACTGGCTCCAGGTCCCCATCGAGGCCGGGGAGAAGATGTGGGAGCAGGTTGGCTAGGAGTCGGGATCGTCCCCTAACATGCCCCGTTCTCTTCGGAGGACGGATGGTGACCCGACCCGGCATCCAAATCGGACGCGAGCACGATGCCTGTGGTGTCGGGTTCATCGCCGACCGGGAACGGGCTCCCTCGTTCAGGATCACCCGGCTGGCAGTGGAGTGCCTGCAGCGTCTCGACCACCGCGGGGCAAAAGCAGCCGACGGGACCGGTGACGGCGCCGGTCTCCTCACCCAACTGCCTCATCGACTGATTGCCCACGAGCTGCGCGCCCACGGCAAGGAGATCCAGCCGGAACGGGTCGGAGTGGTGATGTGCTTCCTGCCCCCCGAGGACGCCGCGGCCTCGCGCTCTCTGGTCAGTGAGGCGCTGGAGGCGGAGGGGATCCGTCTCATCCTGTGGCGGTCGGTGCCCATCGACCCCAGTGTCCTCGGCGAGCATGCCCGCGAGGTCCTGCCCCTGATCGAGCAGGCGGTGGTGACCTCGGACACGACTGGAGATGATTTCGAGCGGGCCCTCTTCCTGGCGAGGAAGAGGATGGAGCGAAACGCCAACCTCGGGTTCTCGGTGCCGTCGGCATCGAGTCGGAGCATTGTCTACAAGGGGCTGTTCACCGCCTCCCGGATTGCGGGTTTCTACTGGGACCTGCGTGACCCCGACTTCGAGACCGCCTTCGCCATCTTCCACCAGCGCTTCTCCACCAACACCTTTCCCTCGTGGGACAACGCCCAGCCCTTTCGGGCTCTGGCCCATAACGGTGAGATAAACACCATCCAGGCAAACCGCTCTTGGATGGAGGCCCGGGAGAGGGGAGCCACTGCCGGAGTCTGGGGGGACCGTCTCGGCGACGTGTTCCCCTTCATCCAGGCCGGGCTGAGCGACTCGGCGAGTCTCGACAACGCCTTCGAGTTGCTGCTGCAGAGCGGCCGGTCGCTTCCTCATGTGAAAGAGATGCTGATGCCGGCGGCATGGGAGAACGTCCACGACCTCTCCCCGGAGCTGACCGCCTTCTACAAGTACCACGCCTTCCTGACAGAGCCCTGGGACGGCCCCGCGGCGATCGCCGCCACCGACGGGGTCTCCCTGCTGGCCGGAATGGACCGCAACGGGCTGAGACCGGCCCGCTGGACCATCACACCCGATGTGGTAATCGTCGCCTCGGAGGCAGGGGTGTGCCCCGAGGAGGAGTCCAAGGCGACCGCGACCGGCCAGCTCGGCCCGGGCGAGTTGCTCTTCTTCGACGGTGTGACCGGGAACATCGGGCACTCAGAAGAGGTCAAGTCCCGACTGGCGGCCGCCCTTCCCTACTCGGACTGGGTGAGCACCGAGACGCTGCACATCCAGGCGCCGTTCGACCCGCTCAACGACGACCGCTTCGACGCCGGTGCGCTCACACGTGTCTTCGGCTACACCGCCGAGGAGCGCCGTCTCATCCTCGCCCCGCTCGCCATGGGCACCACCCCCACCGGGTCGATGGGCGACGACACCGGTCTTGCCGTCCTCTCCGATCGTCCCCGCCGGCTCACCCGCTACTTCCACCAGATGTTCGCCCAGGTCACCAATCCGCCCATGGACCCGATCCGGGAGAGGCTGGTGATGTCGCTGCGGATCCAACTGGGTCGTCGTGGCTCGATCCTCGAGGACTCGCCGCGCCAGGCCCATCTGATCGAGCTGGCCAGCCCGATACTGTCCGACGCCGAGCTGGAGGCGATGGTGCGCTCTGGTGACCGGCGCTTCTTCTCACACTGGATCGCGGCTACCTGGCCGGTCTCGTCCGGCCCGGAGGGAATGGAGAGGCGCCTCGACGAGATCTGTGCCGAGGCGGCCGATGCGGTCCGGCTGGGCGCCTCGATACTGGTGCTCTCCGATCGGGAGACCGGGCCCGAAGACGCCCCCTTCCCGATCCTGCTCGCTATCGGGGCAGTGCACCACCACCTCATCGACGCGGGTGTCCGCGGCGATGCCTCACTGGTGGTGGTCTCGGGCGAGCCGCGAGATGCCCATGACATCGCGGCTCTGATCGGGTTCGGTGCCTCGGCGGTCAACCCATATCTCGCCATCGACCAGGTCATCGATCTGGCCCGCTCCGGGATGATCGACGTCGACCCGGTGATCGCCCAGGAGAACTTCCGGGCCGGTCTCGAGACCGGTCTCCTCAAGATCATCTCAAAGATGGGGATCTGCACCCTGTCGGCATATCGGGGCTCGGAGCTCTTCGAGGTGATCGGGCTGTCGGAGCGGGTGTGTCACCGCGCCTTCAGGAACGCCCCCCGGCGACTACGCGGCTTCGGCTACACCCATCTGGCGGATCGGGCCTTGAGAAGCCATGCCGCTTACAAGGGGGAAGCCCCCCAGGCGGGCGGCTTCTACAAGCACCGGCGTGGCGAAGAGTTCCACATCACCGGTCCCAAGATCGTGCTCGATCTGCAGAAGTCGGTCCGCTCCGGGGAGACCGAGGCTTGGGAGAGGTACCTGGCCACGATCGGTGACCGGTCGCCGGCCCTGGTCCGTGACCTGCTCACATTTGTCCGCATGCAGCCGGTGCCGGTCGAGGAGGTGGAGCCGGTGGAGCGGATCATGAGAAGATTCGCGACCGCGGCGATGTCCCTCGGTGCGCTGTCCCGCGATGCCCACGAGACCCTCGCCGAGGCGATGAACTCGATGGGCGGTCTCTCCAACTCGGGTGAGGGCGGGGAGGACCCGGTCCGCTACGGGACTACCCGAAACTCGGCGATCAAACAGGTTGCCTCGGGGCGGTTTGGGGTCACTCCGGCCTACCTCGTCTCCGCCGAGGAGCTCCAGATCAAGATGGCCCAGGGCTCCAAACCGGGGGAGGGCGGGCAACTCCCCGGGCACAAGGTCTCCGACGAGATCGCCCGACTCCGACATACCGAGCCCGGTGTCACCCTCATCTCGCCTCCTCCCCATCACGACATCTACTCGATAGAGGATCTGGCCCAGCTCATCTACGACCTCAAGTCGTTCAAGCCGTCGGCGAGGGTGTCGGTCAAGCTGGTCAGCGAGCCCGGTGTCGGGACCATCGCCGTCGGTGTGGCCAAGGCAGACGCCGATGTGATAACGGTCTCGGGGTCCGAGGGAGGAACCGGGGCGTCGCCCCTGGTGTCGATCAAGCATGCCGGATCGCCCTGGGAGCTCGGTGTGGCCGAGGCTCATCAAGCCCTGGTGGCCAAGGGAATGAGGTCGAAGGTGACTCTCGAGACCGATGGTGGGCTGCGCACCGGCCGTGACGTAGTGGTCGCCGCCCTGCTCGGGGCCGAGCGATTTGGCTTCGGGACTCTTCCCCTGCTGGCTCTCGGCTGCAAGATGGTGCGCCAGTGCCACCTCAACACCTGTCCGGTGGGGATCACCACCCAGGATCTCGAGTTGCGTGCCAAATACACCGGGTCGGTCGACCAGGTGATCTCCCTTTTCCGTCATGTCGCCGAGGAGGTCCGCCACCACCTCGCCGCCATTGGCGCGAGGACGATGGAGGAGATCATCGGGTGCGCCGACCTGCTTCGCCCGGCGGACAGCTCACATCCCCTCGCCCCCGATCTCGCCGCACTCCTGGTTCGCGCCCAGGGGCGTCGACATCATGAGGGATATCAACCGATCCCCTTCTCGAGGCTCTCCGAGCTCATAGCTGTCGATGCCGCCGATGCGATCAGAGGCGGTCCCAGGGTCGAGTTGACCTATCCGATCGAGAACACCGACAGGACGATCGGGGCTGGGATCTCCGGCGAGATCGCCGCTCTCCACGGCGACGAGGGGCTGGCCGAGGGCCAAGTGAGGATCCGGCTCAACGGCACCGCCGGTCAGAGCTTCGGCGCCTGGCTGTGCCCCGGTGTGACCCTCGAGCTGAGGGGCACCGCCAACGACTACGTGGCCAAGGGCATGGCGGGCGGGACCATCGCGGTGACCCCGGCGCGCACCGAAGGGGTGCCTCACGCCGCAGGCAACGCCGTCCTCTATGGGGCGACGGGAGGGAAACTGTTCCTGGCGGGGCGGGCCGGGCAGCGGTTCGCAGTCCGCAACTCCGGGGCCAGTACCGTGGTCGAGGGATGCTCGGACCACGGCTGTGAGTACATGACGGGTGGAGTCGTCGTGGTCATCGGTGACGTCGGCCGCAACTTCGCTGCGGGGATGACCGGGGGCAGGGCGCTGGTCTGGGACCCCAACCTCGGTCTGAAGGCCCGTCTCGCCGAGACCGCCCCGGCGACACGCCGCCCCTCGGCCGCGGAGATCGACCTGCTGCGCTCACTGCTCGAGGAGCACCACCAGCTCACCTCCAGTCCGACCGCGGGCCGCCTGCTCGAAGACGACGACCTCGACGACTTCTGGGTGATCGAGCCCAAGGGCGTTATCGATCATCCCAGTGAGGTGATCCTCGAGACCGCCGAAGCCGGGGACTGAGAGCCCCCTCGCAATCAGTGGGACGCGGCCCCCGCCCTGGGCTCGATCCACAAGGCTGCGGCACTGGCGACGATCTCCCCCTCAGGGGTGGCGAGACCCGATCCGCAGTAGTGCTTCCGGCCTTCGGAGTGCCGGTGCCACCCGTAGGCGATGAGTTGCTCGCCGACTGCGGGGACCCGGGCTATGTCCGCGGTCAGGCTGGCGAGAAGTGCCAGAGGGGCGGTCTCGATGGCGAAGTAGGAGGGGCAGTCGAGAGCTGCCCAGACACTCCTCTTGTCGACCGGCCCCGATCCCTGGGCGAGGGTCTCGTCGGGGACCCATGGCGACGCCACCAATTCGCGGCCGGAGACCTGCCCGGCGAACAGGCGCAGCCCATCCCCCGGCCGGCGGTCAGGCCCGCACACGAAACACTCGGGGAAGGGGTGGCCTTCGAAGCCCCGGTAACGGGGAACCGCCTCTCTCCCCTGCTCGAGGGTGGGAGGCTCCGGGATGGACAGGTCGAGGACGTCGCCCTCGGCCTCACCGATGAGGAGATCACCGTGAGACAGACGCCCAGAAGCCCCGTCACCTTCGAGCGTCATAGGTGTGTCGAGAGGTGGCGGCACCCGAAGCCGCACCGTGGCCACACCGTCGATGGCCTCGGCGAGCACGCCACATGAATAGCCACCGTTCCCCGAGGCCGGCGGCCCCTTGAAGCGGGCATCGATGGTCACCTCGCGCCGCATCATTGCAACAGCCGTGGTCCCCTACCGGGACTCCAGGGCCTCGATCAGCCTGGGGAGCACTTTGTGGACGTCGCCGACGATGCCCAGGTCGGCCACCGAGAAGATAGGGGCGTCGGGGTCCTTGTTGATGGCGATGATCGTGGCCGAGTCTTTCATGCCGACCAGGTGCTGCATCGCCCCGGAGATGCCGGCGGCGATGTACACGTCGGGTTTGACCGTCCTCCCGGTCTGGCCGACCTGCTTGGCGTAGGGGACCCAGCCGGCGTCGACGATTGCCCTGGTCGCCCCGGTGGCGGCGCCGAGGGGCTTGGCCACCCTCTCGATCAGCTCGTAGCTCTCCGCCGACCCGAGGCCCCTTCCCCCAGAGACAACGATCGAGGCGTCACCCAGTTGCGGGCCCTCACGCTCCTCGACGTGGGATTCGGTCACCTTCGCCTCCGAGCTGCCCACCTCTGGCAAGTCGACGACAGACACCGCCGGGGCGCCGCCGCCCGAAGGCTCGGCCGGGAACGACTTGGGCCGGGCGAGGACGATGTGCGGCCCCCCCGACATCGATGCGGTGGCGATCCGGGTGCCGCCGAAGATCTCGTGGTCGGTCTCGACACGGTCGTCGGCGAGCCTGACATCGGCCGCGTTGGAGAGAATCCCGACACCGAGACGGGCGGCGAGGCGCCCGGCGATGTCACGGTCGCTGTAGGCCTGACCCAACAGAATGAGGTCGGGGGCGTCTGTCTCGGCTCTCTCGGCCAAGGCAGCAGCCACCGGGCCCGAGGGCAACCGATCTCCTGGGTCGACGTGCCAGACGTTGGTGGCACCGTGAGCCCCCAGAGTGGCGAAAGCATCGGCGCCACCCCCACCCAGGTAGATGGCGGTCACCTCACCCAGCTCGCGGCCCTTGCTCAGCAACTCGAGCCCCAGCGGTGAAGGCTCTGCCCCGTTGGTCTCCTCGACGAACACCCAGACATTTGCCATCTCAGATCACCTTCCTCTGCTCGAGCAGGGCGATGATCTCGGAGAAAGCCTCGCCTTCGTCCTCGATCTTGCGGCCCGCGGAGCGCTCGGGGGCATCGCTGATGGAGACGACTTCTTGGTCGACCGAAGGGTCCACGCCGAGATCGCCGAGGGTCATCGTCTCGACTGGCTTCTTCTTGGCGTCCATGATCCCCTTGAAGGTGGGGTACCTCGGCTCGACCACGCCGGCGGTGACCGAGACCACCGCCGGCAGCCGTGCGGTGACCACGTCGTATCCGGACAGGGTCTGACGGTGGATCGTGACACTCTCGCCGTCGGTGTCGACCGAGGTGGCGTAGGTGAGGGCCGGGGCATCGAGCAGCTCGGCCAGCATCTGGGGGACGACACCGGAATAGCCATCGGTCGACTCGGTCCCCGCGATCACCAGATCGAAGCCCTCCCCATCGATGGCCTTGGCCAGCACCCTGGCCGTGGTCAGGGCGTCGGAGCCACGTAGCGCGCCGTCGTCGACTATCACCGCCTTGTCGGCGCCCATGGCGAGGGCCTGACGAATTCCCTGGGCGTTTCCCTTTGGGCCCATGCTGACGAGGGTGACCGTTCCCTCGTGGGCCTGTGCGATCTGGAGACCCATCTCCACCCCGTAACGGTCGGTGTCGTCGAGAACCTGGTCCGACGGCCTCACCAGCCAGAAGGTGGCATCCTCGAGGGTGTAGGGGGTGGCAGGGTCTGGAATCTGCTTCACGCAGACGACGACCTTCATTTGCGCATTGCTCCTTGTGGTCGAATGGCGGGGGCGATGGTAACGGGTGAGAGAAGTGTTGACTCCGCACTCAAATTTGGGTGCGATCGATCCGCTCCACGACGAGGTCCCCCACAGTGGGTCGAGCCGTTTCGACGGTCCACGCCGAGGCCAGATCGTCTCGCTGGGCGACCCATCTCGACTCGTCGCGGTAGCGAACTGTTGCCAGGGGGTCCCCGGCAGACACCCGGTCACCGATCTTGGCATGGACGGTGATGCCGACTCCATGGTCGACCTCGTCTTCCATCCGCTCCCGACCCGCGCCGATCCTGGTGGCGGCGAGACCGATGATCAGGGCGTCACAACGGGTCACGTACCCCCCCTCTCCAGCTTCGATCGTGGCTTGGTGGGGCGCCTGAGGGAGAAGTGATGTGTCCTCGAGCACCGCCGGGTCGCCACCGTGGGCGGCGGCGACTTCCCTGAGCTTTTGCAGCGCGGCACCGGTGTCGATCGCCTCGTGGAGACGTTCCCGCCCGTCGTCGATGCCCGCCAGATCCAGCATCACCTCCCCGAAGGTGAGGACGAGCTCGGTGACGTCGTCGGGCCCCGCCCCTCTGAGGACCTCGACCGATTCGCGGATCTCATTGGCGTTGCCCACCTCTCTGCCCAGCGGCTGATCCATCGCAGTGATGAGAGCGACCGTCTCGACATCGCTGCTCGACCCGATCCCGACCATGGTGCGGGCCAGCTCCCGGGCACTCGCCATGTCCTGCATGAAAGCGCCTGAACCGGTCTTGACGTCGAGCAACAGACCGTCGAGGCCCTCGGCGAGCTTTTTCGACATGATCGAGCTGGCGATCAGGGGGATGGAGGGGACGGTCCCGGTCGAGCCTCTCAACGCATACAGCTTCCGGTCGGCGGGGACCATGGTGTCGGATTGACCGGCGAGGACCAGGTTGTGCTCGCCGAGGATCGCCCCGAACCGCTCTTTGTCGATCCGTGTGGTGAATCCGGGGATCGACTCCAGCTTGTCGAGGGTGCCTCCGGTGTGGCCCAGCCCGCGTCCCGACATCATCGGAACCGCCACCCCGCAGGAGGCGACCAGCGGGGCCAGCGGTATCGAGATCTTGTCCCCGACGCCGCCGGTGGAGTGCTTGTCGATCTTGGCGAAAGGGACGTTGGAGAAGTCGAGGATGTCGCCCGAGTTCAACATGGCATTGGTCCACGCGGCCAACTCCTCGGCATCGAGACCATTGAGGAGGATCGCCATCGCCATCGCCGCCATCTGGTAGTCGGGCACCAATCCGTCGGTGTAGGCCGCGATGAGCCATTCGATGCCCGCGGCGGGGAGGTGGCGCCCGTCGCGTTTGAGCTCGATCAGTTCCACGGCGGTGCATGCCATGGCCGCCAAGCTAGTTGTGGGGTATAAAGGGAACGGTGTCATCGGATCTCCTCGACTCCCTCGATTTCTCCAAGCGCGACCAGCCCGGGCCGAGCACCGACCTGCGTCGAGTGCTCACCGAATGGCTCGACTACCAGAGGTCCGAGTTCCAGAGGAAGCTGCGCGACTTGAGCCCGAACCGCCTGGTCGAGTGGTCGATCCCCCCGGTCGAGCTCTCCGTGCTCGGCCTGGTCCGGCACATGACCCAGATGGAGCACGTCTTTCTCGGCTGGGGTCTCGGTGGGGGAGAGCGGGTCGACCATTACGGAGACGACGACTACGCCGGAGGATCGGTCGAGACCATCGACGTCGACCTGGCCCTCTACTTCGCAGAGGTGGAGAAGGCGAATGCGTCCGTCGCCGCCCTCCCCTTGCTCGATTCCTTGGGCCTGGGCCACGGCAGGCCCCTTGGGGCGACCCTGGTGAGGATGATCGATGAGTACGCCCTGCACAGCGGGCAGGCGCACATGCTGCGCTACGCCGCTCTCGGCGAGATCATCCGCTGATCGCCGGCCTCAGCCGTCCAGGGAGAAGCGGACAGTGTCCTCGCGGTGGCTCACTCGATACCCGAGAGCTCCGGGACGCCCAGAGCCAGGTTGAGGTTCTGCACCGCCTGCACCGCGGCTCCCTTGAGGAGGTTGTCTTCGACCGCCACCACCGTGAGCCCGAGGCCGTCCTCACTGACGGTGGCTCCACCGATCAACACGCCGGTGAGGTCGGTCCCGTCGCGCAGCGTCGGGATCTCCTCTTGGACCTCGACGAGCGGCTCGTACTCGTAGGCGGTGCCAAGCCTGTCGAAGGCCTCATCGCCGTTCGTTGCCGTCCTGAGCAACATGTGGGCGGTCACCAGCAGACCCCGGAAGACGGGGTGGACATGGGGCATGAACCTCACGGTGTGCCCCAGGTGGCGGGTCGCCTCACGCTCATGGTTGTGACCGGTGAGACGGTAGGGGATGAGGTTGTCCCGCAGATTCTCGGGGTCGTTTCGGGGCGACGGAGCGGTCCCCGCCCCGGAGTACCCGGAGACGCCGAACACCACCGGGGGACCGTCCAGTTGGTCGACGAAGGGAGCCACCGCCAGTTGCAGAGCGGTCGCATAGCAGCCCGGGTTGGCGATCCTTCGCGCCCCGGCGATCTTCTCCCGGTTGAGCTCGGGCAAGCCGTACACCCAGTCGTCGAAGCGATGGTCCGCGGAGATGTCGACGATCACGGTGTTCTCGGAGACCGCCTCCGCCCACGGTGCACCCACCCCATCGGGCAGGGCGAGGATGACAGCGTCCAGCCGGCGATCGGTCACCGCTGCTGGGCCGAGTGACTCGTATTCGAGCCCTGCGATCGAGGGCACGGGCTGTCCTGCCAATTCACGCGAACCGGCGAGCTCGACCCTCACCGACGGGTGATTGGAGAGGATCCGCATCAGCTCGGCACCGGTGTGTCCCCGCGCCCCGACCACACCCACGGCGAAGACGTCAGACACCGCTCGAGTCCCTCTCGAACGATGCCGGCATGTCGGAGAGGAGTTTGACCGCTCGCCCGATCACCTCGAAGTCGGTGATCCCCTTCCAGAAGATGGTCCAGTGGTTGACGGTCACCGAGCCATCCGACTCCTGCTCGTAGAAGGCATTGAACCGGTTGTCCGATCGGGAGCGCCACACCACCTCGGGGAAGTCTCTCGTCAGCAAGGTCCACACGGTCCTCGCCAGCCCCTCGCCACGGGCGCTCTCCTCGATGGCGAACTTGTCCAGGTAGACGAACTCGTCGAGCTCGGTGAGGACCGCAGCGGCGCGATAGGTCTCGGACACGTAGGCGGTGAGCAGGTCGGTCTCCTCCCACCAATGGGGGAGCAGGATCCTCTGGAAGGCGTCTTCGATCAACTCGATGAGACGCCCGGAGTCGACGGCTCCTTTGTGGTCGAACTTGTGGATGTGCTCCCCCTTGCGCACCAAGGTGCCGTCGCCGCTGTGGGTGAAGAGCTCGCGGGCGAGTGCGGAGGGCGTGGTGATCGACACCGAGGTCGTCAGCGGGGCGTCGTCGAGGAGACGCTTGATCTCCCTCAGCTTGAGCCGCATCCCGGAGTGGACCCACTCCTCGGACATCATCTCGTCGTAGTCGGTGGCGAGGTTGATCGAGTCGATCACCCTGCCGCGCCGGTCGAGGAGACCGCCGGCGTCGACAAGGAAGATGATCTTCATCGGTTGGATCTCGTGGACCAGGATGCGGGTCGCCGAGTCGGCGTTGATGTTGACGAGCTGGCCCCCGGGGGCCACCCCGAGACAGGTGAGGATCGGCATCGCCCCCGACTTCACGATGGATTGCAGCAAGTCGAGGTGAACCGACGTCGGCTCGCCCACCAGGCGATAGCGATCCGCGTCGACCAGCTTGGCATCGAACACCCCCTGGGTGAGACCGTGTGCCTCGACTCCCTGGGCGCGCACCGCCTCGACGAGACGGATGTTCTGTGCGGTGAAGATCTCCCGGGCGGCGTCGAGGATCTGCGGCGTGGTGACCCGCAGACCGTCGACCTTCTCGCTGACGATCCCGTCTCGTTCCAGCCTCTCGTCGAGCTGGGGCCCGCCTCCGTGGATCACTATTGGTGTGAGCCCGACCGTGTGCAGCAGCGCCAGGGAGGCGGCGGTCTCCTCGAGCCTGTCGCGGAGGATGCCGCCCCCGATCTTGATCACCGCGAAACGGGTCTTCTCCAACTCGGAGAAGCGGCGCAAGTAGGTGCGGATCTCCTTGCCCTCGCTCACGTTGGAGAGGAGCTGGACGATGGTCTGGCGAATGTCCTTGTTGGGGGCCATGATCAGCTGGCCCTCACCAGTCTCTTCATGATCGCCTTCTGCACGTGAAGACGGTTCTCCGCTTCCTCGTATGCGATGCACGCTGGGCTGTCGAAGACCCCGTCGGTCATGATCACGTTGCGTCGCATGGGGAGACAGTGGCTGACCAGGGCGCCGTCGGTCTTCGCCATCTTCTTCTCGTCCACGATGAAGTGCCGGTAACCGTCACGCATCGGCTTCTCTTCGTCCCATCGGCCGAAGTAGGGGAGAGCGCCCCAGCTCTTGGCGTACACGACGTCGGCGCCATCGTATGCCGCCTCGATGTCGTGGGTGATGCTGAGCCGGCGCCCGTGGGCCAAGGTGTCGGCGGTCGCGATGTCGAGGTAGCGCTGGTCGAGCAGGTACTCGGCATTGGGGCAGAGCAGGGTGACGTCCATTCCGAACTTGGCCGCCATCACCAGTGCCGAGTTTGCAACGGCGCTGTTCAATGGCTTGGGGTGATAGCTCCAGGTCAGCACGAATTCCTTGCCATCGAGCTCGCCGA
The DNA here is from genome assembly GCA_035512955.1 of Acidimicrobiia bacterium. Classification (GTDB taxonomy): domain Bacteria; phylum Actinomycetota; class Acidimicrobiia; order Spongiisociales; family ZC4RG35; genus JANQRA01. Next base: position 62,644 of record DATKCZ010000045.1, read on the forward strand.
GCTGCTCCTGGAGTGTCATCGCCAGCGCCATCTCCTGGCACGGGTGGGTGATGGTCTCCATGTTGATGACGGGGACCTCGGCGTGCTCGGTGAAGGCGTTGAGGATCAAGTCCTTGCGGTCCTCTTCCCAGCTCTCGAACTTGGGAAAAGCCCTGATCCCGATGAGGTCGCAGTAGCGGGAGAGCACCTTGGCTGCCTCGGTGACATGTTCCTCGGCATCGCCCAACATGACCGAGCCCTTCTCGAACTCGAGGGGCCACATGCCGCCCGACGGGCTCAATACCACCGCATGACCGCCGAGTTGGTAGGCACCTACGTCGAAGGACGTCCTGGTGCGCAGGGAGTTGTCGAGGAAGAGGAGGGCGATGGTCTGCCCGGCGAGGTCATCGCCGAGGGGTGACTCCTTGAGGGCATGGGCATCGTCGAGCATGCCCTGGAGCTCGGGACGTGACCAGTCGTAGGTGTTGAGGAAGTTCCTGATCGGCACCAGTGTCGTGGCCCGGGGCGGGCGCGGTCAAGTCAGATGATGCGTACTTCATCGAGTGCGTCATCTGGGGGTTTCCTCGCCTTTGAACAACACCCGGTCGAGGATGAGGAACTTGCTCACCCAGACCACGCCGAACGCAGCCAGGTTGGTCAGGTTGATGACCAGTGGGCCCGGGTCCCACCGACTGGAGACCTGCCAAACCGCCAGCGAGGAGATGGCAAAGCCGATCAGAGCGAGAGTCCAGAAGGGGACCACCTCCCGCATCAGCTTGTTCCGTCCTCTCCTCTCCCACACCCAGTAACGGCTGAGGAAGTAGGCCGGTACCGCGCCGACACTGACCGAGAAGGTGTTCGAGACCAATGGGCTCCAGCCGAGCGCGGTCTGCGCCGAGAAGAGCAGGATCTGGCCGACGACGACGTTGAACGCGCTGACCGCGCCGAAACGGGCCAGCTTGGCGCCGTGGCGTCGGCGAACGGCTCGGGCCGAGTTGGTGAGGGTGGCAAGCACTGAGCCAACCTATCGGCCAAACCCGGTGATTCCTGAGGGTGGAGAGGCGTTCACCCACGACGAGATGTACGCCCTGTGGGGCGGATTCGGCGCCAACGCCGGTGCCCGGTATGAGGTGCGCAAGCACGAGACGTTCCGTATCGAGAGTGTCGAGACCGACAGATTCGTCGCCGACCTCCCCCCACACGAGGCCCCCGGGATCGGTGGCGAATCGGGTTATCTCACTGAGCCGAATGACCACCAGGCGGCGCGCTTGGTGTTGGCTTGTGTTTTGACAAGTTTGAATAGGGGGGTTGACATTTGTCGGTGGCTGGGCGTATGATTCGAACATATGTTCGATCACCATGATTCTGGTATCGGACTCTGGCCGGGGGAGAGCATCGAAGAGGTCGAAGCCGCTCAATCTGTCGACCTGTCGTATCGGCTGACCTGTCTGGCTCTGGCCGACGGCTGGGTCGAATCTGACCGTGATCTGCTCCCCGACACCCTCGAAGACATCCCGGTGGGCCCGTTTCTGGCGGCGGTGGTGTCTTCGGTGGACC